>NZ_JBWKCA010000006.1:0-435366 GCF_056436715.1 Streptomyces sp. NPDC043176
GGTGTGACACTCGCGTTGAGCGGGACAGTCAGGCCGGAATAGGGCCGACTGTCCACAGCGTCCTCGCTGTGTATGTTGCCCACCAGCCACGAGGGCCGGCGGGACTTTCAAAGGAACCTCGCCATCCGAAGATGGACGGGGTATCAACTAATCTGGCGTTGATTTTTGGCACGCTGTTGAGTTCTCAAGGAACGGACGCTTCCTTCGTACTCACCCTCGCGGGTTTTCCTCCGGGCGCTTCCTTCGTTTCCGACTCTATCAGATCTTTCCGATCCGATTTCCTCGGTGCTTTCCGGTCCCCGTTTCCGCTTTCGCGCCGGGGGCCTTTCGGCGGTTCCGACTCTACCAGATCCTTTCGGTGTCTGATTCCCAGTCAGCGGGTTTTGTCTTTGCGGCTGTTGGGCCGTTCCGACGTCTCAAACTCTAGCGGATTTCCCGGACGGCTCATAATCGAGTCTTTCGAAATGAATTTCGGCATGCCGAAATTCATCCCGGTGGGGAGATCGTGCGGAGTAAGAGGTGCCGCATCAGCGGCGGGAGTGGTTGCCGAAGAACCGTTCCGGCTCGGCGACAACTCGGAGAACACTACGCATCCAGTGGGGGCGTGTCAACCTCCGGTCTGGAGGGTCAGTCGAGGTCCTTCAGGCGGCCGCCGGCGTCGGGCTGGGTGAGCTCCACGCGGCGGAGGAGGCGGATGAGGGCCTCGCCGAGGGCGCCGCGTTCCTCGGTGCCGAGGTCCTGGAGGAGGTCCTCCTCGAAGGCGGTGGCCATGCGCATGGCCTCCAGCCACTTGGAGCGGCCCTCGTCGGTGAGCTCGACGATCACGCGGACGCGGTTGTTCTCGTCGCGGTCGCGGGTGACCAGGCCTTCTCCCGCCATGCGGTCGATGCGGTGGGTCATCGCGGCCGGGGTGAGGCCGAGGCGCTTGGCCAGTTCGCCGGGACCGAGCCGGTAGGGCTCGCCGGCGAGGACGAGGGTCTTGAGGACCTCCCACTCGGCGTTGCTGATGCCGAGGTCCGCCAGCTGGCGGCCGTACGCCACGTTCATGCGGCGGTTCAGTCGGCCGAGGGCCGATACGACCTTCTCGACCTGGGGGTCGAGGTCGCGGAACTCGCGCTGATAGGCGGCGATCTGCTCGTCGAGGCTCGGCTCCTGCGGGGCCTGCTGGCCGGACCGCTCCGTGGTGTCGGACATGCGGCGAGTATCCCACGGGCCTCGTTGGCGTTGAAGTCCTTCGGTGTGTACTGTTAAGCCGTTAACTTTAGTATTGAAGTCTTCAAGGTTCAGGGCTACACCTCTGAACCTGTGACCGAAGTGGGTGAGTGTGACCGAGGCGAGGGGCGCGATGCGCCGGATTCAGGCAGGCAGCGCGCTGAGCGCGTTCGGACTCGGCTTCACGGTGCCGTACCTCTATGTGTACGTCGCCCAGGTGCGGGATCTGGGCGCGGCGACGGCGGGCATCGTCCTGGCGGTCTTCGCCATGGCCGCACTGGTGGTCCTCCCCTTCAGCGGGCGGGCCATCGACCGGCGCGGGCCGGTGCCCGTGCTGATGGTGGCTTCGGTGGTGGCCGCCGTGGGTGCGGTGGGGATGGGCTTCGCGTCGAGCGTGCCGGCGGCCGTGGGTGCCGCGGCGCTGCTGGGCGCCGGTACGGCGGTGCTCCAGCCGGCGCTGGCGACGATGATCGTCTGGTGCTCGACGCCCGTGGGCCGGACCCGGGCCTTCGCCATGCAGTTCTTCCTGCAGAACCTGGGGCTCGGTGTCGGTGGTCTGATCGGCGGCCTGCTGGTCGACACGACCCGTCCGGGCAGCTTCATCCTGCTGTTCTCGATCGAGGCGGCGATGTTCCTCGTCCTGGCGGCGGTCGTCGGGACCGTGCGGATGCCCGGTTCGCCGGCGTTCCAGGGTGCGCGTCCCTCCGAGGGCGGCAAGGGCGGCGGTGTGCGGGCGCTGCTCGGGCACAAGGCGATGGTGCAGCTGTGCGTCCTCGGCTTCGTCCTCTTCTTCGCCTGCTACGGACAGTTCGAGTCGGGTCTCGCCGCGTACGGCACCGAGGCCGCCGGCATCCAGCCGTCGACGCTCGGCATCGCGCTGGCCGCGAACACGGCGGTGATCGTGGCCGCGCAGTTCCTGGTGCTGAAGTTCGTCGAGCGCCGCAGGCGGACCCGGGTGATCGCGGCCGTGGGCCTGATCTGGACCGTGGCATGGCTCATCGCCGGGTACGCGGGGCTCGGGCACGGCAGCCAGGCGATGGCGACGGCGGCGTTCGTCTCCACGTACGCACTGTTCGGGCTCGGTGAGGCGATGCTGTCGCCGACCGTGGCGCCGCTGGTGGCCGATCTGGCGCCGGAGTCGATGGTCGGGCAGTACAACTCGGCCTTCGCGCTGGTCAAGCAGCTGGCGCTGGCCGTCGGTCCGGCCGTGGGCGGGCCCATGGGGGCGGCGCTGCACGGTCCGTACATCGTGACGTTCGTGCTGTTCTCGCTCGGCATCACGTTCCTGGCCGTCCGGCTGGGCAGGCAGCTGACCCCCGAGCAGAACCAGCCCTCGCTCGCCGGCAGGCCCTCGAAGGTCGTGGCCCGGCACCAGCCGGACCCGAAGGCCGAGGCGGCCGTCCGGAGCTCGGCCGTCTAGAGCTCGGCCGCCCGCGTCACCCGGTCGGGCAGGGCGAACTCGCACCAGACCGCTTTGCCGCCGCCCGGTGTGCGGCGGCTTCCCCAGGACGAGGCGATCGTCGCGATGATGGAGATCCCGCGACCCGCCTCGTCCTCCGTTTCCGCCCTGCGGCGGCGCGGGAGGTGGTCGTCCCCGTCGGTGACCTCGATGATCAGCCGGCGGTCGGTGCGGCGCAGCCGCAGCCGCATGGGCGGGGTGCCGTGCTGGAGGGAGTTCGCGACGAGCTCGCTGGTGGCGAGGACGCCGAGGTCCCGCAGTTCGACGGGGAAGCGCCAGCTCGACAGGACGCCGGAGGCGAAGGCACGCGCGCGGGGGGCGGCTTCCACGCCGCCGAGGAGTTCCAGGGCGGCGTTGTGGAAGAGCTCGGCGTCGGATCCGGCGCGGGAGGGGTGCTGGACGACGAGGACGGCCACGTCGTCGTCGTGCTCAGCGGTGACGCCCAGGGAACGCAGGAGCCGGTCGCAGACGACCTGCGGGGTGCCGCTGGCACCGGAGAGGGCGCGGGCCAGGGCGGCGACGCCTTCGTCGATGTCCTCCCGGCGGCGCTCGACCAGGCCGTCGGTGTAGAGGACGGCGGTGGAGCCGGGCGGCAGGGCGATGGACCCCGAGGCGTGCAGCCAGCCTCCGGTGCCGAGCGGCGGGCCCGTCGGGCCCTCGGCGCAGCGGACGGTGCCGTCCTCGTCTCGTACGAGGATCGGGAGGTGGCCTGCGGAGGCGTAGACGAGCTTGCCCTCGCTCGGGTCGTGGATCGCGTAGACACAGGTGGCGATCTGGCTGGCGTCGATCTCGGCGGCGAGGCCGTCGAGGAGCTGGAGCACCTCGTGCGGGGGCAGGTCCAGGCGGGCGTAGGCCCGGACGGCGGTGCGGAGCTGGCCCATGACGGCGGCGGCGCGCACGCCCCGGCCCATCACGTCGCCGATGACGAGGGCGGTGCGGCCGGCGCCGAGGGTGATCACGTCGTACCAGTCGCCGCCGACGGCCGCGTCCGCGACGCCGGGCTGGTAGGTGGCGGCGATCCGGAGGTCGTCGGGCTGCTCGAGCTCCTGCGGGAGCAGGGAGCGCTGGAGGGTGACGGCGGTCTCCCGGTGGCGGCGCTCGCTGGCCCGCAGCCGCTCGGCGGCCTCGGCGTGGTCGGTGACGTCGGCGGCGTGGACGAGGACGCCGCCGCCGTCGAGCCGGGGGCTGTCCACGGGCAGGCAGGTGACCGTGTACGACCCGCCGTCCTGGGTGCGGCGGGCCTTCACCGTGCGGGGCTTGCCGCTGCGCAGGACCTGGTCCATGAGCGGGAGCAGGCCGAGGTCCTCGGCCTCCGGGCAGGTGGCGGCGACGGTCGCTCCGGCGGGGCGGGGGCCGAACGCGGCCGCGTAGGCGTCGTTCACGTACGCGATGCGGTGCTCCGGGCCGTACACGAGCGCGACCAGGCCGGGGAGGCGGCCGAGGAGCTCCCGTACGGAGAAGTCCTCCAGGGCGGGGACGTCGACGGGCTCCGCGGCGTCGGCGGCGGCGTCGGTGAGTTGCTCCAGCTGCTGCCCGTACTCACCGCGGGCTGCGGGCACGGAGCCTTCGGTCCCCCGCGCCGCGCGGCGCTGCGTGCCGGGGAGCCGGGCGCTCCAACGGGTGAAGTTCACGGATTCGTATGCCTCGTGGTGTCGGTGCCGTGCAGAGTCACGCTGTGCAGGTGTGAGCCCACCTATGGTCACACGTCCAGTGTGGACGAGTGCACTGACAGTGATGTCAGGACGACGGCTTGTCGCCGGGGTCGGGTGGTGGGGTGGCGGCGAGTTCGAATTCGGCGCGGGGGTGTTCCAGCGAGCCGAGGGAGACGATCTCCCGTTTGAACAGGCCGGACAGGGTCCATTCGGCGAGGACCCGCGCCTTGCGGTTGAAGGTGGGGACCCTGCTGAGGTGGTAGGCGCGGTGCATGAACCAGGCCGGATATCCCTTGAGCTTGCGGCCGTACACGTGGGCGACGCCTTTGTGGAGGCCGAGGGAGGCGACGGAGCCGGCGTACGCGTGCGCGTACTCCTTGAGCGGTTGTCCCCGCAGGGAGGCGGCGATGTTCTCGGCGAGGACCTTGGCCTGGCGGACGGCGTGCTGGGCGTTCGGCGCGCACTCCCTGCCGGGCTCCTGTGAGGTGACGTCCGGTACGGCGGCGGCGTCGCCGGCGGCCCAGGCGTTCTCGACGCCGTCGACCGTGAGGCGGGCGGTGCAGCGGAGCCGGCCGCGTTCGTTCAGCGGCAGGTCAGTGGCGGCGAGGACGGGGGCGGGTTTGACGCCGGCCGTCCAGACGACGGTGCGGGTGGGCAGGCGGGTGCCGTCGCTGAGGACGGCGACCCGGTCCTCGCAGGAGTCGAGGCGGGTCTCCAGGCGTACGTCGATGTTGCGGCCGCGCAGCTCGCGGACGGCGTACCGGCCCATCTCCGCGCCGACCTCGGGGAGGATCCGGTCCGAGGCCTCGACGAGGACCCAGCGCAGGTCCTCGGGCTTGATGTTGTGGTAGTACCGCGCGGTGTAGCGGGCCATGTCCTCGAGCTCGGCGAGGGCCTCCACGCCCGCGTAGCCGCCGCCGACGAAGACGAAGGTGAGGGCGGCGTCGCGGATCGCGGGGTCGCGGGTGGAGGAGGCAATGTCCATCTGCTCGATGACGTGGTTGCGCAGGCCGATGGCCTCCTCCACGGTCTTGAAGCCGATGCCGTGGTCGGCGAGGCCGGGGACCGGGAGGGTGCGGGAGACGGAGCCCGGCGCGATGACGAGTTCGTCGTAGGAGAGCTCGGTGGCGCCGGTGCCCTCCTCCTCGGTGGCGAGGGTGGAGAGGGTCGCGGTGCGCTTGGCGTGGTCGACGGACCTGACCTCGCCGATGACGATGCGGCACTGGTCCAGGACCCGGCGCAGCGGCACGACGACGTGGCGCGGGGAGATGGAGCCGGCCGCGGCCTCGGGCAGGAACGGCTGGTACGTCATGTACGGCTCGGGGGTGACCACGACGATCTCGGCGGCGCGGGCTCTGAGCTCGGCCCTGAGCTGCCGCTGGAGGCGCAGCGCGGTGTACATGCCGACGTAGCCACCGCCGACCACGAGAATGCGCGCAGGTTCGGTCACTGTCCCATGACGCACCCCCGTCCGTGGTTTGTCCACAGGCTCGGCAAATTGTGTGACCGGAGGGGTACGGAGGCGCGGGGTGGCGCGTGATGCGCGTGCGACGGCATCGACGCAGGTCACAGCGGGTGGAGCAGGTCAGCGAGTGGGTCGGAATCGGGAGTCTTCCGGGCCTTGCTCCGATCGGGGGGCGCACCGTACGGAACTTCCCCTTCTGAATTGACCCCGACTCAACTATGTTCGTACTTCGTCGGGGTGTCGGATCGAAGCGCGTGGACCTGAGCGCTGGTCGACCGGAAACCCCGTGTCAGGGCGGGGAAGTCTCCGGGGGGAGACATCATGAGCGGGGGAACGCTTATGCAGATTCAGGATTCGCGATGGTCGTCGGGCGCCGGGACGGCGATCGTCGAGGACGGCCACGGTTCGGGGGGCGCTGCCTCCGAGTCGCGCAACGGAACGGTGACGCCCGGCGGCAGGTCCGCGCCGCTGCGGGTGGACGCCCAGCGCAATCTGGAGCACGTCCTCCGGGCCGCGCGCGAGGTGTTCGGCGAGCTCGGCTACGGGGCTCCGATGGAGGACGTGGCTCGCCGCGCCCGGGTCGGGGTCGGCACGGTCTACCGCCGTTTCCCCAGCAAGGACGTGCTGGTGCGGCGGATAGCCGAGGAGGAGACCGCCCGGCTGACCGAGCAGGCGCGGGCCGCGCTGGGCCAGGAGGAGGAGCCGTGGTCGGCGCTCTCCCGGTTCCTGCGGACCTCCGTGGCCTCGGGTGCGGGCCGTCTCCTGCCGCCGCAGGTGCTGCGGGTCGGTGTGGACGAGCCCGTGGTGCTGCCCGTCGGCGACGACGGTGACGACGCGGCCCGGGTGCCGTACCAGCGGGGTGTCGCCGAGCAGGCCGACGCGCGCGTGGTCGCGCCGCGCGGTGTGCCGGCGGAGGAGCGGGACGACGCGGGGGCGGCCGAGCTGCTCGAGGTCGTCGGCCGGCTCGTCGACCGGGCGCGTGAGGCGGGTGAGCTGCGGACGGACGTGACCGTGGCGGACGTGCTCCTCGTCATCGCGACGGCCGCCCCGGCGCTCCCGGACGCGGTGCAGCAGGCGGCGGCCTCCGCGCGGCTCCTGGACATCCTGCTCGAGGGCCTGCGCTCCCGGTGACTCCGGGGGGCTCCGCGTAACTCCTGGGGGCTCCCGGCGACTCCGGCGTAACTCCCGGAGATTTTCGGTGACTCCCGGAGATTTTCGGTGACCGTCGTGGGCTCGGGGTGATTCCGGCAGGTTTTCGGTGACTGCCGCGGGCTCCGGGTGATTCCGGCAGGTTTTCGGTGACTGCCGCGGGCTCCGGGTGATTCCGACAGGCTTTCGGTGACCGTCGCGGGCTCCGGTGATCCCGGCAGGCTTTCGGTGACCGCCGCCGACTCCGGGTGGCTCCCGCGGGCTCCTGGTACGTCGTACGTCCAGGCGGGAGACGGCTGTTCCGTGGTCCGGGCGGACCAACGAGCATGACACGAACGTGTGAGCGGTTACGCCCGGATACGGGAAGTCTCCCCGGACGAGTGGTAAGTGGACGCGGCGCTTCGGCGTGCCCGCGCGCTGTGGCAGGCTGGGCCGGTATTCGGGTCTGGGCGTGTGTACGGGGGCTTCCGCGATGAGCGGTGACGGTCGGGACGAACCGCTGGGCGACGGTGGTGGCACGGAGCCCGGAGGCCCGCCCCCGCGACAGGTGCCGAGCCAGGGCGGCCCCGGCGGCCTCTCCGGCGCGCCGGGCGGAGCCCATGCGGTCGGCTCGGCGAGTGTGCCCGGGCAGGGCGGCGCGGTGGCTCCGCCGGGACCTGCCGAACCGTTCGACCGGACCGCGCACGTCGACCACGTTGGCCACGTCGACCACGTCGACCATGCCGCACACCTCGATCACGCGGACCACGTCGAGGACCTTGATCCCGTCGGTCACGTCGGTCCCGTCGGTCCCGTCGGTCCCGTCGGTCCCGTCGGTCACGCCGACGCGAGTGTTCCGCAGCAGCGGGAAGGCAAGTCCTCCGGGGCCGGGGGGTTCGCCGGGCGTGCGGGGGTCGGAGCCGAGTACCCCGACGCTCCTGACGCCGCCCACGCGGACGGCGAGGACGAGTCCGAGGGCGTGCTGCCGCCGCCCGTCGCGCTGCCGCCGTCCGACTCCGAACTCGTCCAGCTCATGCGGGACGGCGACGGTTCGGCGTACGAGGAGCTGTTCCGCCGCCACTCCGACGCCGTGCGGCGGTACGCCAGGACCTGCTGCCGGGACGCGCACACCGCCGACGACCTGACGGCCGAGGTGTTCGCCCGCACCCTGCAGGCCGTCCGCGGCGGGGCCGGACCCGAACAGGCCGTGCGCGCCTACCTCATGACCACCGTCCGGCGGGTCGCGGCGAACTGGGCCAGGACCCAGAAGCGCGAACACCTCGTGGAGGACTTCGCCGTGTTCGCGGCGGAGGCGTCCCGCTCCTCCGACGTCTCCGACCAGGACACGCTGGACCTCGGCGCGGACGTCCGCGCCATGCACGAGGCCGAGCAGTCGCTCGCCATGCAGGCCTTCCGGTCGCTGCCCGAGCGCTGGCAGGCCGTGCTGTGGCACACCACCGTCGAGGAGGAGTCCCCCAGCGACGTCGCCCCGCTGTTCGGCCTCACCGCCAACGCCACGGCCGTCCTCGCCAGCCGGGCCCGCGAGGGGCTCAAGCAGGCGTACCTCCAGGCCCACGTCAGCCAGTCGCTGACCGCCGGCGGCGACTGCGCCCGCTACGCGGACCGGCTCGGCGCCTACGCGCGCGGCGGGCTGCGGATGCGGGCCGAGCGCGGCCTCCGCAAGCACCTGGAGGAATGCGCCAAGTGCCGGCTCGCCGCCGGTGAACTCGCCCACGTCAACGCCGGGATCCCCGCACTGCTGCCGATCGCCGTCATCGGCTGGTTCGCCGCCGGTTACTCCCTCAAGGCGGCCGGGGTCGTCGCCGGTGGCACCGCCGCCGCGGCGGGAGCGGGCGCCGCGGCCGCGGCGGCCGGTTCCTCCGGCGGCGCGGCCTCCGGCGGGGCCGCCGCCGAGGGCCTCGGCGCGCCCGCGAAGGCCGGCATCGCCGCCGCCATAGCGGTGGCCGCGGCCGCCGGCCTCGTCTGGGCCATGGCCGGGGACCCCCAGCCGGTGGCCGCGCCCAAGCCCGCGCCGCCGGCCGTCACCCCGATCGTGCCGTCGGAGCCCGCGCCGCCGCCGAAGCCGACGCCCAAGCCGGTACCGCCGCCTCCGCCCGTACGGTCCGAGCCGCCGGCGCCGGGCCCGACGCCGAGCCCGGCGCCGACTCCCGAGAAGCCCGCGCCGACGCCCACTCCGGCGCCGAAGCCCCCACCGCCCAGCCCGAAGACGACGCCGACGCCGGCGCCGACGCCGACCGCCGAGAAGCCTTCGCCCAAGCCGGCGCCGAAGCCGCCCGCGGCGCCGGCCGTCTACCGGATCAGCGAGCTGCAGTACGGGATCTTCGGCGACGGCACCAAGCCCGAGGTGTCCCTGTCGGACAGCAGCTGGATGTGGCAGCGGAGCAACCTCTTCATCGGCGGCACCCCGTACGCGCACGGCGTCAGCGTCCACGCGCCGTCCTCGCTGCTCGTCGACCTGAACCGGCAGTGCACCGCCTACGACGCGGTCGTCGGCGTCGACGACCTGAGCGCCCTGCTCGGCGTCGGCGGCGTCCGCTTCTCCGTCTACGGCGACGACGAGCGGCTCTGGCGCTCCGACGTCGTCCGGGCGGGCGACCCGCCGCTTCCGGTACACGTGGACATCACCGGCCGCAGCACCCTCCGGCTCGTCGTCGAGGAACACACGCCGTTCGGACGGGCGGCCGTCGCCGACTGGGCGGACTCCCGGATCAGCTGCTCCTGACCCCGTCCTGACCGGCCGCTCCCTCGTCGGCACCCGTCCGGGACCCGACGAGGGACAGGACGGCGTCGACGTCGAGTCCCTCGCCCGCCGCACGGGCGGCGGCGAGGCCGGGCTCGCCGAACGCGGCGAGCGCCTTCGCCGTCACCGCCTCGGCGTCCCGGCGCTGCGGGACCGAGCGAGGTATGTCGCCGCGCCACACGTCGACGGCGGCCAGGACGGTCACGGCGAGGGCCGGTTCGCCCACCTCCGCCAGGATGAGCGCGAGCCCCTCGCCGAGCGCCGCGTGGACGAGGGTCGCGCACTGGCCGTCCCGGGCGGCGCGCAGCGCGGACACCGCGTGGGCCACGGCTTCGGCGCTCTTGCCCTCGTGGGCCTCGACGAGGGCGGTGAGACCGGTCACCGCGGCCGAGAAGTGCGGCGGCGGGGTCCCGGCGGTGACGAGCCGGCCGGCCTCCTCCAGCAGGACCCGGGCCGTCGCCACGTCGCCCTCGTGGAGTGCGATGGCCGCGCGCAGGAAGCCGACGAACGTCCGGGTGTCGTGCACGTGGTAGCGCTCGGCCTCCGCCTCGGCCTCCGCGAGGCCCTTCAGCGCGGCCTCCATGTCACCGCGGTGGTAGAAGAGTTCGGCGAGGCGGGCGAGGAGGAAGGGGCTCTCGGCGTGGGCACCGACCTCGCGGGCGAGACCGAGGGCCTCCTCGTACGCCGCTCCCGCCTCCTCGTGGCGGCCGCGCATCATGTGCGCCTCGGCCGCGGCGCTCGCGATCTGCGCCCCCATCCAGCGGTCGCCGACCCGGCGGGCCAGGTCCCGGAGCTCGGCCAGGTCCTCGTCGACGCCGGGCATGTCGCCGGGCATGTCGACGACCATGTGCGTGCGGAACATCAGGGTGACGCCGACCTCCCAGTCGCCGCCGTGCCGACGGCAGTTGTCGACGGCGGCGTCGAGCATGGCGCGGATCGTCGCCGGATCCTCGGTGAGGTACGCGGTGAACGGCCAGAGCAGACCGGGGAAGCGGGCGCTCTGCGGGCCGAGGTCCGTGCCGAACGCGGACCGCACCCGCCGCACCAGGTCGAACACCTCCGGGTCGTCGCGGAACTCGGCGGCGGCGTGGTTCTCGACGGCGAGGAAGAAGTGCAGCATCCGCAGGTGCATGCGCGGCCAGTACCGGGGGTCGGCCGGGTCCTCCGGGTCCTCGCCGAGCGCGACCGCGCGCTCGACCCAGGACAGCCCTTCGGGCCGGTAGTTGCGCAACCACCAGAACCAGCCCATGGCGAAGACGAGGCGGTGGGCCGCGGCCTCGTCGGGGGCGGTGACGAGGACCCGGTGGAACGCGGCCCTGATGTTGTCGAGGTCCCGCTCGATCCGCTCGATCCAGGGCAGCTGCTCCCCGGAACGCAGCCTGGGCTCGGCGGTCTCGGCGAACGCCGTGAAATGGGCGGTGTGGACGGCCTCGGCCTCGGCGAGGAGGCCGGGGGTCTCGGCGGCGCGCTCGGAGGCGTACTCGTGGATGGTCTCCAGGAGGCGGTAGCGCATCTCACCGCCGTCGACGGGCGTGGCGACGACCAGCGACTTGTCGACGAGCGCGCCCAGCGAGTCGGCGGCGCTCGGCGACAGCGCCTCCGCGGCGGCCAGGTCCCAGCCGCCGACGAAGACCGAGAGCCGGCGGAGCAGGGTGCGCTCGTCCGGGTCGAGCAGGTCCCAGGACCAGTCGACGACGGCGCGGAGGGTCTGCTGGCGGGGCAGGACGGTGCGGGAGCCGGAGGTGAGCAGGCGGAACCGGTCGTCGAGGCGCTCGGCGATCTGGCGCGGGGTGAGCAGCCTGAGGCGGGCGGCGGCCAGTTCGATGGCGAGCGGCAGGCCGTCGAGGCGGCGGCAGATCTCGTCCACCGCGCCGCCGTCCCGGGCCGGGTCGAAGGACGGGCGCACCGCGCGGGCCCGCTCGGCGAACAGCCGGTGGGCCGGGTCGGGCGGCAGCGGCTCGACCGGGCGGACCGACTCGCCGGGCACCCCGAGCGGTTCGCGGCTGGTGGCCAGGATCCGGAGCCGGGGGCAGTGCGTGAGCAGGGTCTCGGCGAGGGCGGCGGCCGCGTCGATGACGTGCTCGCAGTTGTCGAGGACGAGGAGCAGGGGGCGGCGGGCCAGGTGCTCCACCAGGTGGGCGGCCGGATCGTCCTGGAGCGGCACGCCGTCGCGCGTCAGGTTGATCTCCCGCAGCCGCAGCGCGGAGAGCACCGCGCCGGGCAGTGCCTCCGGATCGTCCAGCGGAGCCAGTTCCGCGATCCACGCCTCGGGCCCCGCGGCCCGCAGCGCGGCCTCCTCCGCGAGCCGCGTCTTGCCCGACCCGCCGGGCCCGGTGAGGGTCACCAGTCGTGAGCGGCCCAGGTCCGCGTCGAGGGCGGCCAGTTCGGGCTCGCGCCCGACGAAGGAGGTGAGGCGGGGGCGGATGTTGCCCTGAGCGTGGGGGGCGGGGGCGGCCGGGACGGGGGCGAGTGGGGCAGTGGCGGGTGGGGCAGTGGCGGGTGGAGCGGGGGCGGGGGCGGGTGGGGCGGTGGGGGTCTGGTTCGGGGCCGGAGCCGAGAAGGCCGGGTCCGAGACGGCGGGATCCGAGACGGCGGGATCCGAGACGGGTGTGACGACCGGGTCCGAGGTGGCGGTGGCGGCTGGGTCCGAGGTGGCGGTGGCGGTCGGGTCCGAGGCGGCTGTGACGACCGGGTTCCTAGGGGCCGCGGTGGAGGGCGTACGAGCCGGGGCAGAGGCCGTACGGGCCGGGCCGGGGGCGTGGGGCGTCGGGTCGGGGGCCGTACGGGTCGGGGCCGTGCCGGTGAGGAGTTCGTGGTGGAGGGCGGTGAGTTCGGGGCCGGGGTCGGTTCCGAGGGCGTCGGCGAGGGTGCGACGGGCCGACTCGTACGCGGTGAGGGCGTCGGCGTGGCGGCCCTCGGCGCGCAGGGCGCGGATGAGGTGGGCGCGGAAGGCCTCGTCGTACGGGTACGTGGTGGTCAGCTCGGACAGTTCCGGGACGAGTCCGTCGGTCGCGCCCCGGCGGAGGTCGGCCTCGACGCGTCGGCGCAGGGCCGCGAGCCGCTGGGCGTCGGGGCGGACGCCCGCCGGGTCGGGCAGGTCGGCGAGTGCGGGACCCCGGAAGAGGCCGAGGGCCTCCCGGAGGAGGGCGGCCGCGGTGTCGGGGTCGCCCGCGTCGAGGTGTGCGCCCGCGTCCCTGACCCGGCGCTCGAACACGTACAGGTCGATGTCGTCGGGGCCGGCGACGAGCCGGTAGCCGGGGCCCGGGGTGGAGGCGACGGCCTCCCTGCCGAGGATCCTGCGGAGGCGGCCGACCAGGGCCTGGAGCGCGGCGGGGGTGTCCTGCGGCGGGTCGTCCCCGTAGACGTCGTCGGCGAGCTCGGTGACGGACGCGGCCCGTCCGCCGCGCAGCGCGAGGGCCGCGAGGAGCGCGCGCAGCCGGGCGCCGCCGAGGGGGAGGGGGGTGCCGTCGGGCCGGAGGGCCTCGGTGGTGCCGAGGATGAGATACCGCACCGGCTCATTGTGGCCGGTGGCACCCGCGGGTGCCTCGGGGTTTGTCCGGGCGCCGTCAGAACGCCGAGCTGTCGGGTCCGGAGCCGAGGGGTGGGGAAGCGGGACGACCGTCCCCGGCTTGTGGACGGACTCGTGGTCGTGGTCGCCGGGGCCGGGGCCGGGGCCGGAACAGACGACGGGCTCGCCGGCCTCGCGGTCGAGGAGGAGGCCCTCGTGGTCGATGGGGAGGCCCGCGCGCGTAGGCCCGGATCTTCTCGACGCGGTCACGGCTCGCGGTGGCGGAGGAGGAGAAAGGTCACTTCGGCACGAGGAGGACGGCGTCGGCGGCGGGCCGCTCCTGCCGGTCGTCGAAGCCGCGACGCTCTCGGCTTGGGACGGGCGTCGCGACGGGGGCCGGAGCCCGTTCACTCGAACGAGCGTGCTGTGACGTCCCGGCCGCCCGGCGGAGCCTCACGCCGGGAGGGAGCGGGAGGCCGGGACCAGTGGGCCCTGGACGGCACGGTGGGCGCGGGGCTCGGTGGTGCTGGTCCAGCAGGAGCCGCGGCGGGCGAGGAGGCGGCGGAGCCAGAGTTCGGTGGAGACGAGGTCGGCGAGGCCGTCGAGGGGGACGGGGGCGCCGTCGGCGGCGGAGCCGAGGGCGCGGCGGACGACGCGGGCGTCGATGAGGCCGGCGTCGGCGAGGAGGGGGGCGTCGAAGAGGGCGAGGAGCTCGGGGAGCGCGGCGCGCAGGCCCGCGCGGGTGGCCGCGGCGGGCACGGCGGGATGCGGGGCGCCCCAGCCGGCGGGCAGGTCGTGGACGCCGGCGCCGGACAGGACCGTGCGCAGGACGCCGGCGCGGGCGTCCGGCTGGACCCGGAGCGATTCGGGGAGCACGCGGCAGGCCCGGACGACCTGGTTGTCGAGGAAGGGCGCGTGCAGCCGCTGGCCGCGGATCTCCGCGGCCTGTTCGAGGACCCGGTGGTCGGCCGCGGCGCGGACGAGGGCGGCACGCGCGCGTGCCTCGCCCGGGCGCTGGACGGAGGCGGGGAGGGTCGCCGCCCGGTTCAGGCGAACCGATACTTCGGCCAGTGCCTCCCCCGTCAGCCAGCGCGCCGCGGGCCCCGGCCGCGACCAGGCCAGGGCGGACAGCGAGGCCTCCAGGGGGCCGAAGCCGTCGGGAGCCGTGCGGTTCGCCTCCAGGACGCGCCGGGCCGCCGTCTCCAGACCCGTGCGGTACGGGGTACGGGCCAGCTTCCGCGCCGCCCGGTAGACGGTCAGCGGCACCAGGAACGCGCCCGCGGACGGGCCCGAGGCCTTGGCGAGCGCCGTCACGGGACGCACCAGGGAGCGGCGCCTGCGGTCCATCAGGAGGTCGGCGAGGCGCGCCGGGTGCGCGTCGAGGACCTGCTTGGCGCCCATCCCGGTGAAGTGGTCGGCGCTGCCGCCCGCGAGCCGCCGCCGGTGCCGCTCTGCCGTGACGAGGGCGGGCCCTGGCTCGTCGGTGAGCGGCCCGTCCAGGGCGGCGTACGGGAGCGCCTCCTCGCCGGCCGCGACGACCACGTGGTGCAGGCGCGGGTCGGCCGCGAGCTCCCTGGCCCGCTTCAGCTCCTCCTCGCGGCCCGAACCCGCGCGCGTGGCCAGGTCGTTGAAGGTGACCGCGAGCAGCCGCTCCCCCGCCCCCGCGCCGTGCCCGATGACCGTGCCCGGCACCCCGGGGAGGCCGGCCGCGAGGAGGGCGAGGGTGCCGGACGCGCTGCCGCCGGAGAGGTCGGCGCCGATGCCGGGGGCCGGTCCCGCGCCCCGGGCCGCGCGCCGGTCGGCGGGCCCCATGCCAGGGACCGGGCCGGGGTCGGGGAGCGGGACCTCGGGTGCGTGGCGGGGTGCGGTGAGCCGGGCGCGTACGGCCTCGACGAGGGCGTCCCGCACCCCTTCGACGGCCTGCCGGGGGTCGGACTCGGGCGCCGCGACCGCGAGCGAGGCGACCTGCTCGTACCCGGTGATCTCCCGTGACCCCTCCCGCAGGATCAGCGCGTGGCCGGGCGGCACCCGCCGTACCCCCTCGTACGGGGTGGAGTCGCGCAACGCCTCCGGGGTCTCGGGGCAGGCCAGGAGGGCGGCCAGGTGGCCGATGTCGAGCTGGGCCTCGACGAGGTCGGCGAGCGGCAGGGCGGCCGTGGCGAAGGCGGTGCCGCCCGCCCACGGGGTGTGGAACACCGGCCGGGCGCCCGCCAGGTCACCGGTCACGGTGACGCGGCGGCCGGCCCTGACCACGGCCGTGTAGCTGCCGGACCATGCGGTGAGGTGCCTCAGCGCGCCCCCGCGCGCGGTGAGCAGGCCGAGGCGGAGCTCCTCGTCGCTCGCGGCGCAACAGCCGAGCACGGCGAGGCGGGTGTGGTCGTCGACGGCCACCACGCGCACCTCGTCGGGCCGCCAGTCGCCGACCGCCCACAGCGGGTCGGGCCCGTTCCACAGGAGTTGTGCGCCCACCGGCTGCACCGTGCGCCCCTCGGCCGCCCGGTCGGAGCCGTATCCGGCGGAGGAGGGGAGGTCGGAGTCGTACCGGCCGTGCACCGCCCCCGATCGCGCTCCGGCGGTCGGTGCGAGGTGCGCGGCGACACTGCTCCAGCCCACCAGCCATCGCATCGGCGCCTCCACATCCGTTTCGGTGGGAGACATGCTGCCACGACAACGGCGCACGGGGCGGAGTCCGGGCGCACGCGCGCGAAAGCCGAATGCGCCCCTGGCATGGGCCAGTTGGCTGCCGAGGGGCCACCGGCGTCATTCGGCCAAATATCGACCGTCCCCGGCGGGTTTGGAACGCGACGGGGCCGTCAAGGGCCCGCTCGGGCATCCGGCAGCCCGGGAGGCGCTCCCGCCTCCCGGCGCCGTCCGCCGCCCGCGGGGAATGGGGCGGCGGTGTCCCCCAGCCCACTGGTCCGGGACACCGTTCCCGGCCGAGCGGGCCGACCCACGCATTCCTCATGGAAGCGCTCCCCCTCCGGCCGGACGAGAGCGCACGGCCGGGCGCACGGCCACACGGCCGGAGCACGAACCGGACCGCCGAGACGACCCGACGGCCGGTCACACAACAATCTCGCCATACGGAACACCGCCCCTTAACGGTAGGGATGCGGCGAACTACGCTGTGTTTACGAATGCCGCCCGCCTATGCCCGGCGTCGTGGCGGCCGTCTGGGTTGTCGAGGGGTGGCGTCATGTCCAGGGAGCAACGCGGGCCGAACGAAAAGCTCGGCACGGTTCTCGCCCTCGCGGGAATCAGCAACGCCGGGCTCGCCCGGCGCGTCAACGACCTCGGTTCACAACGGGGACTGACGCTTCGATACGACAAGACCTCGGTCGCCCGATGGGTGTCGAAGGGCATGGTGCCGCAGGGCGCCGCCCCGCACCTGATCGCCGCGGCGATCGGCCAGAAGCTCGGCCGGCCCGTGCCGCTGCACGAGATCGGCCTCGCGGACGCCGACCCGGCGCCCGAGGTGGGGCTCGCCTTCCCGCGCGACGTGGGCGAGGCGGTGCGCTCCGCCACCGACCTGTACCGGCTGGACCTCGCGGGGCGGCGGGCCGGCGGAGGCGGCATCTGGCAGTCGCTGGCGGGCTCCTTCGCGGTCAGCGCGTACGCGACCCCGACCTCGCGCTGGCTGATCACCCCCGCCGACCCCTCGGTCGAGCGCGAGGCACCGCGCCCCGGCACGGGCGCCGCCGGCACCACGGCCGCGGAGCACCCGCGGGTGGGGCACAGCGACGTCGCCAAGCTCCGCGAGGCCGCCGAGGACGCCCGCCGCTGGGACTCCAAGTACGGCGGCGGCGACTGGCGTTCCTCCATGGTCCCGGAGTGCTTACGCGTGGACGCGGCGCCCCTGCTGCTCGGCTCGTACTCGGACGAGGTCGGCCGGGCCCTGTTCGGCGCGACCGCCGAGCTGACCCGGCTGGCCGGCTGGATGGCCTTCGACACCGGGCAGCAGGAGGCCGCCCAGCGCTACTACATCCAGGCGCTGCGGCTCGCCCGCGCCGCCGCCGACGTGCCGCTCGGCGGATACGTCCTCGCCTCCATGTCCCTCCAGGCCACCTACCGGGGCTTCGCCGACGAGGGCGTCGACCTCGCCCAGGCCGCCCTCGAACGCAACCGGGGCCTCGCCACCGCCCGCACCATGTCCTTCTTCCGGCTCGTCGAGGCACGCGCGCACGCCAAGGCCGGCGACGGGCTCGCCGCCGGCGGCGCGCTCAAGTCCGCCGAGGGGTGGCTGGAGCGGTCCCGGGCGGGCGACGCCGACCCGACCTGGCTCGGCTTCTACTCGTACGACCGGTTCTGCGCCGACGCGGCCGAGTGCTACCGGGACCTGAAGGCGCCCCGCGAGGTGCGCCGCTTCACCGAGCAGGCGCTGTCCCGGCCCACCGAGGAGTTCGTCCGCTCGCACGGGCTGCGGCTCGTGGTCTCCGCCGTCGCCGAACTGGAGTCCGGCAACCTCGACGCGGCCTGCGCGGCGGGCACGCTCGCCGTGGAGGTGGCGGGGCGGATCTCGTCGGCGCGGACCACGGAGTACGTACGGGACCTGCTGCACCGGCTCGAACCGTACGGGGACGAGCCGCGGGTCGTGGAGCTGCGGGAGCTGGCCCGGCCCCTCCTCGTCTCCCCGGCGTGACGCGCCGGTCGGGCACGCCGGTCCGCCCGGGCGTGACGCGCATCCCACGACGTGGGCGTTTAGCGACGTTGTCAGTGGGCCAGTGCACTATCGGGGGTGGGAGGTGGCGCTGGTGTTTGACTGCGACGTACTGGTGATCGGCGGCGGAATCGTCGGTCTCTCGACGGCGTACGCGCTGACGCGTGCCGCGCCCGGCACCCGCGTCACGGTCCTGGAGAAGGAGCAGGACCTCGCCCGCCACCAGACCGGGCGCAACAGCGGGGTGATCCACAGCGGGATCTACTACCGGCCGGGGTCGCTCAAGGCCCGCTTCGCGGTCTCGGGCGCGGCCGAAATGGTCAAGTTCTGCGCCGAATGGGGCATTTCGCACGAGGTGACCGGGAAGCTCATCGTCGCCACCACACGCGACGAGCTGCCCCGACTGCACGCGCTCGTCCAGCGCGGCCGGGAGAACGGCATCCCGGTCCGCGAGCTCGGCCCCACCCAGATCAGCGAGTACGAGCCGCGGGTCCGCGGCCTCGCCGCGATCCACGTCGGCACGACCGGAATCTGCGACTACGGCGCGGTGTCGGCCCGCCTCGCCGAAGCCTCCGGAGCCCGCGTCCTGCGCGGCGCGGAGGTCACCGCGATCGACCGGCGCCCCTGGGGCGTCGCCGTCCGCACGGCGGACGGCCGGATCGTGCGGGCGCGGGTCCTCGTCAACTGCGCCGGGCTCCACTGCGACCGGATCGCGCGCCTCGCGGGCGACGACCCCGGCATGCGGATCGTCCCCTTCCGGGGGGAGTACTACGAGCTCGCCGACCCCTCCCTCGTCCGGGGCCTGGTCTATCCCGTCCCCGACCCCGCCTTCCCCTTCCTCGGCGTCCACCTCACCCGGGGCATCGACGGCGGCGTCCACATCGGGCCCAACGCGGTACCGGCACTCGCCCGCGAGGGATACGGCTGGTCCGTCGTCCACCCCCGCGAGCTGGCCGGCACCCTGGCCTGGCCCGGCTCCTGGTCCATCGCCCGCGCCCACTGGCGTTACGGCGCCGGCGAACTCCGCCGCTCGCTCTCCAAGCGGGCCTTCACCGAGGCCGTGCGGCGGCTGCTGCCGGTCGTCGAGGAGTCCGACCTGCGGCGCGCGGCGCCGGGCGTACGGGCGCAGGCGGTACTGCGGGACGGGACGCTCGTCGACGACTTCCTCATCCGCGAGGAGGCGCGCACGGTGCACGTCCTGAACGCGCCCTCGCCCGCGGCGACGGCCTCCCTCCCGATCGGCCGCGAGGTCGCCGGGCTCGCCCTCGCCCAGCTCTAGCCGCCGGACCACCCCCTCGGCAGGACCCCGCCGTGAGCCCCGCCCTCCCCGCGCCCGGGTCGCGGGACCACGTCCTTGGGAGGGCCGCGGGTGGGGGCCGCGGCCTTGGGAGGGCCCGGTTGAGGGCCGCGGCCTTGGCAGGCTCCGGTTGCGGGGCGCGGCCTTGGCAGGCTCCGGTTGAGGGCCGCGCCCGCTCCCATGCCCCCGGTTGCGGGCCGCGCCCTCGGCGGGACCCCGGGTGGGGCCGCGCCCGCTCCCATGCCCCCGGTTGCGGGCCGCGCCCTCGGCAGGACCCCGGGTGGGGCCGCATCTTGGCAGGCCCCGGTTGAGGACCGCGCCCTCGGCAGGACCCCGGTTGTGGGCAACTGTTCCGCAAGGGCGGAACGGGTGGGCACAACCCACCACGGCGCCGCACCTGTGGTCCGGGCTCAGGCGCGGAAGCCTGGGCCCGGCAGAGGGCGCCGTCCTGTGTGCCCACCCGTCCCGCCCAGCGGGACGATTGCCCACACGGCGGGTGGGCGAGGGCGAAGCACTCGGCGCGGGGCGCGGGCACCGCGCGGCGGGGGCGGGCGCAGCCGGCGCGGTGGGAGGCGCAGCCCAACCGTGGGGCGCAGCCGGCGCGGTGGGGGCAGGGGCGCAGCCCACCACCCCGTGGGGGCGGGGCAGCCCGCATCGTGGAGGTGGGCGCAGCCCACATCTTGGGGCGCGAGGGGCGCAGCCCGCATCGTGGGGCGCGAGGGGCGCAGCCCGCATCGTGGGGCGTGGGCGCGGACCGCATCGTGGGGCGTGGGCGCGGACCGCATCGTGGGGGTGGGGGCGCCGTAGGATTGGGGGCATTGTGTCTGAGCAGAGTGAGAACGAATCGCAGCCCGTCGCCGAGGCCGGCCGGACCGCCGCACGGCGGGGAAGCCGGATGTTCGCGCCCGGGGAAGGGCCGATGCCCGACCCGGCCGGGGCGCACCACGAGCGGCGGATCCGGAGTTTCCAGCCGCGCCGCAGCCGCGTCACGTACGGGCAGGCGGAGGCGATGCTGAAGAGGTGGCCCGACTGGGGCCTGGACATCGACGGCAAGAGCGTCCTCGACCTCGGCGAGATGTTCGGCGGGCTGCCGGTCGTCCTGGAGATCGGCTTCGGGATGGGCGAGGCGACCGCGCAGATGGCGGCGGCCGACCCGGGCACCGGAATCCTGGCCGTGGACGTGCACACGCCCGGCCAGGGCAATCTGCTCGGGCTCGCCGACCGCAACGGCCTGACCAACGTGCGGGTCGCCAACGGCGACGCGATCATCCTGCTCCGCGAGATGCTCGCGACGGACTCCCTCGACGGCTGCCGGGTCTACTTCCCTGACCCGTGGCCCAAGGCGCGGCACCACAAGCGGCGGCTCATCCAGCCCGAGTTCCTCAGCCTCCTCGCCACCCGGCTCAGGCCCGGCGGCGTGCTGCACTGCGCCACCGACTGGGAGTCGTACGCCGAGCAGATGCTGGAGGTCCTCTCCGCGCACCCCGACTTCGAGAACACCCAGCCGGACGGCGGCTACGCCCCCCGGCCCGACTTCCGGCCGGTCACCCGCTTCGAGGGCCAGGGTCTGGACAAGGGTCACGTCGTGCACGACCTGCTGTTCCGGCGGGTCCCGCGGGGATAACCCCGTCGCCTGGTGTCGGTGGGGGTCGTTAGGGTCGCTCACGTGTCGAATCCCGCCCCCGCCGACCGGTCTCCCGAGGACACCGCGCCCGTCGGCCGCACCCCCCAGGACCCTGCGCCCGCCGGCCGGCTCCGCGGAGTCGCGGCCCCCGCCGGCCTGTCCCCCGAGAACGCCGCGCCCGTCCCCCACCGGGACACCGACGAGCCGGCCTTTCCGGCCGCGGCGGACCGGTCGCAGTGGCGCTACCGGCCCCGCCGCGCGTTCTGGCGCAGCCGCGTGCTCCGGGCCGTCGCCGTCGTGGTGCTGCTCGCGCTCTGCGCCCTGGTGATCCTGGCCCTGGTCCGCGAGCAGACCGGCACCCAGGGCTTCCTCGTCGGCCTGGGCCTCGCCGTGCTGCCCGTACCGCTGCTGATGGCCGCGTTCCGCTGGCTCGACCGGGTCGAGCCTGGCCCCTGGAAGAACCTGCTCTTCGCCTTCGCCTGGGGCGCCTTCGCCGCCGCGCTCGTCGCGATCCTGGCGAACTCCTTCGCGGTCCGCTGGATCGCGACGGCCACGGCCGACCCGGACTCGGCCGACAACCTCGGGGCCACCGTCATCGCGCCGGTGGTGGAGGAGAGCGCGAAGGCCGCCGCGATCCTGCTGCTCTTCCTCTTCCGCCGGCGGCACTTCGGCGGGCTCGTCGACGGCGTCGTCTTCGCCGGCTTCACCGCGACCGGCTTCGCCTTCACCGAGAACATCCTCTACCTCGGCAACGCCTTCGGCGAGGACCAGGAGTTCGGCTCCGGCATCGGCATGGTGACCGCCGGCACCTTCTTCGTACGGGTCGTGATGTCGCCGTTCGCGCATCCGCTCTTCACCGTGCTCACCGGCATCGGCTTCGGCTTCGCCGCGCTCGCCCCGCGCGGCAAGCGGCTCCGGAAGGTGCTGCTGCCGCTCGCCGGGCTGCTGCTCGCCATGGGCCTGCACGCCGCCTGGAACGGCTCGGCCACCTTCGGCGGCCCCTGGGCCTTCTACGCGGTGTACGGGGCGATCATGGTCCCGGCCTTCGGCCTGCTGACCTGGCTCGCGGTGTGGAGCCGGCAGCGCGAGCTGCGCACGATATCCGGCGAGCTCCCGGCGTACGCGGCGGCCGGCTGGCTGTCCCCCGCCGAGCCGCTCGCGCTCTCCTCGATGCGCGCCCGCCAGATGGCCCGCTCGTTCGCCGCCCGGACGTACGGCCCGGCGGCCGCGCGGACCGTCGGCGAGTACGAGTCCTTCGCGACGACCCTGGCGTTCCTCCGGGACCGGGCCCGGCGCGGCACGGCAGGACCCGACTTCCCGGCCCGCGAGCAGGAGCTGCTCCACCACCTGTGGCAGCGCCGCGAGGTCGCCTCCCCGGCGCTGACGTACGCGGCGCGGGCCACGGGCCGGGTGTGGGCGCCGCCGCAGTACCTGGACTACGGCGGCTACAACCCGTACCGCAGTTAGCCGCAGCCGCCCCGTTCGGAGCCGGCCGACTCCGAACGGGGCCACCTGACCGGACGGGCCGGACGGGAACGTCAGCCGGACAGGCCGGGCGGGAACGTCCGACGGACGAGCCGGGCGGGAACGTCCGACGGACGGCGCAGACGGCGTCAGGCGGCGGACGCCTCGGTGAGCAGGGCCAGCTCGGCGTCGGTGAGCGTGAGGTCGGCGGACGCGACCAGCGCCGGGAGCTGCTCCACCGTGCGGGCCGAGGCGATCGGCGCGACGACGGTGGGCCGGGAGGCGAGCCAGGCGAGGGCGACGGTGGCGAGCTCCGCCTCGTGGGCCTCCGCGACGGAGTCGAGCGCCGAGAGGACGGCCCGGCCGCGCTCGGTGTCGAGGTGGCCGCCGGCTCCCGCCGCGCGGACGCTGTCGACGGTGGCGCCGGGACGGTACTTGCCGGTGAGGAAGCCGGAGGCGAGGCCGTAGTAGGGGACGGCGGCGAGCCCGGCCCGCTCGGCGGTCTCCAGGAGCGGGCCCTCGTAGGTGGCGCGGGACACCAGGTTGTAGTGCGGCTGGAGGGCCACGTAACGGGTCAGGCCCTCGGCCTCGGCGAAGTCGAGGGACGCGCGCAGCCGCTCCGGGGAGATGTTGGAGGCGGCGACGGCGCGCACCTTGCCGTCCTTCACCAGCTGGTCGAGGGCGGTGACGATCTCCTCGACCGGAACGGTCTCGTCGTCGAAGTGCGTGTAGTAGAGGTCGATGTGGTCGGTGCCGAGGCGGCGCAGCGACTCCTCCGCGGCGCCCTTGATGGTGGTGCCGGAGAGCCCCTTGAAGTGCGGGTGGGCACCGACCTTGGTGGCGACGACGACGTCGGCGCGGTTGCCGCGGGAGGCGAGCCAGCGGCCGATGACGGTCTCGGACTCGCCGCCCTCGTTGCCCTCGGCCCACGCGGAGTACATGTCGGCGGAGTCGACGAAGTTGCCGCCGGCGGCGGCATAGGCGTCGAGGACGGCGAAGGACTGGGCCTCGTCGGCGGTCCAGCCGAAGACGTTGCCGCCCAGGGCGAGGGGGAAGACGTGCAGGTCGGAGCTGCCCAGCGGGCGGAGTGAGGTCATGCGGGGGTCAACCCCGCCCGCCGCCGGGCCTATTCCTTGCGGAGGGCCCGGGCTCTCGGAGGCCCGGTCACCGGAGGTCCGGCCGTCGGAAGCCCGGCCGTCGGAAGCTCAGGCCCCCAGGGGCCGGCCCCCACAGGCTCAGGCCCCCAGGGGCCTCAGATCCTCAGAGGCTCAGGCCCTTGGAGCGGAGCCAGGCCGCCGGGTCGATGCCGTCGCCGCCGGAGGTGTGGACCTCCATGTGGAGGTGGGCGCCGGTGACGTTGCCGGTGGCGCCGACGCGGCCGATGGTCTCGCCGGTGCCCACGGTCTGGCCGACGGAGACCGTCATGGACGAGAGGTGGCAGTACCAGACCTCGGTGCCGTCCTCCAGCTCCAGGACGATCCGGTAGCCGTAGGAGCCGGACCAGCCGGCGGACTTCACGGTGGCGCCGTGGACCGCCTTGAGCGGGGTGCCGGTGGGCGCCGCGAAGTCGAGGCCGGTGTGGTAGCCGGAGGACCACATCGAGCCGGACTGCATGTAGGTGGCGGTGAGGGTGTACGAGGAGATCGGCAGCGAGTAGCTGGCCGCGAGCTGGGCGAGGCGCTCGGCCTCCGCCTTCGCGGCGGCTTCCGCCTCCGCCTTGGCCTTGGCTTCCGCCTCGGCCTTCGCCTTGGCATCGGCGGCCGCCTTCTCCGCGGCGGCCTCCTTGGCCAGGGCCTCGGCGGCGGCCTTCTCGGCCGCCAGCTTCTCCGCCGCGGCCTTGTCGGCGGCGTCGGCGGAGGCCTGCTGCTGCTCGGCCTGCTGGAGGATGCGGGCGCGCAGGGCCTCGCCCGCGTCGGCGGCGCCGGTCGCGGTCCGGGTGGCCGTGTCGGCCCGCTCGTCCGAGGCCGTGGTGTAGGTGGCTGCGGTGAGCGGGTTCGGGTTGGCGCGGGCCGCGCTGACGGGCTCGCTGTCCTCGCCGAGGAGGTCGCCGACGCCGGGCAGGTCGTGGGCGTCCGGGAGGCCGAGGTCGGGGAGGTCCGGGAGCGATATCGCGACCGGCGGCTTCTCCTGCGCGGTGGCGAGGCCGCCCGCGCCGACGGCGGCGATCACGCCGACGCCGAGGACGGTGGAGGAGCGGGCGAAGTTGGAGCGCTGCTTGACGACGCGGTGGCGGCCGCCGGAGCGGCTCTGCGCGCGGAGGGAGTCCTCGGTGGGATTCCACTCGGTGTCCGGAGCTGCGGGACCCGCACCACCGCCGAAGGCATCGAAGGGGACTTCGGGTGCGGGGGGATTGGACGCCACGGAGGCGCGCTCCTTTCCTTCCTTCTCGCCTACCGGGTTAGCTGACGGGTTCGGAGCAGGAAGGTCTCCTACGGGCACGGTCGCACGGGTGCGAAAGGCCCGATTCACCCCAAGTAGTGGTTCCCCGGTTCCTTTTCAGGATTCGGCGCGTGCGCACGGTGCCGCCTCTTGCGACGGGTGTGACGACCGCGCTGCGTTATCGAACGTTAATAGACAGGGGGTCCCGATTCCAAGCTGTCCCCCTTGATCGTTCATTGAATTGGGGCGGAATAGTCCGAGTTGACCACCCTTCAGAATGCAAACCCCAAACCCCCAAGATCTGACGTTATGTCAATTGTTATCGCAGTGACACCCCTCGACTACGCCTGGTGACCGGAGCTGCGGTCGTCGCGCCCACCCGGCGGCACCACCGGCATGGTCCGGCGCCGCTCCGGCTGCCCCGCGGCCGGCCGGCTCACCGCGAGCAGTGCCATGTCGTCCGTCGACCCGCCGCCCGTATGGAGGCGTACGTCGTCCACGAGCGCGTCGAGGAGCTCCTCGGGTCCCGGGAAGATCCGGCCGGCGAGCCGCGCGGCCGGGTCGTAGAAGACGCCCTGCGCGTTCCGCGCCTCCGAGAGGCCGTCGGTGTAGAAGAGCAGGGTCGCGCCCGGCGGATACGGCTTCGCCTCGGCCCGGTCCGGCCACGCCGCCAGGTCCCCCATGCCGAGGGGCAGCGCCGCCTCGGCCGGCTCCATCAGGTCGAGGCGCCCGTCCGCGTACAGCATCAGCGGGGGCGGGTGCCCGCGGTTCACCACCCGTACGAACCCGCCGAACGCGCCGCCGGTGTCGCCGGCGTCGGCGCGCGGGATCTCGGCGAGCACGGCGGTGGTGAACCCCTCGAAGGCGTCGAAGCCGTGCCGGCGGGTGCCCTCCCGGGCCAGCGCCCGTTCGAGGCGCTGGGCCACGCCCTCCAGGGTCCGTTCCTGCTCGGCCGCCTCCCGGAAGGCCCCGATGACGACCGCGACGGCCTCCACCGCGTCCAACCCCTTGCCCCGGACGTCCCCGACCACGAGCCGCACCCCGTGCGGGGTGTCCTGGACGGCGAACAGGTCGCCGCCGATGAACGCGTCCGCCTGCGCCGCCTCGTACCGCGCAGCGCACTGGAGGCCGCCGATCCGCTCGGCGGGCATCGGCAGGACCGCCTTCTGCGCGGTCTCCGCGATGACCCGCGCCGAGGCGAGCCGCTCGCCGCTGCGGCGCACGACCCGGTTGATGAGGAGGGCGAGCGCGGAGACGGTGAGGACGGTCAGGGTCTCGGTGAGGGCCGGGATCTCGCCGGCGGTGCCGTTGTAGAGGTGCAGCCCGACGGAGGCGAGGACGGCGCCGATCCCGGTGAGCAGGGTGGTGAGCAGGGAGAAGAAGGGCGCGGCGATCAACGGGGCTGCGGAGAAGAGCGGCGCCGCCGTGTAGGCGGGCGGCGTCGACACGTCGAAGACGACACCGCCCGCGATGACCAGCGGGGGCAGCGCGCGGATGAAGCGCCCGGCGCCGCCGTACGCGCGCCGCGGCTCACGCCGCCGTACGCCGCCCGCCGCCTCCTGGGGGTGCCCCACCTGTGCTCTCCTGCCCGGTCCGACCGGCCGCGGTCCGCACCGCGCCCTCCCAGGGTGGCCGCCGCCGCACGGGGCGGCGACTCCCGCGGGGCCGAGTGGCGTAGCCCCCGGCCCCCTGGCCCCGCCGGACCCCGGACCCCTCCGGCCGCCTCCCCCGTACGGCCGTCGTCGGTCCCCCTTCGCCGCCTCCCCCGGACGTCCGCCCCTGGAGAGCAGGGCCGTGGCCGTCGCGCAGACCGTGATCCGCAGCAGCCCGGACAGCCCGGCCGCCCGGCTGGCGTACGCGTCGGGAGGGTCGGGGTTTCCGTACGGGTCGGGCCACCGGGCACCAGGCGCCGGGCAGGCTCGTCAGCAGCTCGGCGACCCGGTCCATCCGGGCCTGCTGCCGGCCGCCCGCGGGCTCGGCTCGGGCACGACGTGCACCCGGGCGCCATGGGCGACGAGGAGCGCGAGGAGCGCCAGGAGCGCGAGCACGGCGGGCGCCCGCCGGCTCAGTTCGTTCCTGCCGCTCACACGCGCGTCACTCATGACGCGCGCGGCATTACGGTGGGGCACCTCGCACCCGCAAAGGGGCGGGCCCGGTGTCGGCCACCGTCTGCTTCCGCCGGAATCCACCGCGGGCCAGACAGGCCCTAGAGGTTGCGCTCCGCGTAGATCCGCATGGCGTCGCGGACGAGGACCGCGGTGCCCTCGCCGTGCTTGTCGTAGTTCGCAGTGAAGCGCGGGTCGTCGACGTACATCCGGCCGAGGCCGATCACGTACTCCTTGGTGGGGGTCGTGGTGGCCGAGAGCCAGGTGATCTGGCGCCGCGTGATGGCCTGCACCTCGTCGCTGTCGGCGGCCAGGCCGTCCCGGGCCGCCTGCCCGAAGTCGCGGGCGATACCGGCCTGTTCCTCCATGAAGGCCTTCTTCCGGTCGGCGTCGAGCGAGCGCCACCAGCGGTCGCCCTTCTCGTACGCCTCGCGGCCCCAGCGCTCGGTCACCTCCTTCTCGTGCACCGTGTGGTCGAAGCCGTCGAACACTTCATCGGCCATGAGCTCTTCTCCGTTCTCGGTCTTGTGGAGAGTGGTCCGCACCGACGCGATCCGGCGTCCGATGCGCTCGCGCTCCTGCTCCAGGAGCGCGAGATGGGTCCGCAGCGCGGCGGACGTGTCCCGCTGACCTTCGAGGACCTCGGCGATCGCGGACAGGGAGAGCCCCAGCTCGCGCAGCAGCAGGATGCGCTGGAGCCGTACCAGCGCCGCCTGGTCGTAGTACCGGTAACCGTTCGCGCCGATCCGGCTCGGCTCCAGCAGTCCGCGCTCCCCGTAGTGGCGGAGGGTGCGGCTGGTGGTGCCGGCCTTCTTGGCGACCTCTTGGATCGACCACTCCATGCCGAGAACGCTAGATCTTGACGTCGCGTAAAGGTCAAGCGGAGAGCGCCGGAGAACGACGAAGGCCCGGATCCAGTGAATGGATCCGGGCCTTCGTTGCTACTGAGTAGCGGGGACAGGATTTGAACCTGCGACCTCTGGGTTATGAGCCCAGCGAGCTACCGAGCTGCTCCACCCCGCGTCGGTAAACACGACTCTACGCCATGACCGGGGCGATCACGAAATCGGTTTACGTCAGCACCCGCAGTCGTCGGAGTCGACCGGTGCCGTCAGGGGGTCCGCGGCCTTCTCCGCGGGCCCCTCCCAGGTCTCGTACGCGAAGCCCTCACGCACCCAGTACTCGAAGCCGCCGAGCATCTCCTTGACCTGGAAGCCCCGCTCGGCGAGGGCCAGCGCGGCGCGCGTGGCGCCGTTGCAGCCGGGGCCCCAGCAGTAGGTGACGACCGGCACCGACCGGTCGAGCAGCTGCTCGGCCTGCTCGGGGATGAGCGCGGTCGGCAGGTGGATCGCGCCGGGGACGTGCCCCTGGTCCCAGGAGGCCGTCGAGCGCGAGTCGATCACCGCGAAGCCGGGGTCGGTGCCCTCGGCCGCCGCGGTGGCCAGCGCGGAGGCCACGTCCGAGACGTCGGCGTGGAAGGCCAGGCTCGCGGAGAAGTAGGCGGCCGCCGCGGCGGGAGAAGCCGGCGGGGTCCGGAGAACGGGGTTGACCTGCGTCTCTGTCGTCGTCATGGTGATCAATCTACGGATGATGATCATCGAGCTGAAGGGGGGATCCACGGTGCTCGACGACTTACGCCGGGGAATCCCGGGCCTTCTCCGGCGGACAGCGGGGATCTCACGTGCCGATACGGCACGGCCCACCCGGAGCCCCTCGGTTCGTGTCACATAGGCAGCGTTTCCTCCGTCATGACGACATGACGGGACGCGAAGGGGGAGATCGACGAGTGGACGCCGAGAAGGAACGTGCCGACGGGGAGTTCACGGCCGGGGACGCCGACAAGGAACTCCTGGCCCGGCGCTTCGAGGCCGACCGGAACCATCTGCGGGCGGTGGCCTACCGGATGCTGGGATCGCTCAGCGAGGCCGAGGACGCCGTCCAGGAAGCCTGGATCAAGCTGAGCCGCGCCGACGTCAGCGGGGTGGAGAACCTCAGCGGCTGGCTGACCACGGTCGTCGGCCGCGTCTGTCTGGACATGCTGCGCTCGCGCTCCTCGCGCCGCGAGGACCCACTGGAGTACTACGTCCCCGACCCGGTGGTCCGGGTCGCGGACACCACCGACCCGGAGCACGCCGCCGAACTCACCGAGACGGTCGGCCTCGCGCTCCTCGTCGTCCTGGAGACCCTCTCGCCGGCCGAACGGCTCGCGTTCGTGCTGCACGACATGTTCGCCGTCTCCTTCGACGAGATCGCGCAGATCGTGGACCGCACGCCGGCCGCCACCCGGCAGCTCGCCAGCCGCGCCCGCCGCCGGGTGCAGGACGCCACCCCCGCCCCGGGCCCCGACGCCCGGCGCCAGCGGGAGATCGCCGACGCCTTCCTCGCCGCCGCGAACGGCGGCGACTTCGAGGGCCTCCTCGCCGTCCTCGACCCGGACGTGGTGCTGCGCGCGGACGGCGGCCGCGTCCTCGCGGGCGCGTCCAAGCTGGTGCGGGGCGCCGAGGCCGTCATCTCGCAGGCCCTCATGTACGCCAAGTTCCGCCAGGCGGCACTGCCGGTCGTGGTCAACGGCGCGCCCGCGTTCCTCTCCGTCGCCAAGGGACGCCCGGTCTCGCTCCTGTCCTTCACCATCTCCGGAGACCGGATCGTCGCGCTCCAGGTCCTCGCCGACCCGGACCGCCTGGCCGGCCTCGGCCTCACGGAGGAGGAGCTGGCCCGGGCCGCGTAGCGGACACGCCGTGCGGTACGGCCTCGTGACGGCGGCTCACCTCCGCCTGGCGGCCGCCCAGGACGCCTCGACCGTCAGGGCGACGGCCGCGCTCACGACGCCGAGGACCGCGCCCGCGGCGACGTCGCCGGGGTAGTGCACCCCGGTGTGCACCCGGGAGTAGCCCACGGCCCCCGCGAGGACCCCGAGGGGCGCCGCAGCGCCCGGCAGGACCATGCCGACGGCGGTGGCGAAGGCCACCGCCGACGCGGTGTGCCCGGACGGGAACGACGCCGAGTCGGGCATGGGGACGTGGCGGGCCACCTCCACCCGGGCCGCCTCCCGGTCCGGCCTCGCCCTGCGGACCAGCCGCTTGCCCAGCAGGTTGGCCGAGGCCGAGGCCACCGCGATCGCCCCGAGCCCGGCCAGCGCCGCACGGCGCGGCCGGCCCGGCACCAGGGCGAGCGCGGCCGCCACCCCGAACGAGATCTTCGAGTGGTCGGCCGTCCTGGACAGCCGGCGCAGCCCCGCGTCGAGCGCGGGCGTGGGAGTCGCCGCCACGGCGGCGTACACGGCGCCGTCGACCGCGCGGAGGTCCCGGAGGATGTCCCGGATCGGACCGGTCATCGTCGTCGTGGTCATGTGCTGTTCCTTCACGTGGTGCCGGATGAACTGTGGAGCGCGAGCGCGGTGATCCGCCGCCAGTCGAGGGGCGGCCTGGGCAGGACGGAGCCCGGCCGGTCCCGCGGCACCAGGACCCGCAGGGCGCGCGGGCGGAGGGTGCAGACGACCGGGGTGGGCAGGACGAGCGCCTCGCCGTCGACGGCTACGGGGATGGTGCCGGGGTCGTATCCGCCAACGCCGTTGCCGGTCCCGTTCCCATTCCCGTTCCCGTTCCTTTCACCGGTCCCATTCCCGTTCCCGTTCCTTTCACCGGTCCCGTTCCCGGTCCCGTTCCTTTCACCGGTCCCATTCCCGGCCCCGTTCCTTTCACCGGTCCCGCCGCCGGTCCCGTTGCCGTTCCCGGGGCTTCCCGAGGTGCCGACGACCTCGACCCGTTCGGCGGTCAGGACGTTCAGGGCGGTCGCCTGCGTGCCCCAGACCGCCAGACCGGCGGCCTCCGCGGCGCTCGTCACCCGGACGCCGATGACGCCGAGTTCGCCGCCGTCGAGGCGGGGTCTGCGGGCGGCGGCGGCGCTGAAGGGGTCGGGGGCCGCGTACGGGTTGTTGCTGACGAGGATCGCCTGCTGCGCGACCAGCCGGTTGCCGCCGGCGGTCGCGTCGAGACCGGGCCCCTGACCGCCCTGGAGCAGATCGGGCAGGGCGTCGAGGGCGGTGCCCGCCTTCGCGTCGCGGTACTCGGGGCGCTGGACGACGTCCGCGTACACGCCGAAGGAGACGGTGTTCACGAAGGCCCGGCCGGAGACCGAGCCCAGGTCGACCCGGAGCTCCTCGCCGTCGACGAGGGCGTCCAGGCACTTCGACGGGTCGTCGCGGTCGAGACCGAGGTCGAGGGCGAAGTGGTTCCGGGTGCCGGCCGAGATGACGAGGAACGGCAGGTCGTGCTCGGCGGCCACCGCGGCCACCAGGGCCTGGGTCCCGTCGCCGCCGGCCACCCCCAGCAGGTCGGCGCCGTCGGCGACGGCCTCCCGGGCGAGCGCGGCGACGTCGGTCTCGACGGACGGGTCGATCAGGATCACCCGCGCGCCCAGCTTCTCCGCGTGCTCGACCAGTCCGAAGTGGCCGACCTTCCCGCCCCCTGACTTCGGGTTCATGATCAGGACCGGCCGGCGGGGCCGCGGCCGGCGCACGCCGCGCGCCCGGTCCGTCGTCGTACCGGGCCCGCGCCGCTCCTGGGGGCGGCGCAGGGCGGCCCGCGCGCACAGCAGCGCCACCGCCCACAGGCCGAGGGAGAGGAGCGCGGTCAGCCACAGGCCCCCGACGGTGTAGAGGACCAGGGTCGCGACGGGCGCGCCGACGGCCACCAGCGCGCCGAGGAACCGCAGCGGCCCGCGGTGGGCGAGGAACCACCAGATGCCCACGGCCGACGCGACGAGTCCGGCGAGCCCGATCACGAGGATCAGCAGCCCGCCGGCGCCGAGTCCCGTCAGCAGCAGGACCACCGCCGCCGCCGCGGCGAGGAGTGCGCACCGGGCCAGCCGCCGGGCCGTGGCCATCGGGTCCCCTGACCCGTTCTCCGTCGCCGTCACCGGCCCCACCTCCACGCTCCGCGCCCCAGCGCTCCACGGTCCAGACTCACCCACGCTGCCCCACCTCGCGCTCCGGAAGGACCCGTTCGCGGGAAAAAGATCTTCGAGAGGGCGATGATTCCCGGGCGTCGCCGCCGTCTCAACCTGCGTACCCCACATCGAAGCGACCGAACGAGCACACAGGAGCGGGTCCATGCGCATCGTCATCACCGAGTTCATGAGTCTCGACGGCGTCGTCCAGGCCCCCGGGGGCCCCAAGGAGGACACCGACGGCGGATTCGCCAACGGCGGCTGGACCGGCCCCTTCTTCGACCCGGAGGTCGTCGGCGGCGCCTTCGCCGAGGCCACCGAGCGGGCCGAGGCGCTGCTCTTCGGCCGCCGCACCTGGCAGACGATGGCCGGCGCGTGGCCGGCGCGGGCCGGCGACCCCTTCGCCGACCGCATGAACGCGATCCCGAAGTACGTCGTCTCGAAGACCCTCGGCGAGGCCGACCTCAGCTGGAACAACACCACGCTCATCCCCGGCGACAAGACCCTCGCCCGCCTCCGCGAACTCCACCGGGCCCCCGGCGGCGACCTCCTCGTCATGGGCAGCCCGTCCCTGGTCCGCACGCTGCTCACCGAGGACCTCGCCGACGAACTCCGCCTCATCGTCATGCCGGTGCTCCTCGGCGGCGGCAAGTCGCTCTTCCCCACGGACGGCACCATGCGCACCCTCGAACTGGTCTCCACCGTCACCAGCCCCCTGGGCGTCAACGTCTGCACCTACCGCCGCCCGGAGTGAGCCCCGCCCCGCCCCGCGTACTCGGAACGACCTGGGCGCCGGTGACGGCTTCGGCACCGGCACCGTCGTCGGCGAGGGCTCGGCCGACTTCCTGGGCGACTCCGGCCGGGGACGCCCGCCCTTCGACCGAGCCACGCCCCGAACGACGGAGCGCCCCGACCAGTTGAAACCGGTCGGGGCGCTCCGTGGCAGGTCAGAGGGTCACCCCTCGCCTGTGCTCGGTAGGCCGTGTGGGACTCGAACCCACAACCAATGGATTAAAAGTCCACTGCTCTGCCAATTGAGCTAACGGCCCGTGGACAAGCACACCCGTGCAGCATAGCCCGAGAGATCCCCGGAACCGATCGGGTATCCGACACCGGCCGCGCCGTGCGTCGGACCGGTCGCCGGGCCGGTGCCCCGGCCGGGGCGGCCGGGGCGTCGGGGGCGTACGGGGAGCGGGCGGGGTGGGTGGGCGTCAGAAGAGGCCCTTGTAGGTGTTCCAGCCGCCGGTGCCGATAAGCAGGCGGGGGCGCCAGGAACCGGCGCAGGTGCCGTCGTAGGAGTAGAGCCGGCCCGCCGTGTCGCGGGCGGTGAGGTCGGCGCAGCCGTCGCCGGAGATGTCGCCGGTGCCCACCACGGAGCTGTAGGCACCCCAGCCGGTACCGGCCTGGACGCGGGGGCTGAAACCGCCGGTCGCGGTGGCGTAGTAGCGCCACAGGACGCCGGAGGCGTCGATGCCGATCAGGTCGCCGCGCCCGTCGCGGTTGAGGTCGCCGGCGCCGATGACCTTCTTGTACAGCTTCCAGTTGGTGCCGGTCCGGACCCGGGGCTTCATGCGGTGGTCGGCCGTTCCGGCGTAGAAGTACATGTCGCCGGTCGTCGTCTGGCGGGCGATCAGGTCGGTGAAGCCGTCGCCGTTCGCGTCGCCGGGGGACGTCAGGATGTCGTACTGCCCCCAGCCGGAGCCGAGCAGCGTGTACGGCGAGGAGGCCGAGACGACCTTCCCGCAGCCGGGCCGGTACGCCCGCAGCTGGTCACCGACCCGGGCGAGGACGTCCGCGCAGCCGTCGGCGTTCACGTCGCCGAACGGCACGAGGACGGAGGTGGCGGGGAACTTGGTGCCCGTCGCGGTGACGCGCGCGGACAGTCCGCCGTACCCGTCGCCGCGGTACAGCGACACCAGGCCGGTCGTGTCCATCGCGAGCAGGTCGCCCTGGCCGTCGTTCCCGGCCATGTCACGCCAGGCCGGCTGGCCGCCGGAGACCGTGACCGTGCCGGTCAGGGACAGGTCGCTGCCCTGCCCGTCCGCCGTGTTCGCCTGCAGGTGCCAGGTGTACCGGGCGTTCGGCACGGGCTTCCCCGCCGCCGTCCTGCCGTCCCAGGAGACGTCGATACGGCTCCGGGTCTCGCCGCCGCCGTAGGTGCGGACCGGGTTCCCGAACAGGTCGCGCAGCGTCAGCTGCCAGAACGACGAGGGCTTGGACAGGGCCCAGGACGCCTTCCAGCCGTCCTGCAGCCGCATGGTCGTCGGCGCCTTCGCCGAGGCGGCGGTGAGGTCGGAGGTGGGAACGCCGGGCCACACGACGTGGACGAGGTTCTCGGCGTCCTTGTAGGCGACGGCCCCGCCGAAGCGGTCCACGGTCCAGGACTCGCGGCGGGCGCCGCGCACGGGAGCGGAGTCGACGAGCCTGCGCACCGCCGGCTTGCCGTTGGAGACCTGCGTCAGGTCGGTGAGCCGGAGATACTCGCCGGCGTCCCGGTCGACGACGTAGCCGTCGCCCAGCAGGGCGCCGCCGGCCGCTCCCGTGGACAGCTGGAGCCGTGTGTTCGTCCGGAGGTCCACCACGCCCTGCTGGGCCGAGCCGCACCCCCAGTACAGCCAGCGGCCGGCGGACGCCTGAAGCTCCGTCGGAACGCACGCCGCACCGGTCGTGACCTTGCCGAGGTCCTTGCCGGTGGCCAGGTCGGTACGCGTCACCTCGCCCGCGGCGGTCGAGCCCGCGTACAGGGTGTCGCCCCAGAGGGCCGCCGGTGCGGACGGCGTCTCGCGGACGACGCTCTGCCCGTCGAGGTCCACGACGAGCGTCCGGGCGCCGCCCTGGAAGACCGCACGCCGGCCGAAGACGTCGGTGATCCGGCCGTTCGCCTCTCCGGTGTACACCCGGCTCACCTGACCGGCGGAGGTGCGGGCGGTGACCTCGAGCGGCCGGGAGGCCTCACGGGCCAGATAGACCGTACGGCCGTCCCCGCTGTCGAACAGCGGCGTGCCGCTCTCCAGCTGCCTGGTCTCCGCGCCCGCCCACACCGGCTGCGGATGCCCCGTGTGCACCGGCCCGACCGGAAGCGGCGTACGGCCGTAGAAGCCGCTGCCCTGAAGGGTGTCCAGCTCCAGGGAGGAGAGCCGGCCCGCGCCGAGGGCGAGCGACCGCACCTCGGCCGGCAGCGGGTCGAGGCGGCGCAGCTTCTCCAGGACCGGAGCGCCGCCGTCCTTCACCGGGACGGCCTTGAAGAGGGACCAGTCGGAGGAAGACGTGCCGCCGACGACGGCCGTCCCGTCCGCGCCGGAGAGCTGGGTGAGTTCGCCCTCGGCCTTCTCCAGGAGCTGCTGCGTGCGGCCGTCGGGGTGCAGCGCGACGAGCGGCCGGTGCAGTGCGGCGTCCGTGCCCGAGGCGTCGCCGACCGCGAGGATCCAGTCGCCGACCAGGCCGATGCGGGCGGTGCCCAGGCCCTCGGGGAGTACGCGGGTCTGCTCGGGCCCGTTCAGCGCGGAGCGCTGCCGCACGTGGACCGTGCGGTTCCTGTCCACCCAGGCGATCCGCTCGGGGCCGACCGCCACCGGCGCGACGAGCGCGCTGTCGGTCGGGGTCGGGGCGGCCAGCACGGTCATCTGTCCGGTGCCCAGGTCGACGACGCCCAGGTCGGTGTAGTCGTACGGCTGTGCGGCGCCCGTACGGCCGAAGCGGATCACGGCGACGGAGCCGTCACCGGCCGCGAGGCGCGCGTGGTGCAGGTCCGCGTCGGCGGGCCAGCCGGTCACCGGCACGGGAGCCGCCGCCGGGTTCCCGGCGCTGCGCAGGTGGTAGCCGGTGGTCGAGGAGAGGTCCTCGGACGCGTACTGCTGGAAGAGCAGCGTGTCGCCGAGCAGCCCCCGGTAGCCCGTGTCGCGCGGCATGTCGAGCACCCGCTCGGTGCCGGTCGTCAGGTCGCGCAGGTAGTGGCTGCCGATGCCCCGCTGCACGTACAGCCATCGCCCGCCCGTGCCGGACTCCGCGAAGGGCAGGAACCCCTTGTCGTAGCCCAGCGGAACGCTCTTCGCCGGGTCGGCGAAGTCCGTCCACTCCAGCTGCCCGCCGTCCCCCTCCGTCTCGTGCGCGTAGCCCGTCGGTCCGACCGCCGTGACGGTCTCCTGTCGTGGCACGACCCGCCAGTTCGGCGCGACGTCCAGCTGGTCGATCCCCACGATCGGCGACGCCTGCGCCGCCAGGACGGGCGACAGCACGACGCCCGACGCGAGCATCGCGGTGGCCAGGACGGCGATACGCGCGCGGGGACGCCGCGCGCGTGCGAAACGAGACAAAGAGAGGTCCCTCCCCAGGGCAACCTGATGTTCCGAGATCGGGCGGAAGTTCCCGCCGGCCCCCCTGGCCGGCACTCCCCGCCCCCATCGATCGCCTGAGCGTATCCCGTCGGACGCCCCGACGACTCAGGGCCCGCCCCGCACGGAAGTGCGGGGCGGGCCCTGAGGTTCGTTCAGCGGTTCACGGCAGGTCAGCCGTTGCGCTTCCAGCGGGGCTTGTCGTCGCGGCGACCGAAGGAGCCGCCGGTGGAGCCGGTGGAGCCGGTGCCGCGGTGGTCGTCGCGGCGGCCGAAGGGACGGTCGCCGCCGCCGGAGCGGAAGCCGCCGGAGGGACGGTCGTCACGACGGTCGCGGTTGAAGGGACGGTCGCTGCCGCGGTGGCCGCCGGTGGGGCGGTCGTTGTCGCGGCGCTCGAACGGGCGGCCGCCGCGGTCGTCGCGGTTGAAGCCACCGGAGGGACGGTCGTCGCGGCGGAAGCCGCCACGGTCGCCACCGCGGTCGTCACGGTTGAAACCACCCGAGGGACGGTCGTCACGACGGAAGCCGCCACGGTCGCCACCGCGGTCGTCACGGTTGAAACCACCCGAGGGACGGTCGTCACGACGGAAGCCACCCGAGGGGCGGCCGCCACGGTCGTCACGGTTGAAGCCACCGGAGGGACGGTCGTCGCGACGGAAGCCGCCACGGTCGTCACGGTTGAAACCACCCGAGGGACGGTCGTCACGGCGGAAGCCACCGGACGGACGGTCGTTGTCGCGGCGGAAGCCGCCCGACGGACGGTCGTTGTCGCGGCGGAAGCCGCCACGGTCGCCACCACGGTCGTCACGGTTGAAACCGCCCGAGGGACGGTCGTCACGGCGGAAGCCGCCACGGTCGCCACCACGGTCACGGCGCTCGTAGTTGCCGCGCTCGTCGCGGGCGGGGCGCTCCTCGCGGCGCTGCTCCTCGATGCGCGCGACACGCTCGGCCTCGACGGCCGCGGCGGCGACCTCGGCCTCGGCGGCCTCCGTCACCTCGGCCACGGCGGCCTCGGGGTCCTCGCCACGCTCGCGGGCGGCGCGGGCCACCAGACGGTCGGCCTCCTCGCGGAGCTCGACGGCACGGCGCTGGAGGCGCTCCAGCTGCTTGGTCAGGTCGACGACCTCGCGCTCGGCCTGCTTGGCCGAGTTGTTCGCGGAGTCGGCCTGGACCTCGGTCAGCGAACGGGCGCCGGTGATCTCGGCGACCTCCGGGTCGAACGCGCCGGCGCCGCCGACGATGTGGCGCGAGGCGTCGACGCCCGCGTCCTCCATCAGGCGGAAGATCTGGCGGCGCTGGTGCGGCAGGGCCAGGGAGACCACGACACCGGAGCGGCCGGCACGGGCGGTACGGCCCGAGCGGTGCAGGTAGTCCTTGTGGTCGCCGGCCGGGTCCACGTTCAGGACCAGGTCGATGCCGTCGACGTGGATGCCTCGGGCGGCGACGTCGGTCGCGACGAGCGCGTTGACGTAGCCCTTCTTGAAGTCGTCGAGGACGCGCGTACGGGCGCCCTGCGTCATGCCGCCGTGCAGCGCGTCGGCCTTGACGCCGGTCTCCTGCAGCTGCTCGGCGATGCGGTCGGCGCCCAGCTGGGTGCGGACGAAGATGATCGTGCGGCCCTTGCGGGCGGCGATCGCGGCGGTGACCGGGGCCTTGTCCTTCGGCTTCACGACGAGGACGTGGTGGGTCATGGTGGTGACGGCACCGGCGGACGGGTCGACCTCGTGCGTGATCGGGTCCACCAGGTAGCGCTTGACCAGGCTGTCGATCTCGTTCTCCAGCGTGGCGGAGAAGAGGAGGCGCTGGCCGCCGACCGGGACCTGGTCGAGCAGCTCGGTGACCTCGGGCAGGAAGCCCAGGTCGGCCATCTGGTCGGCCTCGTCGAGGACGGCGATCTGGACGTTCTCGAGGGAGCAGGCGCCGCGGTTGATGATGTCGCGCAGACGGCCCGGGGTGGCGACGAGGATGTCGACGCCGCGCTCCAGGGCGTAGATCTGGTTGCCCATGGACGTACCGCCGCAGACGACCTTCATCTTGAGGCCGAGCACGTCGCCGTACGGCTGGAGGGCGTCCGCGACCTGCATCGCGAGCTCACGGGTCGGGGTGAGGATGACGCCGCGGGGCTTCTTCTTGTCGGTGTGGCCGCCGGCCAGGGTGGCGAGCAGCGGCAGACCGAAGGAGAGGGTCTTGCCGGAGCCGGTGCGGCCGCGGCCCAGGATGTCCTTGCCGGCCAGGGCGTCCGGGATGGTCGCGGCCTGGATCGGGAAGGGGGTGGTGACGCCGTTCTGGGCGAGCTTGCGCACGACGCCCTCGGGCAGACCGAGGTCGCCGAAGGTGAGGGTGGGCTCGTCGGACTCCGCGGACTCCTCGAAGGAGTCGGAGTCGGCGTCGATGATCTCGTCGAGGGCGATGTCGGCCTCGAGCTCGGCGATCTCGGTGGCCTCTACGGCCTCGACGATCTCGTCGTTCTCGGGCAGGACGGCGTGGTCAGAACTGAAAATGGACATGCGAAATGCGAAACCTTCCGGAGTCTCGGCACGCGCCCGTCAACTCCGTGAATTCGCAAATCGACCGCCTCAATGCGGTCAGCCACGGCTAGGGAGAGTACGCGCCACACGGCGCTCTTCTGTGTCGGCGCCGGGCAATGGGATCAAACGATCTACCACCATACGCACCCTCCCCCACCTATGGCAAATCGGACTCCGTCACACCGGTCCGACCTGCGGCGACGCCGCCGGCTCCGAGGGTGCTCCCGGCCCGTCCGCCGCCCGCATCGCACCCAGCTGGGTGTCGGTGCCCGACGGCGGCGGATCGGTGGGGTTCGAGGTCGGTTCCGGTGTCGGCTCGGGCGTCGGATCCGTCGGCTCGGGCGTCGGTTCCGGGGTCGGCTCGGTCGGCTCCTGCGTCGGCGGGGTCCCGCCGCCGCCCGGACCGCCGGTCCCGCCGCCGTTCGCGCCGCCGTTGCCGTTGTCCCCGTTCCCGCCGCCGTTCGCGCCGCCCGGCCCCTGGTGGCCGCCCGTCGGCTGCGGCTTCGGCGAACCGTCGGGGCCGCCCGGGCCCTCGACCGGCAGCACCGCGCCCGCGGAGGGCTTCGCCGTGCCCGAGGGGGAGTCGCTCGGCACCGGGGACTCCGTACCCGCGCCGGCCGCCTCGGGCCCGGTCCTGCCCGGCCGGCCGTTCCAGGAGCCGCCGCCCCCGGACGCGCCCCCGTCACCGCCGCCGGACTCCGCCGTCACGCCCTGCTTCCCCCCGGACGCGCCGGGCGCCGGCTTCGCCCCCTCGTCACCGACACTCATACAGCCGCTGAGACCGGCGCAGGCCGCGACGGCCAGCGCGGTGGCGGCCCATCTCACCGGGGTGGGCAAATGGCGCACGAGGGCACCTCCAGGACACAACAGGCAGGAAAGGAACGCGTCAGCCTGCCCAACTCCCTTTGCGCCACAAGGGACACGCCCGGATGCCGCCCGGCCGGCTCAGCCGTAGCCCAGCGCGTGCAGCCGCTCGTCGTCGATGCCGAAGTGGTGGGCGATCTCGTGGACCACGGTGATCTCGGTCTCCGCGACCACGTCCTCGCGCGACTCGCACATCCGCAGCGTCGGGCCCCGGTAGATCGTGATCCGGTCCGGCAGCACCCCGGCGTACCACTCGCCCCGCTCGGTGAGCGGCGTCCCCTCGTAGAGCCCGAGCAGCTCCGGATCGTCCGGGGCGGGCTCGTCCTCCACGAACACGGCGACGTTGTCCATCAGCCGCATCAGCTCCGGCGGAATCCGGTCCAGGGCCTCGGCGACAAGCTCCTCGAACTCCTCGCGCGTCATCTCCAGCACCCGCCCATTCTCCCCCTCGGGGAAACCGTTTTGGCGATAGCGGCCGCCATCCCATATGCTTCAGACGTCCCCGACGCGCTGAGAAGCGCGCAGGTGGGCCCTTAGCCCTCATCGTCTAGTGGCCCAGGACGCCGCCCTTTCAAGGCGGTAGCACGGGTTCGAATCCCGTTGGGGGTACGCATTACCGTGTGCGAGACTAGTGCTCGCACATAGCAAGGACCTGTGGAGCAGTTGGTTAGCTCGCCACCCTGTCAAGGTGGAGGTCGCGGGTTCAAGTCCCGTCAGGTTCGCGGAGACTGGAAACAGTCTCTCGGCTGGGTAGCTCAGTTGGTACGAGCGATCGCCTGAAAAGCGATAGGTCGCCGGTTCGACCCCGGCCCCAGCCACAGAGAGAAGGCCCCGTTCGAAAGAACGGGGCCTTCCGCGTTCCCCGGAGACCCCAAACGGCCGCGCGCCGGAAAGCCGCCCCGGAACCACCCGTACGGGGAAGGGGCCCGCGCCCCTCCCCCGTACCGTCACGTCTCCTCGGGTTCCCGCGTCCGGCCCGCCCGCCGGCCCCGCACCGCGAGCACGACCGCGGCGACGGCCACGACGGCGACGAGCAGCGCCCAGTCCGGCACGGCGCGGCCGAGCGAGGCGACCCGCTCCTCCACCGCGAACGACTCGTCCACGGACAGCGGGCCCGGCAGCGCCGTCGTCCCGTCGAAGACCAGGAACAGCGTGCCGAGGGTCACGAAGAAGAGGCCCGAGAGCAGCGAGGCGGAGTGGACCTCGAACCGGCCGAGCCGGATCGGCCGGCCGCGCAGCCAGCGCCGGCGGCCCAGGTCGTACCGCTCCCAGAGCAGGGCGAGGACGAACAGCGGGACCGCCATGCCGAGCGCGTACACCGCGAGGAGCAGTCCGCCGTACGCCGGGCTGCCGCTGAGCGCCGCCACCGTCAGGACGCTGCCGAGGATCGGGCCGGCGCAGAAGCCCGCGAGGCCGTAGACCAGGCCGAGGGCGTAGACGGAGAGCGCCGAGGTGGGCCGGATCCGGCCGCTCGCCTCGGCGGCCCGGCGCGAGGTGAAGCCGAGGCCGAGGACCTGGAGGACGCCGAGCCCGATGATCAGCCAGCCGCCGGCCGCGACGAGGAGGTCCCGGTGGCCGTAGAAGAACCGGCCCGCGAGGGAACCGGCCGCGCCGAGCGGGACGAGGGTCGTCGCCAGGCCGGCGTAGAGGATGCCGGTCCTGGCCACCAGCTTCGCGCGCGTGTCGATGGAGTACGCGAAGAAGGCGGGCAGGAGCAGGGCGCTGCAGGGGCTGAGGAGGGCGAGCAGGCCGCCGAGGAACGCGGCGAGGTACCCGATGCCGGAGGTCACCGGCCGGCCTTCGACGGGGCCGCCTTCGCGGCCGCCTCGATCGCCTCCGTGAAGGTCTCCAGGGGCTGGGCTCCGGCGATCGGCCGGCCGTTGACCAGGAACGACGGGGTGGACGTGGCGCCGAGCTCGTACCCCTGCTCCTGGTCCTTCCGCACGGCCTCCCGGGCCGCCTCGCTGTCGATGTCCTTCGCGAACCGGGCCGCGTCGGGGACGCCCGCCTCCTTCGCGAGGACGGCGAGCCGGTCCTTGCCGAAGCCCTTCTCCTTGGCGCCCTCGGCGTAGGCGGCCTTGTGGAACTCCCAGAACCTGCCCTGCTGCCCCGCGGCCCAGGAGGCGCGGGCGACGGCCTCCGACTCCTCGCCGAAGATCGGGAAGTTCCGCCACTCGATGCGCAGGGTGCCGTTCTCGACGTACTTCCGCACCAGGACGGGCTCGGTGTCCCGGGCGAACTTCCCGCAGTAGCCGCACTTGAAGTCGGCGTACTCGATGAGCACGACGGGCGCGTCGGCCCGGCCCAGGGCGAGCTTGTCGGCCGCGTCGCGGCGGGCGTACGCCTCCAGCCGGGGGTAGACGCCCGCGGCCGGGTCGGCGGAGACCTCGGCGACCGGCGAGGAGCCGGCGGCGCCGGGCGACGAGGGCTTGGTCGCGGTGTACGAGACGACGCCGAGCAGCACGGCGGCGGCCGCCACCGCGGACACGATCAGGACCGGCCTGGACTTGGACGCGGACGGGGACGAGGGCTTGGTCGTGGGGTTGGACATGCGATCACGATAGATACGGCCCCGGTCGTGACTCCGCATACGGCCCCACACCGGGAGGGAACGAGGTGAACCCGGCACGGGCGGACGCGCACGGTGACGGCTCGCGCACGCGCGAGGGGGCACCCGGCGGCCCCGCCGTCGGCGGCGCGCCCGGTGCGCCCGGCGGCGGCCCGGCGGACGGTCGTAAATGGGTTCGCCGCTTCTCGGCCGCAGGTGCGATCCTGGATCCCGTATGTCTACTTCCTTCGCCGCCCTCCAGTCCGTCCTGGCCGAGGTCTCGCTGCGGGACTCCCACCGGCTCGGCCGCCGTCTCGAAGGCGCCCGCCGCATCCGCAAGCCCGAGGCCCGCGCGGCCGTCCTGGACGAGATCGCCGCCGAGGCGGCCAAGGCCAAGGAGCGCGTCGACGGGCGCGCCTCCCGCGTGCCCGCGGTCACGTATCCCGAACAGCTGCCCGTCTCGCAGAAGAAGGACGAGATCCTGGAGGCGATACGCGACCACCAGGTCGTGATCGTCGCCGGTGAGACGGGTTCCGGAAAGACGACCCAGATCCCGAAGATCTGCCTGGAGCTCGGCCGGGGCGTCCGGGGCATGATCGGGCACACCCAGCCGCGCCGGATCGCGGCCCGCACGGTCGCGGAGCGCGTCGCCGAGGAGCTGAGGACCCCGCTGGGCGAGGCCGTCGGCTGGAAGGTCCGCTTCACGGACCAGGTGAACCCCGACGCGACCTTCGTGAAGCTGATGACCGACGGCATCCTGCTCGCCGAGATCCAGACGGACCGCGAGCTGCGGGCCTACGACACGATCATCATCGACGAGGCCCACGAGCGGTCCCTCAACATCGACTTCCTGCTCGGCTACCTGGCCCAGCTGCTCCCGAAGCGCCCCGACCTCAAGGTCGTGATCACCTCCGCGACGATCGACCCCGAGCGTTTCTCCCGCCACTTCGGCGACGCCCCGATCGTCGAGGTCAGCGGCCGCACGTACCCGGTCGAGGTCCGCTACCGGCCCCTCCTGGAGGAGGACTCCGAGGAGTCGGACCGGGACCAGATCACCGCGATCTGCGACGCCGTCGACGAGCTGCAGGCCGAGGGCCCCGGCGACGTCCTGGTCTTCCTCTCCGGCGAGCGCGAGATCCGCGACACCGCGGACGCCCTCCTCAAGCGGCAGCTGCGGAACACCGAGGTCCTCCCGCTCTACGCCCGCCTGTCCCACGCCGAGCAGCACCGCGTCTTCCAGGCCCACTCCGGCCGCCGGATCGTCCTCGCCACGAACGTCGCCGAGACCTCGCTGACCGTCCCCGGCATCAAGTACGTGATCGACCCGGGCACCGCCCGCATCTCGCGCTACTCGCACCGCACGAAGGTCCAGCGCCTGCCGATCGAGCCGGTCAGCCAGGCCAGCGCCAACCAGCGCAAGGGCCGTTGCGGCCGTACGTCCGACGGCATCTGCATCCGGCTGTACTCGGAGGACGACTTCCTGACCCGTCCGGAGTTCACGGACGCCGAGATCCTCCGTACGAACCTGGCGTCCGTCATCCTCCAGATGACCGCCGCCGGCCTCGGCGACATCGAGAAGTTCCCCTTCATCGACCCGCCGGACCACCGCAACATCCGCGACGGCGTGCAGCTCCTCCAGGAGCTCGGGGCGATCGACCCGGCGGAGAAGGACCCGAAGAAGCGGCTGACGCAGCAGGGCCGCAAGCTGTCCCAGCTGCCCGTGGACCCCCGGCTCGCCCGGATGGTCCTGGAGGCCGACAAGAACGGCTGCGTCCGCGAGGTCATGGTCATCGCGGCGGCGCTCTCCATCCAGGACCCGCGCGAGCGGCCGTCCGAGAAGCAGGCGCAGGCCGACCAGCAGCACGCCCGCTTCAAGGACGAGACGAGCGACTTCCTCGCCTTCCTCAACCTGTGGCGGTACGTCCGCGAGCAGCAGAAGGAGCGCGGCTCCAGCTCCTTCCGCCGGATGTGCAAGCAGGAGTACCTGAACTTCCTGCGCATCCGCGAGTGGCAGGACATCTACAGCCAGCTGCGCACGGTCGCCAAGCAGATGGGCATCCACCTCAACGAGGAGGACGCGCCGGAGCAGTCCGTGCACGTCTCCCTCCTCTCGGGCCTCCTGAGCCACATCGGCCTGAAGGACGTGAAGGAGTCCAAGGACGGGGCGAAGGACGGCTCGCGCCGCGACGGCGGCCGGGGCGAGTACCTGGGCGCCCGGAACGCCAAGTTCGCGATCTTCCCCGGGTCCGCGCTCTTCAAGAAGCCCCCGCGCTTCGTCATGTCGGCCGAGCTGGTGGAGACCTCGCGGCTCTGGGCCCGGGTCAACGCCCGGATCGAGCCCGAGTGGATCGAGCCGCTGGCCCAGCACCTGGTGAAGAAGACGTACAGCGAGCCGCACTGGGAGAAGGACCAGGCGGCCGTGATGGCCTTCGAGAAGGTGACGCTGTACGGCGTCCCGATCGTCGCCGACCGCAAGGTGAACTACGGCCGGATCGACCCGGAGGTCTCCCGCGACCTGTTCATCCGGAACGCGCTCGTCGAGGGCGACTGGCGCACCCACCACAAGTTCTTCGCCGACAACCGCAAGCTCCTCACCGAGGTCGAGGAGCTCGAACACCGCGCCCGGCGCCGGGACATCCTCGTCGACGACGAGACGCTCTTCGACTTCTACGACAAGCGCGTCCCCGAACACGTGGTGTCCGGAGCCCACTTCGACTCCTGGTGGAAGCACAAGCGCCACGAGGAGCCGGAGTTCCTCGACTTCGAGCGCGAGATGCTCATCAACGAGAAGGCGGGGGCCGTCACCAAGGACGACTACCCGGACTCGTGGCGGCAGGGCCCGCTGAAGTTCCGGGTGACGTACCAGTTCGAGCCGGGCGCGGACGCGGACGGCGTGACCGTCCACGTGCCGCTCCAGGTGCTGAACCAGGTGACGGACGACGGCTTCGAGTGGCAGATCCCGGGCCTGCGCGCGGAGGTCGTCACGGAGCTGATCCGTTCCCTGCCGAAGCCGATCCGCCGTCACTACGTGCCCGCGCCGAACTTCGCGGGCCGCTTCCTGGACGCGGTGGTGCCCGTGCAGGAGCCGCTGACGGGTGCGCTCGCCCGCGAGCTCCAGCGGATGGTCGGCGTCCCGGTCACGCCCGAGGACTTCGACTGGGCGAAGGTCCCCGAGCACCTCAAGGTGACCTTCCGGATCGTCGACGAGCGGCGCCGGAAGCTCGCCGAGGACAAGGACCTGGAGACGCTGCGGCTGCAGCTGCGCCCCAAGGCCCGCAAGGCCCTCTCCCAGGCCGCCGCGGCGGCCACGGGCGGCCCGGACGGCTCCGGGCCCTCCCTGGAGCGCACGGGGCTCACGGACTGGACGATCGGCGGCCTCACGAAGGTCTTCGAGACCCGTCGCGCCGGGCAGCCGGTCAAGGCGTACCCGGCGCTGGTGGACGAGGGCGCGACCGTCGCCGTCCGGCTCTTCGACACGGAGGCCGAGCAGGCGCAGGCGATGTGGCGGGGCACCCGGAAGCTGATCATGCTGAACATCCCGGTGAACCCGGCGAAGTTCGCCTCGGACAAGCTCACCAACCAGCAGAAGCTGGCCCTGTCCGCGAACCCGCACGGCTCGATCCAGGCGCTCTTCGACGACTGCGCCACCGCCGCCGCCGACAAGCTGATCGCGGACCACGGCGGCCCGGCCTGGGACGAGGAGTCCTTCCGGAAGCTGTACGACAAGGTCCGCGCGGACCTCGTCGACACGACCGTGCGGACGGTGGGCCAGGTCCAGCAGATCCTGGCCGCCTGGCAGGCGTGCGAGCGCCGGCTGAAGGCGACGAACAGCCTGGCCCTGATCGACAACCTGACCGACGTGCGGGCGCAGCTGGCCTGGCTGATGCCGGCCGGCTTCGTCACCCGTACGGGCCTCAAGCGGCTGCCCGACCTGATGCGCTACCTGGTGGCGGTGGACCGGCGGCTCCAGCAGATGCCGACCGGCGTCCAGCGGGACACCACCCGGATGGAGAAGGTCCGGGAGATGCAGGACGAGTACGCCTGGCTGCTGGAGCAGCTCCCGAAGGGCCGTCCCGTGCCGACCGAGGTCACGGACATCCGCTGGATGATCGAGGAGCTGCGGGTGAGCTACTTCGCGCACGCCCTGGGCACCGCGTACCCGATCTCGGACAAGCGGATCGTGAAGGCGATCGACGCGGCGGCGCCCTGACCGGCCCCGCCTCCGGGCCCCTCCGCGGGTCCGGTCGGCGCTCGGTTCGACCAGACCGCTGACCTGCTGTACAGTCTTCCTCGCAGCCACTTCGCAGCGGTTGCGAAACAAGGTCCTGTGGAGCAGTTGGTTAGCTCGCCACCCTGTCAAGGTGGAGGTCGCGGGTTCAAGTCCCGTCAGGATCGCTTTCACGAAGGCCCGCATCACACGATGCGGGCCTTCGTCGTGTACCCGTGCCGCTCGCCACGGGTGCGGCGGGCTGTGCGCCCTCCTGGCGGCCTCGTCGCACCCGGCCGCCCTCCCGGACCCTCCGGTCTCCCGAAGCGGCCGTCACGAGGCCCTACGGGCTCGGGGCCGGGTCGCCGGCCGCGCGGGGCGAAAGTCCCACCGACCCATGACCAACGGCGGGTTGGGGGCGATCCGGGAGGTGGCAGGCTGTTCCTTGGCAAGACTTGGCCAGTGTGACGGGTGTCACTGAAAGAGTTTCAGAAACCGCTTCACTTACACCCTTCCTACATGGGTCCGATTTAATATGTGCAATTGCACCACCCTTCGAGGAGTGGCACCGGACACAAAAAAGATCGCGCTGGACCCGGCGGAGTCCAGCGCGATCGTTGACGGAGGCCTGTTGGGGCAGGACGCCGTCGGCAGTACTAGGGGTGGGCGACCGGATTGGGGGACCCGGACGTGCCCGGTGTTACGGGGTGCTGCGGGGTGTTGAGCGAGCCTCAGGCTTCGCTGCGCTGCTGCGGAATACCCGCCAGCAGAGCGCGAACCTCGGCCTCGCGATAACGGCGATGCCCACCCAGGGTGCGGATGGACGTGAGCTTGCCCGCCTTGGCCCAACGGGTCACCGTCTTCGGGTCGACACGGAACATCGTGGCAACCTCGGCAGGGGTCAGCAGCGGCTCGGCATCAGGGGTGCGAGCGGTCATGAGCGGCCTCCTCGGGAGAACCGAACCATCTCGGTTCTTTCCTCTAAATTCTGCACCTTGACCCGCGTTGCCCGAAATGGCAGAAGCGGGCCGAGTCGGTTATAGGACGAACGGCTTGTCCTCGGCACTACAACTACACCATCCGTCCAGCCACGTCGGCCAAACCGATGGAATTGCCCTCGCAGGTGTTCATCAGCGGCGGAAGTCGATGGACCATGCCATAACGGACAGTCACACCGCTGTGACGATCAGTCACAGGGTGATCAGGAGTCCTCAGACCCCCCATAGAGTGCAATGCTGAGCGTTCCGCCCGTACTTGGGCGGAAGGAACCCTCCCCGGACTCCTTGTCCTATTTTGGCACGAGGGTGGGTGATGGGCGCAAGGGTGCGGTAAGTGCTGTCCGTCACGCTTGAGCCAAAGGCCCGGATCGGGACCAACGTCCCCACCCCACGACTGCCGAAGGACCCGGACGCCGGCCGGAAAAGACACCGGAGCCCCGGAATCCGGAAAGCGTTGAAGATCATTTACACCGGCCGGACATGTCTTGTCGATACCGACCTGACGAAGATGCCCGACTGATGTCAGTTCGCGAACCGCAGGTCCCTGACCACCCGCCACCGCTCCGCGAGCCGCCCGTACGCCTCGCCCGCCGCCTCCCCGTCCCCCGCCCGCAGCGCGGCGAACCCCTCCGCCAGCTGCGCCGCCGACCGGTCCTCCGCCAGCCACTCCGCCGTCACCGCGTGCACGAGACCGCCGAAGTCCAGCTCCACGAGCGCCCGCGGATGGAACTCCTCCAGCCAGCGCCCCACGTCGACCAGACCCTCCGTCATCGGCCCCTCGTCGGCGGAGTCGCGCAGCACCCGCAGCGCCCGCGCCAGCCGGCGACGGGCCTGCGCCATCGACGTCCGGTAGCGCAGCACCGGCGCCCGGCCCGCCGCCGCGTCCCCCGGCTCGTACGACCTCTCCTCGTCCCCGAAGAGTGCGAACCACCGCAACGGCACCTGCCACAGCCCCGTACGGATCCACGGCCGCGCGTCCGGATTCCGGCCCAGCCACCGCTCGAAGTCCCCGGCCACCTGCCCCCGCACCACCGGCGGCAGCATCGCGTCGAGGACCGCCGCCGGATACCCCTCCGCCACCAGCTCCCGGATCGCCAGCCACCCCCGCAGCCGGGTCCGCCACGGACAGATCACCACCACCCCGTCCACGTGTGCGACGAAGGCCTCGCCGCTCTCGTGGACCGGCACCGGCACCGGCGGCGTCGGCAGCAGGTCGGCGAGCGACCGCCGCAGCTCCTCCTGCGCCCCCGGGGTGCCGGGCCGGCGGGCGTACCGGGCCCAGTGGCTGCGCTCCGGCTCGGGGAACGCGGCCAGCGGCTCGTACACCCGCAGGTAGGACGCGTAGGGAACGGGGACCGGGGAGGCGACCGACATGTCGTGAATCCTTCCACGGAGGTACTCCGGGAGGGGGTGATCCTGAGCACTGCGGCCGATCTACGCCCAGGTAGGACTTAACCTCTTGCCGAACTGGTCCTCCCCCACCCACAGGGAGGGCCGAAACCGCCGCTTCGTACTTGGGAGTCACCACCGTGACCGATGTGACCGGCGTTCCTGTCGACGTACTGAACACTCTGTTCCACTCGGAGCAGGGTGGCCACGAGCAGGTCGTCCTCTGTCAGGACCGCGCATCCGGCCTCAAGGCCGTCATCGCCCTCCACTCCACCGCCCTGGGCCCCGCCCTCGGCGGCACCCGCTTCTACCCGTACGCCACCGAGGCCGAGGCGATCGCCGACGCGCTCAACCTCTCCCGCGGCATGTCGTACAAGAACGCCATGGCCGGCCTCGACCACGGCGGCGGCAAGGCCGTCATCATCGGCGACCCGGAGAAGATCAAGACCGAGGAGCTGCTGCTCGCCTACGGCCGCATGGTGGCCTCGCTCGGCGGCCGCTACGTCACGGCCTGCGACGTCGGCACCTACGTCGCCGACATGGACGTCGTCGCCCGCGAGAACCAGTGGACCACCGGCCGCTCCCCCGAGAACGGCGGCGCCGGCGACTCCTCCGTCCTCACCGCCTTCGGCGTCTTCCAGGGCATGCGCGCCTCCGCGCAGTCCCTGTGGGGCGACCCGACCCTCCGCGGCCGCAAGGTCGGCGTCGCGGGCGTCGGCAAGGTCGGCCACTACCTCGTCGAGCACCTCCTGGAGGACGGCGCCGAGGTCGTGATCACCGACGTGCGCGAGGAGTCGGTGCGCCGGATCACCGACAAGCACCCCCAGGTCACCGTCGTCGCCGACACCGACGAGCTGATCCGCGTCGAGGGCCTCGACATCTACGCGCCCTGCGCGCTGGGCGGCGCCCTGAACAGCCAGACCGTGCCGTTCCTCACCGCGAGCATCGTCTGCGGCGCGGCCAACAACCAGCTCGCGCACGCCGGCATCGAGAAGGACCTCGCCGAGCGCGGGATCCTCTACGCGCCCGACTACGTGGTCAACGCCGGCGGCGTGATCCAGGTGGCCGACGAGCTGCACGGCTTCGACTTCGACCGCTGCAAGAAGAAGGCGACGAAGATCTTCGACACCACCCTGGAGATCTTCGCACGTGCGAAGGCGGACGGCATTCCGCCGGCCGCGGCGGCCGACAGGATCGCCGAGCAGCGCATGGCGGAGGCCCGGCGCGGCTGAGCCGTGACGGTGCCGCGCGCCGCGCCGCACCCGGGGCCGGCCCGCCGTCGGGGAGACTTCACTCACGCCCCTCGGCGGGTCGGCCCTCCGGAAGAGGTTAAAATCGCGATTGACCAGCGAGGAAAGGGCACCTCGAAGGTTCTGTACCGGGGTATGTGATGCGTGCGGCGTACCGTAGACCCGCGGAAACAGGTACCGTTGAAGCCCTACGGACCGGTCTCTCTTTCGAGAGTCCGTTCCGAATCATGAACGCGTGTCAAGACTCTGGGGCCATCGAGCCCCGTCACCGAGGGGGTCGAGCCATGGGGCGCGGCCGGGCAAAGGCCAAGCAGACCAAGGTCGCCCGCCAGCTGAAGTACAGCAGCGGCGGGACGGACCTGACGCGTCTGGCCAATGAGCTGGGCGCATCGACTTCGAGTCAGCCGCCGAATGGCGAGCCGTTCGAGGACGACGACGAGGAAGACGACCCGTACGCCCAGTACGCGGATCTCTACAACACGGACGACGAGGACGAGGACGACGAGTCCGGTCCTGCTGCGTCGCCGCGTCGCGCTTGACCTTCTGAATCACCGAAACCCGGTCCGGGGAATCCCCGGCCGGGTTTCAGTGCTGTCCGCGCCCGGAACACGGGGCAGGTACGGAACACGGGGGCGGGTACGGAACGCGCACGGCACGTGCGGCACGCGAACCCGGCACGCGCGGCACGTGCGGCACGCGAACGGGGCGCCCCTCAGGAGCGCCCCGTCACGTCATGCCCTGTGCCCGTCCTACTTCGCGTAGTCCCCGACCAGCTCCGCGCCCGTGGTGTGCGCCCCGCGCTCGGTGATCTCACCGGCGACCCAGGACTCGACACCGCGGTCCGCGAGCGTCGTCAGCGCCGCGTCCACGGACTCCGCCGGCACGACGGCCATCATGCCGACGCCCATGTTCAGGGTCTTCTCCAGCTCCAGCCGCTCCACCTGACCGGCCTTGCCGACCAGGTCGAAGATCGCGCCCGGGGTCCAGGTCGAGCGGTCCACCGTGGCGTGCAGACCGTCCGGGATCACCCGGGCCAGGTTGGCGGCGAGACCGCCGCCCGTGATGTGGCTGTACGCGTGGACGTCCGTGGTCCGGGTGAGGGCCAGGCAGTCCAGCGAGTAGATCTTCGTCGGCTCCAGGAGCTCCTCGCCGAGCGTCCGGCCGAGCTCCTCGACCTGCTGGTCGAGGGTCATGCCGGCGCGGTCGAAGACCACGTGCCGGACGAGCGAGTACCCGTTGGAGTGAAGACCCGACGAAGCCATGGCGATGACCGCGTCACCCGAACGGATCCGGTCGGCGCCGAGCAGCCGGTCGTACTCCACGACACCCGTGCCGGCGCCGGCCACGTCGAAGTCGTCCGGGCCGAGGAGGCCCGGGTGCTCCGCAGTCTCGCCGCCGACCAGGGCGCAGCCGGCCAGGACGCAGCCCTCGGCGATGCCCTTGACGATGGCGGCGACCCGCTCCGGGTGGACCTTGCCCACGCAGATGTAGTCGGTCATGAAGAGCGGCTCGGCGCCGCAGACGACGATGTCGTCCATGACCATGGCGACGAGGTCGTGGCCGATGGTGTCGTACACGCCCATCTGGCGGGCGATGTCGACCTTCGTGCCGACGCCGTCGGTCGCGGAGGCGAGCAGCGGACGCTCGTAGCGCTTGAGGGCGGAGGCGTCGAAGAGGCCGGCGAAACCGCCGAGGCCGCCGAGGACCTCGGGGCGCTGCGTCTTCTTCACCCACTCCTTCATGAGCTCGACGGCGCGGTCGCCCGCTTCGATGTCGACGCCCGCGGAGGCGTAGCTGGCACCGGTGGTCTGAGACATGGGTTCAGAGCTTTCGTGTCGTCGTGCTGCTCGTACCGCCCGCGCCGCGGGAGCGGCGCGGGCGGCGGGGGTCTTACGGGCGACGGAGCGCGTCGGAGGCCGCGGTGGCGGCCGGCCCGGCGGCCAGCTCGGTCTCCAGGAGCTGCTTGCCGAGCAGCTCGGGATCCGGAAGCTCCATGGGGTACTCGCCGTCGAAGCAGGCACGGCAGAGGTTGGGCTTCTGGATCGTGGTCGCCTCGATCATCCCGTCGATGGAGATGTACGAGAGCGAGTCCGCGCCCAGCGACTTGCCGATCTCCTCGATCGACATGCCGTTGGCGATCAGCTCCGCGCGGGTGGCGAAGTCGATGCCGAAGAAGCAGGGCCACTTCACCGGCGGCGAGGAGATCCGGATGTGGATCTCGGCCGCGCCGGCCTCGCGGAGCATCTTGACCAGGGCGCGCTGGGTGTTGCCGCGGACGATCGAGTCGTCGACGACCACCAGGCGCTTGCCCTTGATGACGTCCTTGAGGGGGTTCAGCTTCAGCCGGATGCCGAGCTGGCGGATGGTCTGCGAGGGCTGGATGAAGGTGCGCCCGACGTAGGCGTTCTTCACCAGGCCGGCGCCGAAGGGGATGCCCGAGGCCTCGGCGTAACCGATCGCGGCCGGGGTGCCGGACTCCGGCGTCGCTATCACCAGGTCGGCCTCGACCGGCGCCTCCTTGGCGAGGCGGCGGCCCATCTCCACGCGGGAGAGGTAGACGTTCCGGCCGGCGATGTCCGTGTCCGGGCGGGCCAGGTACACGTACTCGAAGACACAGCCCTTGGGCTTCGCTTCCGCGAATCGCGAGGTGCGGATGCCGTTCTCGTCGATCGCGATCATCTCGCCCGGCTCGACCTCGCGGACGTAGGTGGCGCCGCAGATGTCGAGGGCGGCGGACTCGGAGGCCACCACCCAGCCGCGCTCCAGGCGACCGAGGACCAGCGGGCGGATGCCCTGCGGGTCACGGGCCGCGTAGAGCGTGTGCTCGTCCATGAAGACGAGGGAGAAGGCACCCCGGACATCGGGGAGGATCTTCGCGGCGGCCTGCTCGATGGTGAGCGGCTCGCCGTTCTCGTCGACCTGGGCGGCGAGGAGCGCCGTGAGGAGGTCGGTGTCGTTGGTGGCCGCCACACGGGTGGAGCGGCCTTCCTTCTTGGGCAGGTCCGCGACCATCTCGGCGAGCTGCGCCGTGTTCACCAGGTTGCCGTTGTGGCCGAGCGCGATCGAGCCGTGGGCGGTTGCCCTGAACGTCGGCTGCGCGTTCTCCCACACGGACGCCCCGGTGGTCGAGTAGCGGGCGTGACCGACCGCGATATGACCTTGGAGGGAACCGAGAGAGGTCTCGTCGAAGACCTGGGACACGAGGCCCATGTCCTTGAAGACGAGGATCTGGGAGCCGTTGCTGACCGCGATTCCCGCGGATTCCTGGCCCCGATGCTGGAGGGCGTAGAGCCCGAAGTACGTGAGCTTTGCGACCTCTTCACCCGGAGCCCAGACACCGAAGACGCCACAAGCGTCCTGGGGGCCTTTTTCTCCGGGAAGCAGGTCGTGATTGAGTCGACCGTCACCACGTGGCACGTTTCCGAGTGTAGACGGGCTCGACCACTGGTCCGAATTGAGGAAAACCAGGGCCCCCTCGACTCGTGCGATCGCACGAAATGATCGTTTCCGGCTTGGAGAGGCCTACGACTCAAGCGCGCGAAGGGATTCCGGCCCCGAGGCGCCCGCGAGCGGACGCTCGTACCAGGCCCGGAGCCCGCTCGCGATGTGACGGAGTTCGCAATCGGCGCCCGCTCAGCCGGTGCTCGCCGTCGCCGTGAGGCCCTCGCCGGAGGAGTCGGTGAGCGTCAGCGTTCGGTGGTTCAGCCGATAGGTGAGCGGGCCGTCGAGGAGCTCGTACAGCTTCGTCTCCAGCGCCATCTGCGGGCTCGTGCACATCATCCGGGTGGTCGCCGCAGGGCCCTCGACCGTGAGCGTCCGCGCCTGCTCGTCGACGCGGGCCGTCGCGGAGAAGCCGTTGCAGCCGAGGTTGCCGGTGACCCGGCCGTCCGCGCCGATGACCATCCGCGCCTTGCCCTCGCTGCCGGCGGGCAGCGAGGCCGCGTTCTCCCCCGACACCAGCCCCTCGACCTTCCAGGTGGTGCCGCGCAGCGGGACGGCCCGCTCGGCGGTCAGCTCCAGGCCGTTCCGGCCGTCCGCCGACGCCAGCCGCAGGGCATCGCCCTTCAGCGTCCCCTCGAGCGCCCCGGAGAAGGCCTTCAGCAACTCCGCCTCGAAGCGCTGCGCGTCGCCGGGACAGCCGATCTCGGTCACCTCGGCCGGCGAGACGGTCAGGGTGTCGCCCTTCACCGTGACGGCGGCGCCGAACGTGTTGCAGCCGCTGTTCCCCCGGGCCCGGCCCTCCTCGAAGTCGACGCGCGCGCCGTCGGGAGCGGCCGACCTGCGCCCGTCGACCGTCACGGACTCCACCGTCCAGTGCGTCCCCGCCACCGGCAGGTCCGGCTGGACCGTGCCCGCACCGGGACCGGCACCCCCCCCCCTCCGTACCGCAGGCGGTGAGCAGCAGGAGCGGGACCAGGACGGCGACTGCGCGTGATTTCGGCATGCCGGTGAGACGGAACGACCCGCCGCACGGTTCCGGTACCCGGCGCGCGGCTGGGGGTGTCCTGCCGGTCGCGCCGGGCCCGCGGGGCCTGATCCGGCCGGATCGACAGGAGAGCCCCTAACCCATGAGCGGCAGCAGGTCCTTCAGGTCGGCCCGTTCGCCGCTGGCGCTGACGTGGGCCTCGTGCAGCTCCGTCGCCCAGTCCGTCCGGCCGGTGGCGAGCCTCGTCCAGGTCAGCGGATCCGTCTCGACCACGTTGGGCGGGGTGCCCCGGGTGTGCCGGGGGCCCTCCACGCACTGCACCACCGCGTACGGCGGGACACGGACCTCCACCGCCCCGCCCGGCGCCCGCACGGCGAGCGTGTCCGCGAGGAGCCGCGTACAGGCGGCGAGGGCCTGGCGGTCGTACGGGATGCCGGCGCCGGTCGCCGCGTTCAGGTCGTCGGTGTGGACGACGAGCTCGACGGTCCGGGTGACCAGGAAGTCCCCGAGCGTCATCGCGCCGAAGCTCACCGGCAGCAACCGCGCGTCCGCCGCCCCGGCGACCGCCCTCTCGTACTCCTCCGCCACGCGCGCGCACAGCCCCACCGGATCCGCCGCGTCGATCCCCCGGGTGTGCTCGTCGATCCGTTCCGCCCCCGCCGCCGTCACCGACGGCCAGTCGAGCAGGGCCAGTTCCCGCACCGCCGGCTCGGGCGCGGCGAGCAGCAGCGGGACGGAGTCCACCATCCACGCGAGGTGAGCCACCAGGTCCCGTACCGTCCACTCCCCCAACCGCGTCGGCCCGTCGAGCTGCTCGGGCGTGAACGCGGCCACCGCCTCCCGCACGTTCCCGAACTGGGCGCTCACGGCGGCCCTGATCCTGGCGGAGTCGTAACTGCGGGTGCGCTTCTTGGCGGGTGGCATGGGCAGAGGCTAGCCCCGAAACTGAAGGAGAGGGGGCGGCCCTTCGCGAAAGGCAGTGACGGGACCATGACCTATCACGAGCACCCCGACGCCGCCCTGGTGCGCCAGGGCTACGCCGCGTTCGAAAAGGGTGACATGCAGGCGCTGGGCGACCTCCTGACCGGCGACTGCACCCACCACTCGCCCGGCAACACCCGGTTCGGCGGGCACTTCAAGGGCCGGGACAACGTCCTCGCGCACTACGGGGACATCTTCCGGTACACCGGCGGCACCATGCGCATCGAGCTCGACGGCGTCTTCGTCGACGGGCGGGGCCACGTCCTCACGAGCCACAGGTGGCACGCCGACCACGGCGACCGGGGAATCTCGATGAGGGGCGGCCTCTTCTTCACCCTCATCGGCGGGAAGGCCTCCGACATCGACGAGTGCGTCGAGGACATCGAGGAGGCGGACGCCTTCCTGTCCCTCGACGACTGACGGCACGGAGCCCCCGCCCTTACCCGGGCGGGGGCTCCGTTCCGTACGGGACCGATCAGGCCAGCAGGGCCGGGATCGTCGCCTCGTGCGCCTCGCGCAGCTCCGCGAGGGGCAGCGCGAACTCGCCCTGCACGTCCACCGCGTCGCCGTCGACGACACCGATGCGGGTCGCCGGCAGACCCCGCGCACCGCACATGTCGGTGAAGCGGAGCTCCTCGCTGCGCGGGACGGCGACGACCGCACGGCCCGCCGACTCGCTGAAGAGGAACGTGAAGGCGTCCAGGCCCTCCGGGACGACCAGACGCGCACCGTTCCCGCCGCGCAGGCAGGACTCGACGACCGCCTGGACGAGACCGCCGTCGGACAGGTCGTGCGCCGCGTCGATCATGCCGTCGCGGGACGCCGAGATCAGGATCTCGCCGAGCAGCTTCTCCCGGTCGAGGTCCACGGCCGGCGGCATGCCGCCGAGGTGCTGGTGGATCACCTCGGACCAGGCCGAGCCGCCGAACTCCTCGCGCGTGTCACCGAGCAGGTAGAGGAGCTGGCCCTCTTCCGCGAAGGCGATCGGCGTACGGCGGTTCACGTCGTCGATCACACCGAGCACGGCCACGACCGGCGTCGGGTGGATCGCGGTCTCACCCGTCTGGTTGTACAGGGAGACGTTGCCGCCGGTGACCGGGGTGCCCAGCTGCAGGCAGCCGTCCGCGAGACCACGGGTGGCCTCGGCGAACTGCCACATCACGGCCGGGTCCTCGGGCGAACCGAAGTTCAGGCAGTCCGAGATCGCCAGCGGCTTCGCACCGGAGGCGGCGACGTTGCGGTACGCCTCCGCCAGCGCGAGCTGCGCACCCGTGTACGGGTCGAGCTTGGCGTACCGGCCGTTGCCGTCGGTCGCCATCGCCACGCCGAGGTTGGTCTCCTCGTCGATGCGGACCATGCCGGCGTCCTCGGGCTGCGCCAGGACCGTGTTGCCCTGCACGAACCGGTCGTACTGGTCCGTGATCCAGGACTTCGAGGCCTGGTTCGGCGAGGAGACGAGCTTGAGGACCTGGTCCTTCAGCTCGGCGCCGTCCTGCGGCCGGGGCAGCTTGCCGGCGTCGTCGGCCTGGAGCGCGTCCTGCCACTCCGGGCGCGCGAACGGCCGGTGGTAGGTCGGGCCCTCGTGGGCGACGGAACGCGGTGGCACGTCGACGATCTGCTCGCCGTGCCAGAAGATCTCCAGCCGCTCGCCCTCGGTCACCTCACCGATGACGACGGCGATGACGTCCCACTTCTCGCAGATCTCCAGGAAGCGGTCGACGTGCTGGGGCTCGACGATCGCGCACATGCGCTCCTGCGACTCGCTCATGAGGATCTCCTCGGGCGAGAGCGTCGCGTCGCGCAGGTGCACCTTCTCCAGGTCGACCCGCATGCCGCCGGAACCGGCGGAGGCCAGCTCGGACGTGGCGCAGGAGAGCCCGGCGCCGCCGAGGTCCTGGATGCCCGCGACCAGCTTCTCCTTGAAGATCTCCAGGGTGCACTCGATGAGGAGCTTCTCCTGGAACGGGTCGCCGACCTGGACGGCGGGGCGCTTGGTGGGCTTGGTGTCGTCGAAGGTCTCGGACGCGAGGACCGAGACGCCGCCGATGCCGTCGCCACCCGTGCGGGCGCCGTACAGGATGACCTTGTTGCCGGGGCCGGAGGCCTTGGCGAGGTGGATGTCCTCGTGCTTCATCACGCCGATGCAGCCGGCGTTGACGAGCGGGTTGCCCTGGTAGCAGGAGTCGAAGACGACCTCGCCACCGATGTTGGGCAGGCCGAGGCAGTTGCCGTAGCCGCCGATGCCGGCGACGACACCGGGCAGCACGCGCTTGGTGTCGGGGTGGTCGGCCGCGCCGAAGCGCAGCGGGTCGACGACCGCGACCGGACGGGCACCCATGGCGAGGATGTCGCGGACGATGCCGCCGACGCCGGTGGCCGCGCCCTGGTAGGGCTCGATGTACGAGGGGTGGTTGTGCGACTCGACCTTGAAGGTGACCGCGTACCCCTGGCCGACGTCGACGACGCCGGCGTTCTCGCCGATGCCGACGAGCATGGCGTCGTTCTCGGGGACCTTCTCGCCGAACTGCTTCAGGTGGACCTTGCTGCTCTTGTAGGAGCAGTGCTCGGACCACATGACGGAGTACATGGCGAGCTCGGCGCCGGTGGGACGGCGGCCGAGGATCTCGCGGATGCGCGCGTACTCGTCCTCCTTGAGGCCGAGCTCCTTCCAGGGCTGCTCGCTGTCCGGCGTCTCGCTCGCGTGCTTGACGGTGTCGAGGCTCATCAGGCGTTGACCAGCTTCTTGAGGATCGAGGTGAAGAAACCGAGGCCGTCCGTCTTGCCGGTGCCGACCAGCGGCTCGACGGCGTGCTCGGGGTGCGGCATGAGGCCGACCACGTTGCCCGCGGCGTTGGTGATGCCCGCGATGTCACGCAGGGAGCCGTTGGGGTTCACGTCCAGGTAGCGGAAGGCGACCCGCCCCTCGGCCTCCAGCTCGTCGAGCGTGTGCTCGTCGGCGACGTACCGGCCGTCCATGTTCTTGAGCGGGACCTCGATCTCCTGGCCCTGGACGTAGTCCGAGGTCCAGGCGGTCTCCGCGTTCTCCACCCGCAGCTTCTGGTCGCGGCAGATGAAGTGGAGGTGGTTGTTGCGCAGCATCGCGCCCGGCAGCAGATGGGCCTCGGTGAGGATCTGGAAGCCGTTGCAGATGCCGAGGACGGGCATGCCCGCCTTCGCCTGCTCGATGATCGTCTCCATCACCGGCGAGAAGCGGGAGATGGCTCCGGCCCGCAGGTAGTCGCCGTAGGAGAAGCCACCGGCCAGGACCACGGCGTCGACCTGCTTGAGGTCCTTGTCGCGGTGCCAGAGCGAGACGGGTTCGGCGCCCGCGAGGCGGGCGGCACGCAGCGCGTCCTGGTCGTCGAGCGTTCCGGGGAACGTGACGACGCCGATGCGTGCGGTCACGACTCCACCTTCACGATGAAGTCTTCGATCACGGTGTTGGCAAGGAAGGTTTCGGCCATCTCATGGATGCGGGCGAGGGCGGCGTCGTCGACCGGCCCCTCCACCTCCAGCTCGAAGCGCTTCCCCTGACGGACGTCGGCGATTCCGGCGAATCCCAGGCGGGGCAGTGCACGCTGCACCGCCTGCCCCTGAGGGTCGAGGATCTCCGGCTTGAGCATGACGTCGACTACGACGCGTGCCACTGGCACTCCCGGTGGTGTGTTGCGTGGGCGGTTCCCTCAGCGTACCTGCCTCCAAATTCTACGCGGGTAGAGATCTGAAGGATCCTACAAAAGACCGGTTCGAAGCGACCTGGGTCACACGAACGCCGCCCACGGGCGTCCCGGACGCTCCCCCGCAAAATTCGAGTGAAATATTGCGGACCGCAATGCACCGGGACACGCTGAAACAATTGACAGGGCTTCACAATGCGACGTCTGCGGCTGTACAAAGGAATCCAGAAGAAAGCAGCATTGTCCCGGCTCAGCCGTACGGTCGACATAGCAGCACGTCAGAGGCGCCACAAGCGTCCTCTCGACCTCGGCGGCCACAGGAAAGGACCGATATCCGTGGCTCAGCGTGTGGTGGTCACCCTCTCCGATGACATCGACGGCGGAGAAGCTGCAGAAACGGTCGCGTTCGGCCTCGACGGGAAGATGTACGAGATCGACCTGAATGCTGCCAATGCAAAGAAACTCCGCAAGACCCTCGCCCCCTACCTCGCCGCCGGACGCAAGCTGCCGGCCCGGGTAGTGGTCGGCCGGAGCCCCTCGGCCGGCACGTTCACGCACACCGCGCTCGCCCCCGCCCCGGCGGCGGTCCGCGCCTGGGCCCAGTCCAACAAGATGGACGTCCCCGCCCGCGGCCGGATCCCCAAGCGCGTCTACGAGGCCTTCCGCGCCGCGAGCTGAACGGCGGGGACCGGGGGGTGGAGCCCGCGTCGAGCCCCGCGCCGAGCCGATTTGCATCGCACCCCCCATGACCCGGTAGAGTCTGGATCACGCCGAGGGGCGAGGCCGAAAAGCCCGGTCCCGAGCAGCGTGCGGGTGTAGTTCAGTAGCAGAACAGCCCCCTTCCAGGGGGAAGGCGCAGTGTGCAATTCCTGTCACCCGCTCTGCATCGCTTGACCGACCACGGTTGTGGATCGGGTAGAGTGGTGCTCGCACCGCCCGGTGAAAGCCGAGCGGCAGCAATGCGGACGTGGCTCAGTTGGTAGAGCATCACCTTGCCAAGGTGAGGGTCGCGAGTTCGAATCTCGTCGTCCGCTCAGGAAGTACGAAGGCCCCGGTTCTCACGAACCGGGGCCTTCGTCGTACTCCGACAGCGTGTGAAGGACCCCACACGGCGGTGTGTCACGAGCACCCCGGATGATGGGTATATAGTTAGCAGCGCGCTACGGCGCATGCGGACGTGGCTCAGCTGGTAGAGCATCACCTTGCCAAGGTGAGGGTCGCGAGTTCGAATCTCGTCGTCCGCTCCACGAAGAAGCCCCCGGTCGAACCGACCGGGGGCTTTCTCGTGCGTCCTACCAGGTGGTCCCGGTCAGCAGCTCGTACGCCTCGATGTACTTGGCGCGGGTCGCGTCCACGATCTCCTGCGGGAGGGGCGGCGGCGGCTGCTCGCTCTTGCGGTCCCAGCCCGACGCCGGCGAGGTCAGCCAGTCCCGCACGAACTGCTTGTCGTACGAGGGCTGGGCGCGGCCCGGCTGCCACTGGTCGGCCGGCCAGAAGCGGGAGGAGTCCGGGGTGAGGACCTCGTCGGCGATGACGAGCCGGTCGCCGGCCGGGGTGCTCTCGAAGCCGAACTCGAACTTCGTGTCGGCGAGGATGATGCCCCGCTCGCGGGCGATGTCACGGGCCCGCCCGTACACGGCGAGGGTCGCCTGACGCAGCAGCGCGGCCGTCTCGGCGCCGACCTGGCGGGCGACCTCCTCGTAGGACACGTTCTCGTCGTGGTCGCCGACCGCGGCCTTGGTCGCCGGGGTGAAGATGGGGGCGGGCAGCTCGGAGCCGTCGCTGAGGCCCTCGGGGAGCGCGAGGCCGCAGACCGTGCGGGACTCGTTGTACTCGAGCAGGCCGGAGCCGGTGAGGTAGCCGCGGGCGACGCACTCGACCGGGACCATGTTCAGCGACGTGCAGATCAGCGTGCGGCCCTCCCAGTCGGCGGGGGCGCCGGCCGGCAGTTCGGTGGAGAGCACGTGGTTGGGGACCAGGTCGGCGAGCTTGTCGAACCACCACAGGGAGAGCCGGGTGAGGACACGGCCCTTGTCGGGGATCTCCGTGGGCAGCACCCAGTCGTAGGCCGACATGCGGTCGCTCGCCACCATGACGAGGTCACCGGCCTCGTTCCGGTACAGGTCGCGGACCTTGCCCGTGTGGAGATGGGTGAGGCCCGGGACCTGGACGGGCTCGGGCTTTTCTACGAATCCGGACACGGTTCCTCCGCGTAGGTTGATCCAGGAGCGAGTCCGATTCTCTCGCACACGCGGACGGACGCGACCGTCGGGCCCCGCGACCCCCTGCTTCAGTCCCTCTTACAGATCCGGTCGAGGAGGTTGGCGGTGGCGCGCTGGACCCGGGTGTCGACATGGCCCGGCCGGTCCAGCGCCGGCGACCAGGCGAACGTCCCGGAGGCGAAGACCCAGGCACCCGAGGGAGCCCGGTAGAGACTCGTCTCCTGGTGGCGCAGCGCCCCCTCGCCGTCCCGGTAGGGCGAGTGCGCGAGCAGGATGCGGCCCTGGTGCTCGGGGAGCGCGGTGCGCGGGAAGTAGCGGTCCGCCTCGCCCGCGACCAGACCCGGCAGCTCGTCGCCGTCACCGGCGCCGGTGGCCTCCCACAGCCAGTGCTCGGCGTTCCGTACGACCAGCGGGTGCGGTTCGGGCACCCGGCCCGCGTACTGGATGCCGAGGAGCTGCTGCTCCGGCCGGTCGACCTCGCGCCAGAGCGCGGGCCGGCCGGGACCCCGCCGCTTCCGGCAGGTCAGGAGGCGGTCCGGCACCCCGGACGGCGAAGGGCCCAGCTCCACCTGCCAGTACATGGTGTTGGCGGACAGGAAGACCAGCGAGGTGCCCTGGTCGCGGGCGAGTTCGGCGGTCCTGCGCATCGGAGCCGACCAGTACTCGTCGTGGCCCGGGAAGACCAGACCCCGGTAGCGGCTCGGATCGACACGGCCCGCGTGCAGGTCACGTGTCTCGGCGTACGCCAGGTCGTAGCCGTACCGCTCGGCCCAGCGGATGAAGTCGTACGCGTGCCCCACGTGCAGCGGCAGGCCCGCGCCCGCGTACGGCCGGTCGAAGGAGACCGTGACGGCCGCCTCCTCCTCGCCGAGCAGCCGGCCGTCCTCGTCCCAGGCGTGGTAGAGGCTGGCGCCGGTGTGGCCGTCCTCCGGATAGAGGTTGTACGCCTGCCAGGTCACGTCCGGCAGGACGAGCAGCAGGTCGGCCGGGTGGTTGTCGCGGACCGTGAACGGGATGTGCGAGCGGTAGCCGTCGGCCGTGGTCAGGACCGCCACGTACGCGCCGATCGACCAGTACGAGGGGACCTGCAGCCGCCAGGACTGCCACCAGTGGTGACAGGACACCGTCCGGTCGGCGGTCAGCGGCGCCGGCTGCACGATCCCGGAGAGGCGCGGGCTGGTGGTGATCTTCGCGGCGCCGTCACCGCCGTAGTGCCCGATCCGATAGATGTCGACCGAGAACTGCTGCGGCGGGTCCACCGTGACGTGGAAGTCGATCGACTCGCCCGGCGCCACGCCGCCGTCCGAGGCGAAGCCCTTGATCTGGCGGCGGACGTCGTCGGCCGTCCGGGGGCCTCCGCCGCCGCCCCGGGCCAGGATCTCGTCCGCGTACCAGGGCACCATCTGACCGGTGTCGTCGAAGTAGTTGTCCGAGCCGCGCAGCCAGGGCAGCGGACCCTGGCCGAAGGGATCGCTCACGGCGTGCGCGAGCGCGCCGGACTCCCACCGTCTGATCTGCTCCGCCCCCATGCTGCGTCCCTCCCTCGACTCCCCCAGGTCGGCCGGCTGCTTGTCGGCTTGTCGGCTGGTCAGTGCCGCTAGTTCTTGCCTTTGTCAGTGACGGTCTCCAGCACATCACATAACGCACGCACTCCGTCACCGTTCGTCGTGAATTGACGAGAGCGGAAGCCGGGGCTCCGGGACGGGAGCCCCCACGAGCGGCCTCAGACCAGACGCACCGGCTTCTCCGGGCGCACCCCGGTGCGGGTCAGCCACACGCTCAGCGGTTCCGGATCGCCGTCCTCGACCAGGGCCAGGACCCGGGGACCGAGATCCGCCGCCCGCTCACCGCCGACCAGCAGCGCCGGACCGTCGAGCCAGTCGAGGCCGGGCACGGCCTCCGCGGTGTCCACCGCCGCACAGCAGACCATCGCGGTGACGTGGTCGGCGAGCAGGTCCCGGCCGGTGCGGGGCGGCTGGAGCGGGAAGAGCGGCAGGGGGCCGTCGGGCCCGCTCACCGCCACGGGCGCGGGGGCGGCCTTCCGGCTCTTCTCGGCGGCACGCGCGCTCTCCGCCGCCGCGACCCGCGCCTCCCGCGCGGCCTCCTCCCGCACGAGCAGCGCGCTCAGCGCCCCGGCGAGCGCCTCCGCGGCGGGGTTCACGGGCTCGTCGTCGAGGTCGTCGGCGTGGTCGGGGCCGAGATCGTCGTCGGGGTCGGTGAGGTCGTCGTCGGTGCCGGTGGTGCCGGTGGTGCCGGTGGCGCCGGTGGCGCGGGGGACGTCTGTGGCGCCGGTGGGATCGGGGGCGCCGGGGGTGACCGTGGCGTCGGGGGTGGCCGTGGCGTCAGCGGCATCGGCGGTGTCGAGGGTGCCGGCCGCGTCGGGGTCTTCGGGTACGGCGGGGGGTCGATCCGTCGTCAGGTGGGCGATCACGCGGGTGAGGGTCGGGCCGACGGCGTTCGAGGCGCGGCCGGCGGGGGAGTCGGGGACGCCGAGGCCGTCGAGGACCTGGTGCAGGCGGGCGGCGTCGGTGCGCCACTTCCGGTCGACGACCTCCTCGGGGTACTGGCTCCACTCCACCGGGGACCAGTCGGGGCCGGCTTCGGCCGGGCCGCCGTGGAAGAGGCGGGCGGCGAGCAGCGAGGTGGCCTCGTCGACCGCGCCGGGCTCCTCCAGGAGGTCGCAGGCCGGGCGCTCGCCCAGCCGGGAGGAGAAGCCCTCCGCGAGCCGGTCGCGGCGGGAGAGCTCGGTGAGGGCGGAGACCACGCCGGCGTCGAGCTTGGCGGGCCAGCGGCCCATGCGCCACGCGGGCAGCGCGACCCGGGTCAGGAGGCGGTCCCAGCCCGCGTACGCCAGGCCGACCTGCTCCTGGGCGACGATCCGCACGCCGTAGTCGACGGCCTGGGCGCGCTCCGAGCCGGCGGCGGCCACCCCGCGCTCCATCTCCGCGGCGTGCCCGCGGCAGGCGCGCAGCAGGACGCGGGCCATCCGGCCGACACCGTGGGCGCCGAGCCTGCGCAGCGGGTCGAGGCCGGGGTCGTCGGGTACGGCGACGGCGGCGTCCAGGCCCCGCACGAAGCGGCGCGCGGCGGCTATGTCGGGGTGCGCGGCCGGGCCCGTACCGGCGACGACGGGGGCGAGCACGGCGCGCAGCTCGGCGACGCGCATCCACCACAGGAACGGCGAACCTATGACGAGCACGGGCGCTCCGTCGCCGTCGGGCGCCGTGCGCAGCGCGCGGTGGGCCCGGTGGGTGCGGTCCTCCAGCCAGCTGTCGCAGTCCGGCGTCAGGGCTATCCCGGCCGGGGCCGGGACGTCCAGCCGGTCGGCCAGGTCCCGGACGAGCCGGTACAGATCGGGGGCGGCGGTCTCGGCGAGCTCCACCGTCGGCGTCGCGGCCGGGCGGGCCCGGGCGACGACGAGGGCGACGGCCGTGGCTGCGAGGAGGACGAGGACCGCGAGGACGGTCACGACCCAGCGGGCCGTGTCCCAGGCCGGGCCGGTGAAGTGGCCGGTGACCCCGCCCGCGTACAGCACGACGGCCACCGCGGCGGGGAGCACCGCGAGACCCAGTGCCCTGCCTCGGACACGGAGGACGGCGAGGGCCCGGGAGTGCGCGGCGCGCGCACCCCACTCCTCGCCGACAACGGAACCGGTACCGGACACGCCGGACATCACCCCCTCCTGCCCTCGTCGGGACTGCCTGTGGCGGTGTTGCTCACTCCCCCACTGTGGCACCCGCCACTGACATCGCAATGCCGGTGGGCCAAGTGCCGGAACGCCTTCGCCGCACCCTAGTTGGGGCTGTGGCGAGCGTCATCCGTATGGCCGAGCCGTCACTCGATGGAATGGCTTTGGGTAAAGGTGATGGCGCTCAAGCGGCCGTGTGGTTCACAGGTTCTCCACCACACGGCCACAAGAGAAAGCGCACGGGACCGGGCCGGATCAGCCCTCGGCGGCCTTCCGCGCGATGTCCGTGCGGTGCTGCGAGCCGTCAAGGTGGATGCGGCCGACTGCCGCGTACGCCCGCTCTCGGGCCTGCGCCAGATCCGTTCCGGTCGCGGTGACCGAGAGGACCCGGCCGCCCGCGCTGACGACCTTCCCGCCGACCGCCTTCGTCCCCGCGTGCAGCACGTACGCGTGCGGGGCGTCCTGGGCCACGACCTCGTCGAGACCCTCGATCGGGTCGCCCGTACGCGGGGTGTCCGGGTAGTTGTGGGAGGCGACGACCACGGTGACCGCGGCGTCGTCGGACCAGTTCAGCGGGGCCTGGTCGGCCAGGGTGCCGTTGGCGGAGTTCAGCAGGACACCGGCGAGCGGGGTCTTCAGACGCGCCAGGACCACCTGCGTCTCGGGGTCGCCGAAGCGCGCGTTGAACTCGATGACCCGTACCCCGCGGCCGGTGATCGCCAGACCCGCGTACAGCAGGCCGGAGAACGGCGTGCCGCGGCGGCGCAGCTCGTCGACCGTCGGCTGCAGGACGGTGGCGAGGACCTCCTCGACCAGCTTCGGGTCGGCCCACGGCAGCGGCGAGTAGGCGCCCATGCCACCGGTGTTCGGGCCCTCGTCGCCGTCGAGCGCGCGCTTGAAGTCCTGCGCGGGCTGGAGCGGGAGGACGGTGGTGCCGTCGGTGATCGCGAAGAGGGAGACCTCGGGGCCGTCGAGGTACTCCTCGATGACGACCCGGTCGCAGGCGAGCGCGTGCGCCCGTGCCTGCTCGACGTCGCCGGTCACGACGACGCCCTTGCCGGCGGCGAGACCGTCGTCCTTGACCACGTACGGAGCGCCGAACGCGTCGAGCGCCTCGTCGATCTCCTCGGGGGTCGTGCAGACGTAGCTGCGGGCGGTGGGCACGCCCGCGCCGGCCATGACGTCCTTGGCGAAGGCCTTGGAGCCTTCGAGGAGCGCCGCCTCCTGGGACGGACCGAAGACGGGGATGCCGGCCGCGCGGACGGCGTCGGCGACACCCGCGACGAGCGGGGCCTCCGGGCCGACGACGACCAGTTCGGCGCCGAGCTCGGTGGCGAGGCGCGCGACGGCGTCGCCGTCCAGCTGGTCGACGGCGTGCAGCTCGGCGACCTCCGCGATTCCGGCGTTGCCGGGCGCGCAGTGCAGAGCGGTGACGTCGGGATCGAGGGAGAGAGAGCGGCACAGGGCGTGTTCGCGGGCGCCGCCGCCGATGACGAGGACCTTCACGCCAGCCAGAGTAGCCCGCCGGCCGGGATGCCCCTTGTGCGGGCCACCGAGCGAGACGTCCCTACTCGTTCGTGTATTCCTCCACAACGGTGGCTCCGAGCTCGCGCACGATCAGGTCGTGCCCCGACAGCGCGGAGTCGACGAGGTCGGGGTCGTCCTCCTCCGGCACGTCGTCCTCGGGCGCCACCGGCTGCGGCACCGGCGGGCTGTACGCGGGCGCCGAAGCCGGAGCCGCCGCCTGCGGGAACGCCGCCGAGGGGGCCGACCGCGCCTGTACGGGAGCGGCCGGCGGCACCTGCTGGAAGGCCGGCGCGGGCGGCTGGAAGCTCTGGGCGGGCGCGGCGGGACGGCCGCCGCCGAAGCCCCCGGTCCCGCCGGAGCCGCCGAAGCCGGTCGCGGCGGGCGGCGGCGACGCCCCGCCCGAGGGGTCGATGATCGCCTCGACCTTCCAGTTCACGTTGAACTGCTCGGCGAGGGCCTGCTTCAGGACCTCCTCGCTGCCGCTGCTCGCGAAGTTGTCGCGCGCCCCGGCGTTGAGGAAGCCGAGCTGGAGCGTCGTGCCGTCGAAGCCCGCGACCTGCGCGTTCTGGCTGAGCAGGATCCACGTGAACCGGCGCCGGTTCTTCACGGCGTCCAGGATCTGCGGCCACAGGTTCCGCACCTGCGCCGTGTCCCCGCCGCCTCCCCCGGCCGCCGGAGCCGGCTGCGCCTGGGCGGGCGCGGGCGCGGCCGGAGCCGCCGCGTGCGCCGCCGGCGCGGCCGCAGCCGACGCACCGGGCCAGGCACCCGGCGCACCACTGCCGGGCGCCGCGGCCCCCGGCCACGCCCCGGGACGGGACGCGGCGGGCTGCGCCTGGACGGGAGCGGGCGGCGGGGCCTGCTGGAACTCCGGGGCGGGCGCGGCCTGTACGGGCGCCGCATGCGCGGGTGCCGCCGGGGCGGGTGCGGTGTGCACGGGGGCCGGCGGGGGCGGCGCCATCGGCGTGTGGGCGTCCGGGCCGGGCACGTACCCCAGGGCGGGCGCCGGCGGTCCGGGCGTGAAGACCGGCGCGGGCGCGGCGGCGGCCCCCCGCTCCAGCCGGTCGAGCCTCGCCTGGAGCGAGCGCTCGTCGTCGAAGGCGGCGGGCAGCAGCACGCGCGCGCAGATCAGTTCCAGCTGGAGCCGGGGCGAGGTGGCACCCCGCATCTCCGTCAGCCCCGTGTTGACCAGGTCGGCCGCCCGGCTGAGCTCCGCCGCGCCGAACACCGACGCCTGGGCCTGCATCCGCTCGATCACGTCGACGGGGGCGTCGATGAGCCCCTTCTCCGCGGCGTCCGGCACGGCCGCCAGGATCACCAGGTCCCGCAGCCGCTCCAGGAGGTCGGCGACGAACCTGCGCGGGTCGTTGCCCCCCTCGACGACCCGGTCGACCACCTCGAAGGCCGCGGCCCCGTCCCCGGACGCGAACGAGTCGACCACCGAGTCGAGCAGCGAGCCGTCCGTGTATCCGAGCAGCGAGGTCGCCATGGCGTACGTCACACCGTCGTCGGTGGCACCCGCCAGCAGCTGGTCCATCACCGACATCGAGTCACGCACCGACCCGGCGCCGGCCCGCACGACGAGCGGCAGCACCCCGTCCGCGACCGGAATGCCCTCCCGCCCGCACACCTCGCCCAGGTACTCCCGCAGCGTGCCCGGCGGCACCAGCCGGAACGGGTAGTGGTGCGTCCGCGACCGGATCGTCCCGATGACCTTCTCGGGCTCCGTCGTGGCGAAGATGAACTTGAGGTGCTCCGGCGGCTCCTCCACCACCTTCAGGAGCGCGTTGAAGCCCGCCGACGTGACCATGTGGGCCTCGTCGATGATGTAGATCTTGTACCGGCTCGACGCCGGCCCGAAGAACGCCTTCTCCCGCAGGTCACGCGCGTCGTCCACACCACCGTGCGACGCCGCGTCGATCTCGATGACGTCGATCGACCCCGGCCCGTTCCTCGCCAGGTCCCGGCACGACTGACACTCCCCGCACGGCGTCGGCGTCGGCCCCTGCTCGCAGTTCAGACACCGCGCCAGGATCCGCGCACTCGTCGTCTTTCCACAGCCACGCGGCCCACTGAACAGGTACGCGTGATTGACCCGGTTGTTCCGCAGCGCCTGCTGCAGCGGGTCAGTGACATGCTCCTGCCCGATGACCTCGGCGAAGGACTCCGGGCGATAGCGGCGGTACAGCGCGAGAGACGACACATGTACGAGGTTATAGGCGCCCACCGACAACCCGGGAAAAACCGCCACCACCCCTGCCCACCGGCAGTGATCCGCGCCGCCACCACCCCTGCCACCGGCAGTGATCCGCGCCGCCACCCACCGCGGGCCGCCCCCGCCTCCGGGAACGCAAGCGCCCCCCACGCACCTGCCAGAGCCGACCTACCCTTGCTGCCTTCCGGCCCTGGGGGAGTTCAGTCAGATAGCACCGCGTGAGGGGCTCCGCCCAGCGTACCCGATCCCCAGCCCACCCCGTGCCCCCACTCCCCGACCCGCCCCCGACCCGCCCCCGCCCCCGGATCCCACCCGGCTCCCGCCGGGATCCGCCCCTCCCTCAACCCCCGACCCCCACCTCGGATCGGCCCCGCACTCCCCCGGCCCCCACCCGGCTCCCTCCCGCACCCACCTCCCTCCCCTCCGACCGGTTCCACTCGTACTCCGCCTCGCACTCCGCGCCCGGCCCCACCCGGAATCGGCCCCGGACCCCACCCCGACCCCGTCCCCGATCCGGCCCCGGAGCCCCTCTCGGCGATCACGTTCGCGAGCACCCCTCAACGTCTTGTATTGTTTGCGGCGGAGGATTCGCCTAGAGGCCTAGGGCGCACGCTTGGAAAGCGTGTTGGGGGCAACCCCTCACGAGTTCGAATCTCGTATCCTCCGCCAGTGCCTCACCGGGCACTTGAAGACCCCGACCGGGAAACCGGCCGGGGTCTTCTGCGTGCCCTGGTCTCACTTCCGGTCTCTTTGTGTCTCCGACGTTCACGGCATCTCACACGGTGCGCCAGGGACCGCCCGCACTCCGGCCCGTCAGGAGCTCTCCTCCGTGGGTGAACCTCTTCCGAGTGGCGACGGCGGACCCGTCGCATGCGCGATCCTGGCTCCGCTCGGGGCCGCTCCGGTCTCCAGCCCCGTCCCCGGCCTCGCGAGGTGTCCCCATGACGTCCCGATCCACGCTGACAGCCCGGCTGGGCGGTCTCGACGCCCCACAGCTGGCGCGCGTACTCGGGATGCGGAAGGACGCCGCGGCGCCACCGGAGCCGCGCTCCCTGGAGGAACTGGCGGAACGGCTTCTGCGGCCCGGCTCGGTGGCGCTCGCCTTGCCGCAGCTTCCCCTGCCGTGCCTCCAGGTGGCCGAGGCCCTGGCCGCGTGGGGAACTCCCCTGTCGCGCGACGCCCTGGCGAGGGCGCTGGGGGTGACGACAGCCACTGCCGCTCGGGAACTGGACGGCGTGCTGGAGACTCTGGCCGATCGTGCCCTGGTCTGGCCGGACAGCGACGGAAGGCTCCACATGGCCGCGCCGTTGCGGCAGGCGTGGGAGACGCCCCTGGGGCTGGACGCTCCGCTGGAGGAGCTTCTGGAAGGCGTGACGTCCGAGGAGCTGCGCGGCATGCTCGCGGCACTGGGCATCAAGCCGCCCGGCACCAGGCAACAGCGCACGGCCGCCGTCCTGGAACACCATGGCGATCCGCGACGCGTCGCCTCCGTGATCGCGAAGGCCCCTCCGGCCGCCCGGCAGCTGCTTGAGCGCCGAGCGAAGTCCACACCGCGAGAAACGGAGTTCATCATGTTCGGAGCTCCCGAGGGTGCTTCCCGGCCGGACGAACGATGGGCCCTGGACCGCGGCTTCCTGGTCCGGAACCGCCACGGATACGGGCCGGCCCGCATGCCCGTCGAAGTGGCGCTCGCGCTGCGCGGGCCCGACTGGCACGCGCCGTTCGCACCCGTACCGCCCGCCCCGGAGCTGGTGTCCGTCCCCGCGGTGGAGGTGGACCGGGAGGCAGCGGCGGCCGCCACGGCGTTCGCGGCCCACGCCGCCTCGGTCCTGTCGGCCTGCTCGGCGGCTCCCCCGGCCCGGCTGAAGTCCGGCGGGATCGGCGCACGTGAACTGGCTCGGATCGGCAAGGCGGCACAGGCCGGCGACGCGGTGGTGCGCATCACCCTGGAGATCGCGTACTCGGCCGGGGTGCTGGCCGCCGACGGCAACCGCTTCGCACCCACCGCGGCGTACGACACCTGGGCGGCGCAGGAACCCGCAGCGCGGTTCGCCGAGCTGCTGCGTGCGTGGTGGAACCTGCGGCTCACTCCCTCGCAGGCCCGCGACGAGGACGACAAGGCGCTCCCCGCCGTGGCCGGGGTTCCTCCCTGCGACGGCTGTCTGCAGGCTCGGCGCGGGCTGCTCGCAGCGGCGGCAGCGCTTGCCGAAGGTCAGGGCGTGAAGACCGCCACGGATCTGGGGCCGCTCGTGGCATGGCACCGTCCGCTCGCTCATCCGTCGTTCCACGACGAGACGCCCTTCGCCACGGCGGTCCGCGAGGCCGAGCTGATGGGCGTCATCGCCCGGGGCGCCCTCTCCCGGCTCGGTGCGGCTCTGCCGGCCGGTGACACCGAGGAACTGACCGCCGCGTGCCGGCTCCTGCTGCCCGAGGCCACCGACACGGCCCGGCTCGGTGGTGACCTCACGGCCGTCGTCACCGGCACGCCCTCGGCGCGCCTCGCGGAGTTCCTGGACGCGACCGCGGACCGGGAGATCAGCGGCACGGCCTCGGTATGGCGGTTCAGCGCCGACAGCATCCGCCGCGCACTGGACGCCGGCCACGCTCCGGACGAGATCTCGGTCGAGCTGACCGCCCTCGCCGACGGGGCCCTGCCACAGCCTCTGTCCTATCTCATCGCCGATGCCGCACGCCGCCACGGCCACGTGCGCGTCGCCTCCGCCGCCTGCGTCGTCCACGCCGACGAACCGGCGCTCCTGGCCGAGCTCGCCGCCCACCGGGGACTCTCCGCGCTCGGGCTACGGCAGCTCGCCCCGACGGTGCTCGTCAGCGGCAGCCCGCCCGACAAGACCCTGGCAGCGCTCAGGGACCAGGGCTACGCCCCCGTCGCCGAGGCCCCGGACGGGACCGTACGCATCGAGAAGGCGCCCCCTCGACGGGCCGCTGCCGTTCCGGCCCCGCGGAAAGCCGCCCCCAGGGCCGGAACCGGACGCTCGGCGTACCGAGCGGCGGAGGCGTCGGCCGCCGCCGACCCGTACGCCGTGGCGGCCCGGCTGCTGACCGCCCCGCCGACCGCCCCGGAGCCCGATCCCTTCGGCACCGGGGCCCCCTTCGGTACGGATACCGAGGAGATCGTCGCCGGGTACGCGAAGCAGCTGACGTACACGGACGTCCGCCAGCTCTGCCACGCCATCGACACCGGTACGGCCGTCACCGTCGAATACGTGGCCGCGTCGGGAAGCCGCACGGTGCGCACCCTCAGCCGTCTCGAACTCGACCCGCCCTACCTCGAAGCCTGGTGCCATCTGCGTGACGCCGACCGCGTCTTCACGCTGTCCCGCGTCCACGGCGTCATGCCCGCGTAGGCACCCTTCCGGATGTGCTTGGCGTACGACTTGATGTCACAGGAGGTGCCTGAATGAGTCGAACCGTGATCGACCTCGATGCCGAGCTGCCGGCCGACGTGGCTCAGGCTCTCGGGACCAGCACCAAGAAGGAGACGGTCGACACCGCCCCGCGCGAGAGGTACTGGACCAAGCCACGCAGCGGTACGGCCCGGAGGCAGGCAGAGGAACGTGCGCCTGGCGGTCTCGGTCCTGGGCCGACCGCCGGGGCGGGCCGACATGACAAGGACCTGTCAGCAGCTGCAGGCGGGGTGGTCATCTGTGGGTCGGAAGTTCGTTCTGCGGCTGGTTCCGAAGGGTCACGAGTCGCTAGCCTTCCGTTGCACAGGCTGCCACGGGGGACGCACATGGACGACATCCGGCCGTTCCTCGAGGGCTCGCACGTCCGAGAGGTGACGGATGATCGAATTCGACGACCCCCGACTCCCCGAGCAGGACCTGGTCCTGCTGCCTGACGAGGCCTTACGGGGCGACGGGCCCGGAACCGACCAGGACCCCGACGCTCCCCCACCGCTGCGCGGGCGGGTCCGGCTCGGCGGTCCTCTCGCCCAGCGCATCACATACGACCGGTCGGCCGGCGACCCGGGCCTGGCCGAGTACCTCACCGACCAGGCCGGCGCCTACGACTACTACCTGGTCCACCTCTCCCTCACCTTCGCCCCCACCCCCCAGCGGCCCCGGCTCGAATTCGCCCACCTGGCCCTGGACCTCTCCGCCAAGCCGGAGACCCCGCCACCACTGGCCCACTCCATGGACCCGATGCGCCTGACGGACGCCGTCCAGGTCACCCAGACCCGCAGGCTCGGCCCACAGCTCTCCTTCCTCGGTGCCGACGCCTCCCTCGGCGAGGTCACACGGCAGAAGGAGTTCACCACCCATCAGCCCTTCGCCCAGGCCCTGGGGCTGCACGGGCCCACGCCCGGCTGGGAGTTCCGGCGGACCGCCGCCACCGAGCTGACCGGCTGTCACGTCATGCGCCTGGTGGTCCGTACCGCCGTCGGCTCCGTGACGGACCTGGCGTGCACGGTCACCGCGGGCGTCAAGATCCCCCTGCTGCGCCGCTACACCCGCACCCTGCCCCACCCGCTGCGCCTGGAAGCGACCCTGTGAGCGGCGGCCTCGCCGGCTCCCGCCCGGAGCCGCTGCTCCGGGCGGAGATCGGCGAACTGGCCACCGTCTACAACACTCCCGGGCAGGCCGAGACGCTGCTGCTGGCCGCCGGCTACCCGTCCGACGCGTTGCCGTACGCGCCGAAGTCGCCCCGGGAGTACTGGGAGACGGTGTCGGCGAACCTCGCGACGGGCGTCATGGCCGACGGCCGCCGCCGGATCCTGGCCGAGGCCCGGGAGAGACGCCCGTACAACCCGGTGTTCGCGGCGGCCCCTGCCCCGCTTCCGGAGGCTCCCGTCACCGCGCCGGCCGCCGTCTCCCCGACCGCCACCGGGGTGCCCAAGGTCATGGTGCTCGGTGCGGAACCGGCGCGCCGGGGCGCCGTACGGGCCGGAGCCGAACTGCGCGAGATCCTGCAGGCGGCCCGCGACCGCCTGCAGGTCGTCCCCAGCCCCGCGGCCACCGTCGCGGACCTGGTCCGGATCCGGCGCGAGCTGCCCGACATCCTGCACCTGGCCTGCCACGGCACCGAGGAGGGACTGCTGCTGGAGGACCAGGACGGCGAGCCGCACACCCTGCCCGCCGCCGAACTCGCCGACACGCTCCGGCTGGCGGCCGAGCACTACGGCCACCACCTGCGGGCGCTGGTCCTGCGCTCGTGCGACAGCGACGCGATCGCGGGGCGGTTCACGGAGCTGGCCGACGTCGTGATCGCCCACCGGGGCAAGCTCGACGCGGACTGCTCGACGCTCTTCGCCGCCGCCTTCTACGAGGAACTCGCGACACTGTCCCGTCCGTTGACCGAGAAGCAACTTGTCGCCGCCGCTCGCGTGGCAGCCCAGGACGTGGTGAACCGCGCCGGGGTGTGCCGCCCCATCAGCACCGATCTCATCGTCCTGACCCGTACCTCCTGAGGCGAAGGAGACGCAGTGACGCTTTCCCCCCTGCCTGAACCAGATGTCAACGACGAGGACTACGAGGCGGGCGCCTGGGACATACCGCCCGAGGACTGGAAGGCGCTCCGCGTGCTCCTCTCCTCGGCGTTCAGCCACGAGGAATGGCGACGGATCCTCACCGAGATCGGATACCCGTCGACCGAGTTCCCCATCGGCGCCATGGGCGCGGAGGACTTCTGGTACCACGTGCGCAAGCGGATCGAGGAAGGTGCGGTCCGCTGGGGCTGGCGAAAGATCGTGCGGCATCTCGGCGCCGCCGGCAGCCGTGTCCAGTACAACAAGGACATCACGCGCCTGGTCGCCGAGCACGGCCTGAGCGCCGCTCCCCTCGGCGCCGCCCGGCCGGAGGACGGGTCGACGGCCTTCCCCGAACCGGTGCCCACCATCACCGTCATCCCGCCGCAGACCACGACCGGTCCCGACACCGGTGCCGCACCGGAGAGCGGCGGGCCGGACGACGCCGGACGGGTGTACGCACGCGACGACCGCCTGCCACCCGTCGGCGGTTACGGCGAGCTGCTGCCCAAGTCCCCCCGCCCCGACCGCCGGGAGGCGATCCTCGCGCTGTGGGAGCAGCGGCTCGGCCCGTGGGAGGGGCTCAACCGGTTCCAGCAGGACCTCGTCCAGGTCTGCCGGAAGATCATCGACGACCGCGGCGTGGCCCTGGTGTACGCGGTGACCAACAGCGGCAAGACCACCATCGCCCGCGTCGGCATGACGATGGCCCTCAACAACGACGAGTCGGCCATGATGCTGCTGCCGATCAAGGCGCTGGTGGCGCAGGAGGAGGCCGAGTGGCAGGGCTGGCTCGGCGGGCACGAGGCGCTGGAGCGACTCCAGGGGCAGGTGTACGGGGTGTCCCGCGACTACCCCGAGAGCGACCGGCCGGTGGGCAACGGCCACTACAAGGTCGCCGTGGCCATCTACGAGAAGCTCGGCGTCTACCTGGTCAACGGGATGCGCCCGCTGGACCGCACGCGCCTGGTGGTCGTCGACGAGCTCCAGATGCTGTCCGAGACCAGCGACCGCGCGGCCAAGCTGGAGGCCCTGCTCACCCTGATCAAGCTCCGGCCCGGTGACCGGCCGGCCCTGCTCGGCCTGTCGGCCGCCCTCAGTCCCGAGGCGGGCGAGACGTTGGAGCGGTGGCTGGGCGACCAGCGCACGACGTTCACGCCGAGCAGCAACGAGCGACCCGTCCCCCTCGACACCTACGTCGTGGACCAGGGGAGCTGGCTGGTCCAGCGCGACGCCCACCTGTTGAGCATGAACATGCCGGGTAGTCGGACGCCGCCGGAGGCGGTACGGGAGCAGCACCGGCTGCCCGCCCTGCGCAGCCGGTACTCCCAGGCGCTGTCCAAGGGCCTGAACGGCCTCCAGCGCAAGCTGTCCACGGCCGAGCTCGCCGCCACGCTCGTTCTCAGCATCCTCCAGGAGAACGACAAGCGCCGGATCATCTGCTTCGTCCCGACCCGGACCGCCGCCGACCAACTCGCGGGCGGCATCCGGCAGGTCCTCGACGCGGCCTTCCGGCGCCCCAAGGACGGCTCGCCCTGGGTGAACGGCCGGTACAAGAGCGCGGAGTCCGCCCACCGCGACCGGGAGGCAGACCTGTACGGCCGGCTCCTGACCTCGGACATCCCCGGCTACGAGTTGGTGATCCGCGGCCTGCGCACCGGCGTGGCCGCGCACTCCGCCGCACTGGCGCCCCCGATGCGGCGGCTGCTGGAGGAGGAGTTCCGTGCCGAGGACGGCCTGCTTCGCGTGCTGGTCGCCACCGACACCCTCGCGGTCGGCCTCAACCTCCCCGCCGACACCGTCGTCGCGACCAGCATCTCGGGCCTGTCGGGAGCCGGTTCGCAGCGCGCCAGGCAGCTGCTGCTGCCGGCGGACCTGGACAACAAGGGCGGCCGGGCCGGCCGCCGGGGCCAGACCGAAGCCGAGCGCGGCCAGTTCTACCTCCTGGTGCCCTCCGACCTCGAACTGCAGAACGTCGACGGGCTGACGACCGCCGAGATCAAGGAGCTGGCAACGGTCGAGGGGGTCTCCAAGAAGTTCGTGCGGAGCAAGCGCCGCTCCCTGGCCGTCCGGTCGCAGTACCGCGACCTGGAGGCGATCAGCGGCCTGGTGCTCCAGGTGCTCTGCCAGGACAACCGGATGCTGGTCGAGACCAAGTGGCTGGCACGGGTACGGGTGATCATCGACAGCCTGCTGATCAGCTACGAGCCGGACCGCCCCAAGCTGCCGGAGCCCAAGGACATCCTGAGGGAGCTGCAGCGCCGCAAGCTGATCCACGAGGTGAGCCAGAGCACCCGCCCCGGCGCGGCGAAGAGCCTGAAGCTCACCGAGCTGGGCCAGGCTCTCGGGCGGTCCGGCCTGGAACTGGACGACGCACCCGACCTGGAACGCCTGGCCGGGCTCGTCCGCAGCGGGGCCGGAACGATAGAGCTGCTGTGGCACGCCTCCCGGGCCCGCTCCATCAAGCAGGTCACGGCCTGGGTGGCGCTCCCCGGCGAGGGCAGCAACCGCCACCTGCCGTCCCTGAAGGGGGCGGTCCTCACCATGGCCCTGACGCATTGCGCCGAGCACGAGCAGATGCGCCGGGACTGCGCGGCCTGGGTCGCCTCGGAGGGAGCCCCCCTGCCGGAGCGGCTGCTGCGCGAGGCCGGGCGGCCGGTGGTCTCGCGGGAGCTCCGGGACCTGCTGGCCAGCGACGAGGACGCCGCCGCCACCGACGAGGTCAACGCCCTGCTGCGGGCGGTGGTCGCGTACGAGTGGCTGCACGGTGTGCCGTTCACCGAGATGCAGCAGCGGTTCTCGGGGGCGATCAAGTCGGAGGAGGAGCCGGACAAGGGGCAGTTCAAGCCGCCGTCCCTGTCGCTGTACTACTCCGACGTCGAGCAGCTCTGCGAACAGATGGCCGGCTACATCCGGGCCGCCGCGGACATCAGCTTCACCGAGGACGGGGTCGACCACTCCGCACGGATGCAGCTGATCGCCCAGCAGGTGGAGTCCGGGCTGCCGGCGTGGCTGGCCAAGGTGTCCAAAATGCGGATCACCGGCCTGCATCGCGAGCGGCTGGCGAAGCTGGCGGGCCTGCCCGAGGACAAGCGGCCCGATCCGCCGTCGCTCCTGGTGGACAGGGACCCGCTGAGCGAGGTCCTGACCGACGCCGAACGCGCCGACGCCCGGCGGATCATCGACAGTCGGCTGGCCCAGGAGCAGGCACATCGCGAGCGGATCGCCCGCGAGTGGGCCGACGTGGTGATCCCCGACGGCGAGGGCCAGATCTTCGACGACGTGTCGGAGGACCTGGAGAAGGCCAACGGTGCCGCCGCGTACCTGGCGCGGCTCGGCGAACTCGCCGTGTGCCTGGGTCTGGAGATCACCGAGGCAACGGTCGACGGGTCGTTCTACAGCTCGGAGTGGAGCGCCCCGGAGTCCGGTGCGGCGGTGACCGTCCGGGTGCCGGTGGCGGACCTGACCGCCGGCATGGTCGCGGACGTGCGCGAGGAGCGCACCCTGGTCGTGGTCCGGGGACGGCGGCCAGGAGTGCAGGAGGCGCTGGCCGCGCAGGGGCTGGTGGCCCGGTTCCTGGAGCCCGATCATCTGCTGTCGGTCCTCGCGCACCTGGTGAAGACCCGGGGCCAGGTGTCCGGGGAGGAGGTCGTGGAGGAACTGTCGGGCATCCGGCTGTCGTCGCTGGGCGCCATCAGCTGGTCGGTTCCGGTTCAGGCGACCTGAACCGCCCCGAACCGTCCACGAGGTCCGGGTCCGCCATGGACCCGGACCTCCCGTGCGCCGTCGGCCGTCAGCCGGACGCCGGGGAGGCCCGGCAGGCCTCGACGACGCTCCGCGGCTTCGCGTGCGCGTGCGAGCCCCGACGTCCCGGTGATCGTGATCCTGTCCCGTGGAGGGGTGCGGAGCGATAGCGTCTGTCGCGGGCGGGGGGTGGGGACCACCGCGCCGGGCGCGAGGGGAGCGTGGGGGATGCAACCGCTGGCAGCGGAGGATCCGCGGCAGGTGGGCGAGTACCGGTTGCTGCGGAAGCTCGGGGCCGGGGGGATGGGCCGGGTGTACCTCGGCCGGACCTCCGGTGGGCGGACCGTGGCCGTGAAGGTGGTGCGTCACGACCTGGCCGAGGACTCCGAGTTCCGGGCCCGTTTCCGGCAGGAGGTGGCGGCCGCGCGGCGGGTCGGCGGCACCTGGACCGCGCCCGTCCTGGACGCGGACACCGAGGGCGGGCGCCCCTGGGTGGCCACCGGCTACGTCGCCGGGCCTTCGCTCACCACCGCCGTGCAGGAGTTCGGGCCGCTGCCCGAGCAGGCCGTACGCATCCTCGGCGTCGGCCTCGCCGAGGCGCTCGCCCATGTGCACGGCCTCGGTCTCGTGCACCGTGACGTCAAGCCGTCCAACGTGCTGCTGACCCTCGACGGGCCGCGCCTGATCGACTTCGGCATCACCCGCGCCCTGGACGCCACCACCGTGCTCACCCAGTCCGGCCAGGTGTTCGGCTCCCCCGGCTTCATGTCGCCGGAGCAGGCGAACGGGCTGCCCGCCGGCCCCGCCAGCGACGTCTTCTCCCTCGGCGCGGTCCTCGCGTACGCGACGACCGGCACACCGCCGTTCGGCTCCGGCGTCAGCGCCCCCGTCCTCCTCTACCGCGTCCTCCACGAGGAGCCCGACCTCTCCGGCCTGACCGGCCCCCTCCACTCCCTCGTCCGCGACTGCCTCTCCAAGGACCCGTCCACCCGCCCCACCCCCGCACAGCTGAGGAACCTCCTGGACGGCGACGGCGACGGCCACGGCCACGATCACGATCACGGTCACGGCGCCGCCTCCGCCCGGCTGGGCGGCGGGGACTGGCTGCCGCCCGCACTCGCGGCGGCGGTCGGGCGCAGCGCCGTACAACTGCTGGATCTGGAGACCGAGGGCGCGGGGGAAGGCGAAGGCGAAGGCGAAGGCGAAGGCACGGGCGAACCGGCGGGAGCGGCTGGGGAAGGCGCTTCCGCTGGGGGCCGCGGGGTTGCCGAGGGGGTGAGGGGCGAGGAGGTGGTTGCCGCAGGAGCGGTCGAGGCTGCGGTGGCTGCGCCTCCTGAAGCGCTCGCGGGTCCTGGTGTCCCCGCAGTTCCTGGTGCCCCCACGGCCCAACCGCCCGTCCCACCCGGATTCGGGCCGCCGACCGTGGGGCCCGTCGGGGCCGTAGGGCCCATGGGGGCGGCCGGGGCTGGGGCGGTCGGGGCCGGGGCGGTCGGGGCTGGGGCGGTCGGGGCCGTGGGGCCGTATGCGCCGACGCCGGTTCCGATGCCTGCGGTGCCGGATCGCCGGCCCACCGTGCGGCGCCCGCGCGGAGCGGGGAGGTACGGGGTGCCGGCGGCCGTGCTGGTCGGCGTACTGGTGCTGGGGGGCACGTATCTGCTGGTCCAGCAGATACGGGAGAGCTACCGGGAGGCGGCCGCGTCGAACCCCGGGAGGAGCACGCCGAACGACGACAGGACGACGCCCGCCGCGCCGGATCCGACGGACACCGGTTCGACGGGCCTGGAATCGACGGGCCCCGAATCGAAGACTCCGGAGCCGAGCGGCGACGGTTCCGACGCGAGCGGCGACAGTCCCGGGCCCGACGGGTCCACGGAGGAGCCGGGGCCGAACATCATCCCGCCGAAGTTCCTCGGGACGTGGGTCGGCGAGGGCAGGGACGCGTACGGGGACCTCACCACCGTCACCCTCACCATCGTCCAGTCGGCGTCGAGCGAGGAGAAGAGCAAGGTCCGCACCGAGACGCCGAAGAACGGCACCTGGTGCGAAGCCGCGTGGACGCTCACCGACGCCGACGAGGGCCGGGCCTCGTACGCGTCCCGGGTGACCCGCGCCTCGCCCGGCGACCCGTGCGTCGACGACGAGTCGATCTACCGCCTGATCACGATGCAGCCGGACGGCACGCTCCACTACATGGACCTCCTCAAGCAGGAGCGGTACACGATCCTGCAGAAGAAGACGTGAGAAGGCACGAGAAGACGCGAGAAGACGTGAGAAGGCGCGAGAGTGCCGGTCCGTATCGATTCAACTCGACAGGCGGAAGGCGGCGCTGGTCGGTGGTGCCGGTTGGCCGTGCCGGTCGCGCCGGCACCGAAGCCGTATCAACCGGCCTTCCGATAGACGGCGTTGGGCCGCCGTGATGGTGGCGCGCAAGCGCCGAGTGCCACGCCGTCCGCACGGATCGATCAGGAGCGAGCAGGAACTGTTCGTCCCGTCCGCCCGTCATCTCCACCGGTATTGCCACAGTTCGACACACCGTTCGCTCTTCACCGCCGAGGTCCGAGGAGATCCATGGTCGACACCGTCAACTCGCTGATCGCCCGCGTTCACGAACTGCTGGTGGCGCATCTGACGGACAGCGCCGCCGAAATGGTGGCGGAGCTGGACGTCCTCTCGTCGTTCGCGCGTGACCACCTCGGCGCCCCGCGGCGCGTCGACGTCACCGCGGGTCTCCACGACGTCGCCGCCCGCGCCACGGCGCTCGGCCCCGAGGGCACCTGGCTCGTCGCGGCGGCCCATTCGAGCCTCGCAGGCATGGCCGTCATCCGCGGGCGGGCGGACCAGGCGATCTTCCACCTCGACGCCGCCGTGACCGCCGGCTACAACGACTGCGTGGCGCTCCACGTCGCCCCCCTGCAGTCGCTGCACCACGATCCCCGCTTCCAGGCCCTGTACCGGCGGATGCGCGTCACCCAGGCGGACCTCGACGAGTTCTTCTGGCTGCACCAGGAGATGCACACCATGGCGCGAGAGGCCCAGGACGCGACCGTCGACAACCTCGGCCGCCTCGACACCGGCGTCTCCCCGCTCCCGCAGGCCCCCCTGCCCACCCGCGAACCGAACACCCTCGGTGTCCTGGTCACCCGCCTCGAACTCGCCGCCGTCCAGAGCGCGCTCCAACAGGCCGCCATCAAAGCCGAGTTCTCGCGCAGCTCCGGCAACACCAGCCTCAGCCTCATCGACGACACCTGGGACTACCCCCGCGCCCGCGTCGACGCCTGGCACGCCGACGAACTGGACACCCGGCGCCGGCACGCCGCCGAGGCCCGGGCCTTCGTCGAACGCCCCGGCCTCGGCACCACCCTCGCCCCCTGCCCGCCGCTGGGCTCGATCCGGTACCCCGCCTGAGGGAAGACCGGGCGGGTCAAGCCGCCTTGGTCGCCGCAGGGGATCCTTCGGCGCCGCCCGGGTCATCCCGGTCGCCGTAGAAGACCCTTCGGCGACACCCGGGCACCCCTGCCGCCGCAGGGGATCCTTCGGCGCCTATCGCGCCCAGGGCAGGGCGTGGCCTCCCTCCGCGCCGGGTGCGGAAGGGACTCCGTCCGCACCGGGTGCGGAGGCGACTTCGTCCGCGCGCATGGCGACATGGGCCTCGGCCGCCTCCGGCACGCCCGCCACCTCCCACACGCCCGCCTGCGCGAACTGCACGACCAGCGCGAGGAGGCACTCGCGGACGCGCTCAGGGCCGCGGCCGGTCCCACGCCGCCGGGCCCCGCCCCCGACGCCCCGTCGAACGCCGCCACCCCGCAGGCGACGCCGACCACGGACTCCCCCTCCGCCCCCTCGCCCCCTTCCATCGCACCGCGCGCCGCCGCCGCCCTCATCGCCGCGGCCGACCGCCTCCTCTTCCGCCGCATCCAGGAACTCACCCTCGCCGGCCACGACGACGACCTGATCGAAGCCACCCTCCTCCCCGAGGCCGACCACCTCAGCGCCCTCCTCACCGCCGCCCTCGACGACCACCCCTCCCCTGCGGCTCGGTGACCCGACGCACGACACCGAAAACACCGCAGGGCCCCACCACGAGGAGGGGGGCCCTGCGACCGAAGCCCTGGAAGCACCAGGCTCCGACCACCACAGCCGATCGCGCCGATCGAGCCGATCCACCCGCCTCGACCGCCTCGACCGCCTCAGCCGCTGAGCTGATCGGGCCGCGCAGCCGCCTCGACCGCCTCGACCGTCTCAGCCGTCTCAGCCGTTGACCACGATCGAGGCCGTGTTGTTGGTCAGGTCGGGGTCGAACGAACGGATCGGCGGCTCGTACTGGTCGTTGTCGATGGCGGCCGTCGCCTTGGTCTTGCCGGGCCGGTCGATCCGCAGGTCGAAGCCGAAGGTGTGGGTCGCGCGCTCTTCCAGGTAGATGGGAGTGGCGCAGCGGTAGCGGGGCGCGCCCAGCTGCTCCTCCGACCATTCGCCGGTCTCGGTGAGCGCGGAGCAGGATTCGGGCTTGGCGGTGACCGTCGTACCCACGGGGATCCGGACGTCGACGGTGACCGCGGGCTCCCCGGCGCCGAGCGAGGCGATCCAGGCCGGCCCGCGGTTCTTCACGGTCACGTCGGCCCGTACGGTCGCGCCGACCGCTCCCTCGACCCGGCTGCCCCGCAGCTTGAGGTCGGCGGTGTTGGCGGCGTGGATGATCACGGAACGGTGGTTGTCCTGCGGGTCCAGATCGGGCACGGGACCCCCGGTGGCCGCGGCCGTCGTTGCCGCCGTGGCCGTCGTAGCCGTGGCCGCGGTCGTGGTCGTCGCCGTACGCAGCCCAGGAGCGGGTACGAGTTCCAGCTCGGCGCCCGTGCCCGGCGTGTACGTGTGGCCGCCGCGGGCCGCTTCCAGGGCCTCGGCGGAGTAGGGCTCGACCGAGTAGTCGTACCGCTCGTACAGGGCGTTCTTCCCGACCTTCAGCGGGTTGGCGAGCATGGACGACTGTCCGGGAGCGATGGGCTCGTCGAGCACGCACAGCGCCTCGGTGCCGGTCTCCGTGTCCCGGTACTCGCAGTTGGCGGGGCGTTCGGCGAAGCCGAGACCGCGCGAGGCGAAGAGCCGCAGCAGGGCCCCGGGCGCGGTGCGGTTGCCGCGGTTGGCCAGGGTGGCGGGCACCGTGATGCCGCTGCCCGGCTCGACGCCGTCCTGACGGGGCGCCTGGCTCAGCCCCAGGTCGGCACCGTTGCCGAGGACCACGCGGGTCTCCCCCGGGTAGGACGTCAGGTCGCCCGCGGTGGCCGTGTACCGCAGCACTCCCTCCGCCCCGTCCGGTACGCCCGGCAGCGCCCCGACCGTCAGCGTGGCGGCCGTCACCGGTTCCGAACCCGTGAGTTCCGGAACCTCGCAGACCGCCGTATCGGCCGTCTCCGTCACACAGTTGGCGGGCCACGTGACCTTCGCGAAAGCCGCCAGCCCCGTCGCGTCCACGGTGATCCGGCCGGCCCCGACCACGTTCTCCGGGTTGTCGTGCGAGACCTTCAACACCACGGTCCGCTCCGGCACCGTCCCGTCCTCGTACGCCCCCGGCAGCACCACCTCATACGGATCGGAATACGTCCACAGCTGATCCCCCACAGCCGACGCGCTCCCCGCCGCCCCGAGGCCCAGCACCCCGGAGACGGCAAGCACGGGCACCAGCACAAACCGACGCGCACGGCGAGAAGTGTTCCTGGATGTCATGTGCTGGCTGACCACCGAGCGCCCCGGAGGGTTGTACGTGAACGGGAACCGGGCCGCCCCGGGAGCCCGGAGCGGAGACGCGGCTGGCCCGGGGCACCGGAGCGGGGACGCGGCCGCGATGACCGGCCCACACACCCCGGCCCCATCCGCCACCGCCGTACCCGCCGCACCCCCGACCTCGACGTCACCCGATGAGCCCCCGTTCACCGGATCGGACGGTCATAAGACGGAGGGACGTTACTGCGAGCACCCGTATGTAGTCATGCCGATACTTTCTGTGATGACCAGTCGGCGCTCGACTTAACAGGGGTTTTCCATGCGGAAGTTGGCTACAGCCGTTGTGGCTGCGGGGTTGTTCTTCGGGGGGATGGGGGTGGCGGTGGCGGGCTCCGCAGAGAAGTTGGTCCTGAGGACGGCGGGCGTGACCTTCCAAGGCACGTACCAGTGGCAGCCCACGACAGTCGTGCCCAGTGGCCTTCGCGTTAAGGGGCAGCTTCGGGACACACTCGTTGACGACGGCCACAACGTCTACCTCCGTACGAGGGTAGAGGGCTACGCGTGGGGCGAGATCAAGGGCGTCCAAAGGAAGAGCGTCAAGATCGACAGGATTCTCGTCGACGGCGCAGTCCTCAAGACCAAGGAAGTTCGTCTGCAAGCATGCCTCGACCGCGGCACCTTGCGCCCCGATAGCTGCTCGGGTCAGCGTTTCATCGTCCGGCCATAGTCGACGGTTCTGGGAGCCGCCGACGCGCGGCTCCCCATCCTCAGGGAGCGCACATGATGGATGTAATCCTCCGCGCCGAGGGCGTGGATCTCTTCTACGGCACACAGCAGGCCGTGATCGGCGCCAATTTCACGCTGGCGCGTGGAGAGGTTGCAGCCATCACTGGCAGCAGCGGATCTGGAAAGTCCTCGCTACTGTATTGCCTGGCTGGGGTTCTCTCCCCTTCCAACGGTACGGTTACCTTTGATGGGGAGCCACTCTCATCCCTCCCCGACGGGGATCTCAGCGCCTTGCGCCGGACGCGTCTAGGTTTCGTGTTTCAGTACGGCGAACTACTGCCGGAGCTGACCGTCGAAGAAAATGCGGCGCTCCCTCTTCGGCTCGCTGGAATCAGCAAAGATCACGCCCACGCCATGGCTGCCCAAGTACTGACGCGGCTGGGTATGGGGGATTTGCTGCGCCGTAGGACCTCGAAGTTGTCAGGGGGGCAGAGCCAACGAGTGGCTGTTGCCCGGGCGCTGGTACACAGACCCGACGTGGTTTTTGCTGATGAACCGACAGGGGCTCTGGACAGCGCCAACGCTGTGGCTGTATTGGATGAGTTCCTTCAACTGGCACGGAGACAGAAAACCGCCGTGGTCATCGTGACGCACGCTGCCGATGTAGCCGCGAAGGCCGACACCCAATACATCATGTCGGATGGCGTATTGGCGCAGCGGGTGACTGTATGAAAACGTTAACCCTAGGAGTGCGCCTGCTGTGGGGCAATGGGCGCAGAGGGTGGGCTCGTTTTCTCTTGATGGCGCTAGGCTCCGCACTGGGCGTAGCTTGTCTCGCTGCTGCGCTCACCATCCCAACGATCATCGCTGCTAACGATGCTCGCGTCACAAGTCGCACAGTGCAGCCAGGGGATAGCAACAAAGCGGTCTACCAGGAATTTTTGGACCCATATGGATCACAGCCCCTGCGACGAGTCTTCATTGCCCGTACAGGTTCTGGTCCTATTCCTGTCCCCCCTGGAATCCGCGAACTTCCTCGCGCTGGCGAAGCAATCATTTCTCCGAAGCTGGCTGAGATTTTTGCATCCAACCCGCGTGCTGCAGGTCTTACGCCCGGCCGTGTGACAGGAACGATCGGTCCAGCGGGACTCGCCGGACCAGACGACCTGTACGCCTATATCGGTACCAGGCCAGATGAACTAGCCGAGGCAGCACCGCTCGGTCACTTCGGGGCTCAGCACACTCAGCATGAGCTTCTCGAACCATCCACCCTAGACATTCTGCGGTTCACCATCGGCTGCATCGTCTTGCTTCCCCTCGTCATCTTCCTCTCCGTCTGCGCACGGATCTCCGGGGAGTCCCGATCGCGTCGTCTCGCCGCCCTTCGGTTGCTCGGACTTAGCGTGAGGGACACCCTGCGGGTCAACGCTGCAGAGAACGTAGTCGCCGCCACTGTCGGTGCCGTACTTGGCGTCATGGGGTACCTCGGAGTTAACGAGGTCATGGCGCGGGTCGGGCTACCGGGGTTGCATTGGTATCCAGGTGACGGGCGCCCCGACGTATCGACCATCGTCATCTGCCTGCTCGGCTGTCCCCTGCTCGCATGGGTCGTGGGGCAGTTCAGTGCTCGGCGGGCCGCTCTGTCGCCGATCAGTGTGCGGCGGACGGGAGAGCGGAAGGCTCCGAGGAAGTTCGGGATGCTGTTGCTGGTACCGGGGCTGGGGATCATCGCCGGTTACTGCGTGGCCAGCGTTTTGGGGAGAGATCCCTCAGGGGGATCGGCCAGCTCACTGTTGGTGCCCGGGGCTGTGTTGGCGACCGGGGCTGGGCTGGTTTTCGGGTTGGCGCCTACGACCGCGTGGGTGGCGCAGCGGCTGGCGGGGGTGGCGAAGTCGCTGCCGTTGGCTTTGGCGATGCGACGGACCGAGGTAGATCCGGGTTCTTCTCTGCGGGTGGTGACCGGGCTGATGTTGCTGGTGTTCGGGGCATCGCTGACGCAAGGGGTGCTCATCGAGCTGGACCAGGTCAGTCGGCGAACCGGGCCCCTTCAGGAGTACGACATCCACTTGAAGGACGTGTCGACGGCGCAGCGGGAGGCGCTGGCCAGGGTGTCGGGTGTGCAGGCGGCAACCGTTTCGTACAGCTCGTGGGATCCGCTCAACGGGAGCGAGGTGGCCCACGCCAATCTGGTGGTCGGCACGTGTCGGCAGCTCGCCGCGTACGCGCGGCAGACCAGTGGCTGTGTGGACGGCCGCATCATGCAGCTGCGGGACGAGGGGACACCGGTCGAGTACGACCCGAAGGCCGGGGAGCGCTATCCCTTCGCGTTGAAGGACGGCCGGAAAGTCCTGATCACCGTGCCTGGCGAGCGGGTCACTCTGCGGACGTGGGGTGTGTCCGCGTTCAAGGCGGGTGCCCTGCTCGTTCCCCCGTCACTCGTTCCCGCCGGCCTCGCGGATGAGAACGGCACGCTCACCCTCCTCAGCGCCTCCGATCCCGAAACCGTTCGTGCCGTGCTTGATGGCATCGGGGCTGTGGCGCCTACGGCGGCGGTTGAGCCGGTGGGGATTGTGATTGATTCGATGGCGCAGTTGAGGGTGATTCGGAGTTTGTTGGTGGTGGGGATGGTGTTGGGGCTGGTTATCGGGGTGGCGGCGTTTGTGGTGTCGGTGGTGGATAGGGGGATGGAGAGGCGGGGGGAGGTGGCGGCGCTGGTGTTGTTGGGGGCGAGGGCGGGGACGTTGAGGGTGGTGCAGGTGGTGCAGGTGTTGGTGCCGTTGGGGGTGGGGTTGGGGGCCGCGGGGGTGGCCGGGTGGTTGGCGGAGTCGAGTTACCTGATCACGGGGGGTGGGGCGGTGCATTGGGACTGGGAGGGGTTGCCGGTGTTGGGGGCGTGTGTGGTGGGGGTGATGGTGGCGGCGGGGGTGGCGTCGGTGCCGATGGTGCGGAGGCATGTGGATCCGGAGCAGATCCGGCGGGATTGAGGGATGGGGTCCGGCGGAGCGATGAGTTCTCGGTGGCGGGGCGGTCTGAGTTGGTGGTTGATCGCCTACTGCTGAGGAGAGCGTCGTGGCTGAGGACGTCGTGAAGGGGCCTGCGAGCTACTTTCCGTCGATCGAGAAGAAGTACGGGAGGCCGGTCGGGGAGTGGAAGGAGCTGATCAGGGCGTCGCCGTTGGGGAGGCACATGGAGTTGGTGGCGTGGTTGAAGGCGGAGTACGGGATGGGCCACGGGCACGCGAACGCGCTCGTGGCCCATACGTTGGCCGAGGGGAAGTAGGAGGGCGGGGCGGGGTCACGCGGCGAGGGTGTGGGTGGTGCGGCGGGTGACCCGGGTGGTGAGGACGAGGGTGGCGGCGGCGGTGGCGGTGCCGGCGAGGAGGGCGGTCCACCAGAGGGCGGCGGGGCCGAGGGTGGTGTAGGTGGCGACGCCGAGGGTGAGGGCGGCGAAGCGAGCGACGCCCCAGGTCCAGCTGAAGGCGCCCTGGTAGCGGCCACGGGCATGGGCGGGGGCGAGGTTGGCGACGACGCCGGCGGCGATGCCTGCGACGACGACTTCGCCGAGGGACCAGACGACGACCGAGAGCGTGTAGCCGGCGATGCCGTCGGCGAGGCCGGTGAGGGCGACGCCCAGGGCGATGAGGGCGCTGCCCGCGCTCTGCACCGCGAGCTGCGGGAGGCGGGCGAGCCGGGCGGTCGCGAACGGCTGGAGGGCGACGACCAGGACGGCGTTGACCGCCGCCATCGCTCCGTACACCGCAGGCGAGAGGCCGCTGTCGTGGACGGCGAGCGGCAGGGCGACCTCGGTGAGCGAGTAGACGAAGAGCTGGACGCCGAAGAGGGGGAGCAGGAGGAGGGCGAGGCGGTCGCGGAGGACGACGCCGTAGCCGATGCCGTCCGTGGCCGCCGCGGTGGTGGGCGTCCGCTTCGGTTCCCGCAGGCGGACCGCTACGACGAGGGCGAAGAGGAGCATCGAGCCGGCGTCGACGGCGAACAGCAGCCAGTAGCCCGCGGCGGCGAGGTAGCCGCCGAGGATGCCGGCGACGGCGGTGCCGATGTTCACGCCCCAGCCGAAGAGGGCGTACGCGCGCTGGCGGCGGTCGCTGTCGACGGCGTCGGCGAGGAGCGCGAACGCCGCCGGGGACACGGTGCTGCCGGCCGCGCTGATCAGCAGGGCCGCCGTGGCCATCGTCCACACACCGGGGGCGAGGAACAGGGCGCCCTGGGCGGACGCGGCGCCGATCAGGCCGATGAGCATGGTGGGGCGACGGCCGATGCGGTCGGCGAGGATGCCGCCGACGGCCGGACCGAGGAGGTTGCCCGCCCCCAGGGCGCCGAGGACGTACGAGGTGTCGGCGCCGGTCACTCCGCGCGAGGCGAGGAAGAAGACCAGGAACGGGGTGACGAGGTAGCCGAGGCGGTTGATGATCGTGCCGGCGAAGATCGTCCAGACGACGGGCGGGAGACCGCGGAAGGAGGAGGGCATGGGTGGAGCCTGTTCCCCGAGCCCCGAGTGCCTCCAATCATTAAGCTGTGGCCGAATCCATTCAGGATGATCAGCATGGATCAGCGTGGATCAGCGTGATCGGCGCGCATGTTGGTCATGCATGGTCGGCACGGTCGGCATGATCGGCGTGGTCGGCGTGGTCGGCGCGGTCGGCGCGGTCAGCATGGTCGGCGTGGTCAGGGTGACGACCAGCGTGGTCAGGGTGATCAGCGTGATGTGGCCGGGCTTTGTGCCTTCGGGATCGGGGACGTGTACGTATGGAATCCGGGCTGAGTTTCTCCACCGCCGACCTCGCACAGACGCGGTTCGCCGTCTCCCCGATGTGGGAGGTCGTCACCAGTTACCGCATTCTCGCCCGACAGCCCGACCCCGCCCCGCACCGCCGGTGGATCGCGCAGGTCAGACCCCGGATCGCCCGGGCCGGGCTCGACCGCGGGTGGCTGGACGCGCTCATTCCCCGCTACGGGTACCTGGCCGACTTCCTCAATCCCACCCCCGTCGGCCCCTTCCCCACCCTGGAGGCCGAGCTCGACGCCATCCGCCGCACACCGGCCGCGCAGGTGCGCAACGACCTCGACATGCTGGCCCGGGAGGGCGAGTGGGCGGGTGAGAGTGCGCGTTCGAGGGTGCTGCGGGAGGCACCCGAGGAGGCGTTGCGGAAGGTCGCCGACGAGATCGAGGCGTACTGGGACATCGCACTCGCCCCCTACTGGGCTCGCATCCAGAAGGTCCTGGAAGCCGATGTCTTCCATCGGGCGCGGCAGGTCGCCGAGCATGGTTCGGCCAGGGTGCTGAGCGAGCTCCACGAGACGGTCCGCTGGGACGACGGCACGCTCCGGCTCGTGCGCCGGCACTGCGCGCTCACCCGTGACCAGGCCGGCTCCGGGCTGCTGCTCATTCCGTCGGTGTTCGCCTGGCCGCGGATCCTGACCCGTTCCGTGCACCCCGACCCGCCCCAACTCGCCTACCCGGCGCGGGGGATCGGAACGGTCTGGGAGCCTCGTACCGCCGGCTCCACGGACGCCGTCGCCGCCGTCCTCGGCCGCTCGCGGACCCTGCTGCTCACCGAGCTCGACACCCCGTCCTCCACCACGCAACTCGCCACCCACTGCGGCCTGTCCGCCGCCGGCGTCTCCCAGCACCTCATCGCCCTGCGGAACGCCGGCCTGGTCACCGCCCACCGCAGTGGACGGTCCGTGCTGTACGCGCGGACGGCCGTCGCCGACCAGTTGCTCAACCCGTAGGGGCCGTCGGGGGCTGGGCTGCCCGGCCCACAGGAACCCAGCAACCCCCGAACCCCCGGCGGGGCTCCTCGGCAGCAGGCCCCCTGGCGGTCTCCCTCTGCTCGCGGGAGAGGATGCGGGGATGGATTCCTCTTCGTGGTCCGAGCGGGTCGTGGTGCGGGACGGCGTACGGCTGGTCTGCCGTGACTGGGGTGGCACCGGGGTCGACGTACTGCTGCTGCACGGGCTCGCCGGGCACGCCGGTGAGTGGGACGCGACCGCGCGGCTGCTGAGGGATGCCGGGCACCGGGTCGTCGCCCTCGACCAGCGCGGGCACGGGGGCAGTGAGCGGTGGCCCGAGGACTCCTCGCGGGCCGCGTACGTCGCCGATGTCGTCGCCGTGGTCTCCGAACTCGGGCTTGAACGCCCAGTGTTGGTCGGTCAGTCGCTCGGTGGGCACACCGCGTTCCTCACCGCGGCCGCCCGTCCGGAGCTGCCGCGGGCGCTCGTCCTGGTGGAGGCGGGGCCCGGGGGCGCGGAGCCGGGCACGCAGGAGGGGGTCGGAGGCTGGTTGAGGGGGTGGCCGGTGCCGTTCGCCTCGCGGCAGGCTGCCGTGGCGTACCTCGGCGGCGGGAAGGACGCCGTGGGGGAAGGGTGGGCGAGCGGGCTCGAGGAGCGTGACGGCGGGCTGTGGCCGCGGTTCGATCCCGAGTTCATGGTGCGGTCCCTCGACGAGATCGCGGCGCGCGCGTTCTGGGAGGAGTGGGCGGCTGTCTCCTGCCCCGTGCTCGCCGTCGTCGGCGAGGGAGCGCGGGGCGGGATCATCGGCGGTGAGGAGTACGCGGAGATGGCCCGGCTCCGGCCCGGGCTGCACGGCGCGAGCGTGCCGGGTACGGGGCACGACGTGCACCTGGAGCAGCCCGGGGTCCTGTGCGGGCTGATCGGCGAGTTCCTCGCGTCGTAGGTGGGGGCGGGGACTCCCCGTAGGGCGTCGGGGGCAGGAGGACTCCCCCGTGAGGCGGCGGGGGCGAGGGGTCTCCCGCCGTAAAGCGTCGGGGCAAAGGAGCTCCCCCTGGGGAACTCCCCCGGGGCGCCGGGGCGGTGGGGCTCCCCCGTAGGGCGTCCGCTTTCGCTCTTGCCTTCGAGTGCACTCCAATTCCTAGAGTGCGCGCATGCGCTATCGGGTACTCGGCGGGACCGGGATCGACGTCAGCACGTACTGCCTCGGCACGATGATGTTCGGGGCGGTGGGGAATCCGGACCACGGGGAGTCCGTACGGATCATCCATGCCGCCCTGGACCAGGGCATCAACTTCGTGGACACGGCCGACATGTACTCGGCCGGGGAGTCCGAGGAGATCGTCGGCAAGGCGCTGCGCGATCCGCGGCGGCGGGAGGAGACCGTCCTCGCCACGAAGGTGTACTTCCCGATGGGCGGCGGGGGGCCCAACAAGGGTGGTTCGTCGCGCCGTTGGATCACTCTCGCGGTCGAGAACAGCCTGCAGCGGCTCGGGACGGACTGGATCGACCTGTACCAGGTCCACCGGCCCGACCACCGGACGGACATCGAGGAGACGCTCGACGTCCTCGGCGACCTGGTCACCCAGGGGAAGATCCGGGCGTTCGGCTGCTCCACCTTCCCGGCCGAGGAGATCGTCGAGGCGCACGCCGTCGCCGAGCGGCGCGGGCTGCGCCGGTTCCGCTCCGAGCAGCCGCCGTACTCGCTCCTCGCGCGGGGCGTCGAGGCGTCCGTACTGCCCGTGGCGCAGCGGTACGGGATGGGCGTGCTGACCTGGAGCCCGCTCGCGTCCGGGTTCCTCACCGGCCGGTACCGGAAGGGCGCCCCCATCGACCTCACCAGCGGGCGGCCCGCGCTGACCCCGCACCGCTTCGACCCCACCCTGCCCGTCAACGCCGCCAAGCTCGACGCCGTCGAGGAGTTCGTCGCGCTCGCGGACGAGATCGGCTGCAGCCTGCCCGAGCTCGCGATCGCCTTCGTGGCCGCGCACCCGGCCGTCACCTCCGTGATCATCGGCCCGCGCACGATGGATCAGCTGGACGGTCTCCTGAAGGGCGCGCCCGTCGTCCTCACCGACGAGGTCCTGGACCGGATCGACGCGATCGTCCCGCCCGGCACGAACCTGTACCAGCCGGATGGCGCCTGGCGTTCGCCCGTACTCTCCGAACCGGAGCTGCGGAGGCGGCCTTTGGGCGAGCGCGCTGCGGGCTGAGGCGGTTGCGGTCCTCGGGCGGGGTCGGGCTGCCGTGGGGCGGTGGCCCGAGGTGCCGAGCGGCCGGTCAGTGCCGTAGGTCGAGGCCCGAGACGCCGAGGTCGTAGAGCCCGTCGAGGACGAGGTCGACGCCGACGGCGGCGAGGAGGAGGCCCAGGAGGCGGCCGAGGAGCTCGATGGTGGCGTGGTGGGTGCGGCGCAGGACGCGGGCCAGGACCATGACGCAGATGACGTCGAGGGCGATGACCGCGACGTACGCGCCGACGACCGTCGAACGCCAGGTGAAGGAGTCGCGGGCCGCCGCCTCGATGAGTACGGCGGTCATGGCGAGCGGGCTCACCACGTACGGCATGAGCAGCTCGCGTACGCCGCTGACCAGGTCGGGGGCGTCCTGATGGGGGCCGTCGGAGCCGAGGTGGACGCCGAGGACGAGGCCGACGGCGTAGACGAAGAAGATGACGCCGCCCGCGAGCTGGAGCGCGGGCGTGCTGATGTGGAAGAGGTCGAGGAGCCAGGGGGCCGTGATGCCGGTGACCAGGCCGACGAGGACGGCCGCGCCCGAGGAGACGAGGGCGATGTTCTGCAGCTGGCGGGTGGGGTGGACCTGGGCGAGGCCGGCGAAGGCGAGGAGGACCTTGGGCGGGCCGACGACCGAGAAGAAGGCGATGAAGGCGGCGGAGAAGGTGAATGGGTTCACACCGGAATCATGAAGCGGCCGGGTGATTTCTCCCGTTTTTGAGGTGAATGCCCGCGCGGTGTCGAGAACCGGCCGCCGGCTCCGACTCTCCTGCGAGAGCACGTCTTCCCCGGAAGACGTACCTACCCAACGAGGAGGACGTCATGAAGTACCTGGTGATGGTCCAGGGGTCGCAGGCCGACTACGAGGGCATGGAGGGGCGCGGCTCCGCCGGCAGCCCCGTCTGGGACAAGGCGCAGATCCAGGCCATGTTCGACCACATGAACACGATCAACGAGGAGCTGGCCTCGACCGGCGAGATGCTCGACGCCCAGGGTCTCGCCGCCCCCTCCACGACCCGATTCGTCACCGTCGACGGCGACGGCGAACCCGTCGTCACCGACGGCCCCTACGCCGAGACCAAGGAAGTCCTCGCCGGCTACTGGCTCCTCGACTGCCCCTCCCTCGACCGCGTCACCGAGATCGCCGCCCAGGTCGCCCGCTGCCCCGTCCCGCCCGGCTCCCCCGAATACCCCGTCGTCATCCGCCCCGTCGGCGAGGCGCCGAGCCAGGACTGATCGCCGAGCCAGGACTGGCCGTCGGGCCAGGACTGACCGTCGGGCCAGGACTGACCGTCGGGCCAGGACTGACCGTCGGGCCAGGGGTCGGGCCAGGACTGATCCGCGTCGGCCGGACGGCAGAAGCCCCGAGCGCGCCCTTCGGGGTCCGAGCGGGGCTTCGTTCCACCGGACGGCGCCTACCCCCTGTCGGTCGCGAAGCGGCTCCTGCGCGTCCTGGACGAAGCCCCCGCCGACCTGCACGTGGAGACGCTGCTGGAGGGCCGGAACGGGCCCCGGGGCACCCTGGAGCGTCTGCGCCCCGAGCCCGGTGACCTGCTCCCCAAGGACGGGGCGGTCATCACCGGTTTCCGGCTCTCGCTCTTCAAGGGGATGGGCAACAGCCGGGGCGGCACGGAGTCGGGGTTCATCCGCAGCATCGACGAGGCGGTCGACCGCTTCTACGCCTCGGTGGTGACGCACCTGGGCCAGTTCGAGCAGCGCCGGGCGCCCAGGGCGCGTGCCGCCGCCGAAACCGCAGCGGCACGCTGACTCCCCTTCCCCTCGGTGCCACGCGGGACCCCACCGGGTGGGCCTGCCCGGAGGAACGAGTTCGGGCCAGGTGTCATCCTTGGTTTTCGACGGGACCCCGCGTGGGGGAGTAAATTACCCCCTGGGGTATCTGTGGAGGAGTCGCTGTGGAACTCGATCTCGCGGGCGCCGAGCTGAAGTCCGTGCTGAACCGGCTGCGCCGGGCCCAGGGCCAGATCTCCGGGGTGATCCGGATGATCGAGGAGGGGCGCGACTGCGAGGAGGTCGTGACCCAGCTGGCGGCGGCTTCGCGGGCCCTCGACCGGGCGGGTTTCGCGATCATCGCGACCGGGCTGCAGCAGTGCCTGACCGACATCGAGGACGGGCGCAAGGACGGCCAGGACCCGCACGCGATGCGCGCCCGGCTGGAGAAGCTGTTCCTGTCCCTGGCATAGCCGGGGTGTCCCTGGCGCAGCCGGGGAGACGCACGGAGAGAGACGCGGAGAGCGCCCCCGGGAAGGCCTGGGGGCGCTCCGCGTTTCCGGTGCGCGCCGCGTTTCCGGTGGCCCCCTGCGCTTCCGGGGCCCCTGCGTTTTCGGGCGCGCCCGCCGCGTTTCCGGGCCCGCTGCGCTTCCGGTGGCGCTCCGCGCCGGTGCGCGCCGGTCCGTGCCGGTGCGCGCCAGTGCGTGCCGGTGCGCGCCGTCAGTCGTCCGCGAGGCCCTTGAGGCGCTTGGCGATGCGGGTGAGGCGGGTGCCCTGGTAGCGGGCGGCCTGGAGGACCTCTTCGGTGGGGGCGCCGTTGGCGCCGGGGTGGGCGGTGCCGTAGGGGTTGCCGCCGGCCGCGTAGACGGCGGGGTCGGTGAAGCCGGGGGAGACGATGACCGAGCCCCAGTGGTGGAAGGTGTTGTAGAGGGCGAGCAGTGTCGACTCGTTGCCGCCGTGGACGTTGTGCGCGCTGGTGAAGGCCGTGGCGGGCTTGTCGGCCATGACGCCGCGCTGCCAGAGCCCGCCCGAGGTGTCGATGTACTGCTTCAGCTGCGCGGAGACGTTGCCGAAGCGGGTCGGGGAGCCGAAGGCGTACGCGTCGGCCCACTCCAGGTCCTCCAGCGTGGCGATCTCCACGTCGCGGGTGGCGTCGACGTGGGCGCGCCAGGCCGGGTTGGAGTCGATGGCGGCGTCGGGCGCGAGCTCGGGCACCCGGCGCAGGCGCACCTCGGCGCCGGTCTTCTCGGCGCCTTCGGCGACCGCCTGGGCGAGCTGGTGGACGGAACCCGTGGCCGAGTAGTAGATGACGGCGACCTTGACGGACATGGCGAACTCTCCTCGATCCCGCAAAGTGGATTACTTTCCGCTTCGACGTCTCGAGACTAAACGGATCGCTATCCGGTTCGCAAGAGGGGCGGGTATGCTCAACAACGAGAGGCGACCTGGGGGGAACACGGCCGGACGGAAAGAAAGAGCGGGAGTCGGCAGATGAGCACGGAGAAACCGCAGGCCGGAAGCGGGGAAGCGGTGGCGCGCGAGACGGCGCCCCCGGCGGCCCCCGGACTGCTCCCCACCGTCGGCTCCCCCGCCCCCGAGCGCGCCGACGCCGCCCGCAACCGCCGCAGGATCCTCGACGCCGCGGCCCGGATCGTCGCCGAGAAGGGCCCCGACGCGGTCACCATGAACCAGGTCGCCCAGGCGTGCGGCATCGGCGTCGGCACGGCGTACCGCCGCTTCGGCGACGTCTCCCAGCTCCTGTGGGCGCTCCTCGACGACCGCGAGCGCCAGTTCCAGGAGGCGTACATGGGCGGGCCGCCGCCGCTGGGGCCCGGCGCCCCGGCCGCCGAGCGGCTCGACGCCTTCCTCGACGCCCTCGTCGACCGGGTCGAGGAGCAGCGCGCCCTGCTCCTCGCCGCGCACTCCGCCGGGCCCGGCGCCCGCTACCACAGCGGCGCCTACCGGGTCATGCACACGCACGTGGCCCTGCTCATCGGGCAGCTCAGGCCGGGCTCCGACAGCACGCTCCTCGCGCACCTGCTGCTGGCGTCGTTCTCCCCGGACGTCATGCACCACCTGACGGTCGAGCAGGAGCTCTCGGCCGACCGCCTCAAGACGGGGCTGCGGACCCTGCTGACCCTGCGGGACTGAACCCCGCGTCCGCCTTCTCCTCTACGGGTTCCCCAGCGCCGCCAGGCCGTCCAGGACCCGGGCGAGGGCGAAGGCGTACGCGTGTTCCGCGTCGTACAGGCCGTTGTAGGCGATGGCCGCCGCCTCTCCGACCCTGGAGGCGAGGGGGAAGCGAGCGCCGTCGAAGACGCGGGCGAGGAGGGGCTCGTGGGCGGCCCACCACTCGCCGTCGGACATCGCGCTCTCCCGCTCGACGGCGCGCGCGTCCAGCTCCGCCCGCGCGCCGGCCTGTACGGAGCCGAGGACGAAGGTCAGGGCGGAGTCGCGGGCCACGTCGTCGAGGCCGAGGCCCTCGAAGGCGGCGAGCTCGTACTCGTACTTGGCCATCACGCCGGGGCCCAGCGGGGCGCGGACGATGCGCAGGTCGACCAGCCAGGGGTGGCGCAGGTGCAGGGCCCGGTTGGCGTCGGCGACGGAGGTGACGCGGTCGCGCCAGGGCTGCCCGGGGGCGAACGGCGGGCGGTCCATCCGCAGGAAGACGGTGTCCAGCATGAGGTCGAGGAGTTCGCTCTTGCCGGGGACGTACGTGTAGAGGGTCATCGGCGTGACGCCGAGGCGCTGGGCGACGGCGCGCATGGTCAGGGCGTCGAGGCCGCCGCCGTCGGCGAGGGCGAGGGCGGCGTCGACGACCGCGTCGACCGTGAGGCCCGGGCGCGGGCCGCGTCGCGCCGCGGGGGCCGCGGCGCTGTCGCGCCAGAGCAGCTCCAGGGTGCGGGCCGGGTCGCCGGCCCCGCTGCTGTTCTTCCCGCCGGTCGTCGCCATGGCACTCATTCTCGCAGGTCAGAGGCGCTAAGCCATATCTCTGTACGCTGTATAGAGTACCCTGTCCGTCCCAGTACGGGACGACCACCGGAGGGCGCACCCATGAACCACCCCGTCGGCACGAACCACCCCGGCCACCCCGTCGGCACCGAGCAGCCCGCCGCCGCGGACGGACACCACGTCATCCAGGTCCGCGGGGCCCGCGAGAACAACCTCAAGAACGTCGACGTCGACCTCCCCAAGCGCCGCCTCACCGTCTTCACCGGGGTCTCCGGCTCCGGAAAGTCCTCCCTGGTCTTCGGCACCATCGCGGCCGAGTCGCAGCGCCTGATCAACGAGACGTACAGCGCCTTCCTCCAGTCCTTCATGCCGTCGCTCGCCCGCCCGGACGTGGACGGCCTGCACAACCTGAGCGCGGCGATCGTCGTCGACCAGGAGCGGATGGGCGCCAACTCCCGCTCCACCGTCGGCACGGCCACCGACGCGTACACGATGCTGCGGATCGTCTTCAGCCGCCTCGGCACCCCGCACGTCGGCACGTCCGGGGCCTTCAGCTTCAACCTCCCCGAGGGCATGTGCCCGCGCTGCGAGGGCGCCGGCGAGGTCTCGGACATCGACGTCGACGAGCTCGTGGACCGCGAGAAGACCCTCGCCGGGGGCGCGATCACCGTCCCGAACTTCGCCGTGGACTCCTGGTACTGGCGGATCATGGCCGAGTCCGGCTTCTACCCCGCCGACAAGAAGCTCGCGGACTTCACCGAGGAGGAGTGGGAGGCCTTCCTCCACAAGCCGACCTGCAAGGTGAAGGTGGGCAGCAACACCTTCACCTACGAGGGCCTCGTGCCGAAGGTCCAGCGGCTGTTCCTCGCCAAGGACCGAGAGTCGCTCCAGGCCCACATCCGGGCCTTCGTCGACCGGGCGGTCGTCTTCCGCACCTGCCCCGAGTGCGAGGGCGCCCGGCTCACCCGGGCCGCGCTGTCCTCCCGTATCGACGGGGTCAACATCGCCGAGTGCTCGGCGATGCAGATCAGCGACCTCGCCGCGTTCGTGCGCCGGATCGAGGACCCCTCCGTCGCCCCGCTCCTCGCGGGCCTGCGGGACCTGCTCGACTCGCTCGTGGAGATCGGCCTCGGCTACCTCAGCCTCGACCGGGCGTCCGGCACGCTCTCCGGCGGCGAGGCCCAGCGGGTGAAGATGGTCCGCCACCTCGGCTCGCCCCTCACCGACGTCACGTACGTCTTCGACGAGCCGACGACCGGACTGCACCCGCACGACATCCGCCGCATGAACGACCTGCTGCTCCGCCTGCGCGACAAGGGCAACACCGTCCTGGTCGTCGAGCACAAGCCGGAGGTCATCGAGATCGCCGACCACGTCGTGGACCTCGGGCCGCGGGCCGGGACCGCGGGCGGCGAGATCTGCTACAGCGGCAACGTGCCGGGCCTGCGCACCTCGGGCACCCTCACCGGAAACCACCTCTCGCACCGGGCGAAGCTCCGCACGGAGGTGCGGACCCGGACCGGCGCGCTGACCATCGCCGGGGCCACCCAGCACAACCTCAAGGACGTGACCGTCGAGATCCCGACCGGGGTCCTGACCGTGGTCACCGGCGTGGCGGGCTCCGGCAAGTCCTCCCTGATCCACGGCAACCTGCCGGGCCGCGAGGGCGTCGTCGTCGCCGACCAGTCCCCGATCCGCGGCTCGCGCCGCTCGAACCCGGCGACGTACACGGGGCTCCTCGGCCCCATCCGTACGGCCTTCGCCAAGGCCAACGGCGTCAAGGCGGCCCTCTTCAGCGCCAACTCCGAGGGCGCCTGCGGGAACTGCAACGGCCTCGGACTCATCTACACCGACCTGGCCATCGCGGCCGGCGTGGCCTCCGTCTGCGAGAAGTGCGAGGGCAAGCGTTTCACGCCCGAGGTCCTCACGTACGAGCTCGACGGGAAGAACATCCACGAGGTGCTGTCCCTGTCGATCGAGGAGGCGTACGACTTCTTCACGGCGAAGGGCCAGGCCCGCACGATCCTCGGCCGCCTCAAGGACGTCGGCCTCGGTTACCTGCGCCTCGGCCAGCCCCTGAACACCCTCTCCGGCGGCGAGCGCCAGCGGCTCAAGCTCGCCATCCACATGGCCGAGAAGGGCGCCGTCTACGTCCTCGACGAACCCACCACCGGGCTGCACCTCGCCGACGTCGACCAGCTCCTCTCCCTCCTCGACCGACTCGTCGAGGCGGGCAACACCGTCGTCGTCATCGAGCACCACCAGGCCGTCATGGCCCACGCCGACTGGCTCGTCGACCTCGGCCCCGGCGCCGGCCACGACGGCGGCCGCGTCGTCTTCGAGGGCACCCCGGCGCAGCTCGTCGAGCACGGCGACACCCTGACCGCCCGCCACCTGCGGGAGTACGTCGGAGGCTGACCACACTCAGGAGTACGTCGGAGGCCGACCACCGGCCACCCGCGGCAGTACGTCGGAGGCCGACCGCCCGCCACCCGCCGGAGGGCCTCGGCGGCCGGCCCCCGTGGTGGGCGCCCGGTCCGTGGACGGTGGTGGACCGGAGCGGGCGGGGACCCGAGGATCAGGGCCATGACCACGTACCTGATCCTCCACGGCTTCCAGAACCACCGCCCGCCCGGTCACTGGCAGCACTGGCTCGCCGGGCGGCTCCGGGAGCGCGGCCACGAGGTCCGCTACCCGCAGCTGCCCGACCCGGACGCGCCCGTCCCCGCGGACTGGCTCGCGGCCCTGGAGGAGAACGGGGCGCGGCCGGCCGACGGCGAGTTCGTCGTGGTCGCGCACAGCCTGGCGGTCCTGCTCTGGCTGCGGGCGGGTGAGCGGCGGCCGGCGGCCGACCGGGTGCTCCTGGTCTCGCCGCCGTCGCCGGCGGTGACCGCCTCGATCCCCGCCATCGCCGCCTTCGCCGACGGGCTCGACCTGGCGGAGCCGGGCCTGGAGGCCCGTCTCGTGTACGGCGACGGGGACCCGTACTGCCCCGAGGGCGCGGACGTGCACTACGGCACCCCGCTCGGCCTGGACATGGACCGCGTCCCGGCGGGCGCGCACCTCGACCTCGACGCGGGGTACGGGGAATGGGACTCGCTCCTGGAGTGGTGCGAGGATCCGGCGGTACGCGTCAAGGGCAGCTAGCGGACGACCGGCGCCGCGGGACCGGCCCGGCAGGACCTGTCGTCCTCCACGGCCGGCCCCGGCGGGGGCTGCCCTCCATGGCCGGCTTCGGCGGGGGCTGCCCTCCATGGCCGGCTTCGGCGGGCGCGGGGTCGTTCGCGAAGGGGTGAGTCCGTCGGGCGGGTGCCCCGTCGCGGTGTGATGATCGGGGTATGAGTCCCGCGGCCAAGACGCCCGAGATCCCTCTCGGCAAGCAGTACGGGGTGCGGGCGCCCCAGCAGGAGAGGAAGGTGGCGAAAGCCGCCAAGGAGGGGAAACCCACCGGGAATTGATAATTCCACATGTCAATCCTGTTCAGGTTGACAGGAATTACGAAGAACCTGTTCACAGAATGCCCCCGATATCGCTAACTTCCCCTCAACCTCGTCCGTAACGGGAAGGACTTCTGTGAACGCATCCCAGCGCCGTGCCGCGGCCATCCTGGCCGCCGCCGCCCTCGCCACCCCGCTGGTCCTCGCCTCCCCCGCCACCGCGGGACAGGACCCCACGGCCGCACCCGCCCGCGATGCCGCCAAGCTGGCGAAGAAGCTGGTCCGCGAAACCACCGCCCAGGACGCCTACAAGCACCTGCAGAAGTTCCAGGCGATAGCCGACTCGGCCGGCGGTCACCGCGCGGCCGGCTCCCTCGGCCACGACGCCTCGGCCGCGTACGTGTACACGCAGCTGAAGAAGGCCGGATACGACGTCCGGTACCAGAAGTTCGAGTTCCAGTACACGCAGACGCTCGCCGAGAAGGCCTCCGTCGTCGCCCCCGCGCCCCGCGCGCTCGACATCAAGGCGATGACGTACACCAAGTCCACCCCGGTCGGCGGCATCACGGCGGCCCTCGCGGCCGCGCCGGTCGACGCCGACGGCACGAACGGCTGCGAGCCCGGCGACTTCGCCTCCGGCACCTTCACCGGAAAGATCGCCCTGATCAAGCGCGGCGGCTGCACCTTCGCGATCAAGCAGCAGAACGCCGCCGCGGCCGGTGCCGCCGCCGCCGTCATCTACAACAACACCGACGGCGCCCTCTCCGGCACCCTCGGCGACGCGGCCGCCGGAAAGATCCCGACCGGCGGTCTCACCCAGGCCGAGGGCAACGCGCTCGCCGCCGACCTCGCGAACGGCCCGGTCTCGCTCTCCCTGGAGATCCGCCAGCTCAGCGAGCTCCGCTCCACGAACAACGTCATCGCGGAGACCCGCGGCGGCAACGCCGCCGACACCGTGATGCTCGGCTCGCACCTCGACTCCGTCACCGCGGGCCCCGGCATCAACGACAACGGCTCCGGCTCCGCCGGCCTCCTCCAGACCGCCCTGGAGCTCGCCAAGTCGAAGGACAAGGTCCGCAACAAGGTCCGCTTCGCCTGGTGGTCCGCGGAGGAGAACGGCCTCCTCGGCTCCGAGCACTACGTGAACACCCTCACGGCGCTCGACAAGAGCGAGATCAAGCTCTACCTCAACTTCGACATGATCGCCTCGCCGAACTACGGCCTGTTCGTCTACGACGGCGACGACTCGGACGGCGTCGGCGCCGGCGCGGGCCCCGAGGGCTCCGCCCAGCTGGAGCGCGACATCACCGACTTCATGGACAAGCGCGGCCTCCCGCACGAGGGCACCGACTTCACCGGCCGCTCCGACTACGGCCCGTTCATCGAGGTCGGCATCCCCTCGGGCGGCACCTTCACCGGCGCCGAGGGCATCAAGACCCCCGCCCAGGCCGCCCTGTTCGGCGGTACGGCGGGCGTCGCCTACGACGTGAACTACCACGCCAAGGGCGACGACCTGAAGAACATCGACATGACGGCCTTCGACGCCAACATCAAGGTCATCGCCAACGCCGTGGGCACCTACGCCCACGACATCTCCTCGCTGCGCAAGCCGGTCGTCTCGGTCCCGACCACCGGCGGCACGGGCAGCGGCGGCGGCCTGCACGACGACCACCACGAGGTGACCGAGTAGTCAGCGCCTCCGGCGGGCGGTACCGAAGATCGAGCGGCTGATCTCCCGGCCCAGCTGGGTGCCGATCGACCGGGCCAGGGACTTGAAGACCCCACTGCCCATCACCTGTTCGACCGGCGAGGGCTCCTCCTTCTCACGGGGAGCCCTCGCCGCGGCCTTCTCGGCCTCCTCAGCCGTCTTCTCGGCCTCCTTCGCGGCCGCCGCCTCCAGGGCCGCCGCCTCCGCCGCCCGCTGCTCGGCGGTCAGCCTCTCGTACGCCGACTCGCGGTCCACCGCCTCCGCGTACCGCCCGTACAGCGGCGAGGCCTTCACCGCGGCGTCCAGGGCCGCCGCGTCGACCGGGCCCATCAGCGACTCCGGCGCCCGCAGCCGCGTCGCCGCCACCGGCGTCGGGGCCCCCTTCTCGCTCAGTACGGTGACCACCGCCTCGCCCGTCCCGAGCCCGGTGAGCACCTCCTCCAGGTCGTACGGCGAGTGCGGGAAGGTCCGCACGGTCGCCTTGAGGGCCTTGGCGTCGTCCGGGGTGAAGGCGCGGAGCGCGTGCTGCACCCGGTTGCCGAGCTGCGCGAGCACGTCCGAGGGCACGTCCTTCGGAGTCTGCGTCACGAAGAAGACACCCACGCCCTTCGAGCGGATCAGCCGCACCGTCTGCGTGATCGACTCCAGGAACGCCTTCGACGCCCCGCTGAACAGCAGGTGCGCCTCGTCGAAGAAGAAGACCAGCTTCGGCTTCTCCAGGTCGCCGACCTCCGGCAGGTCGTTGAAGAGGTCCGCGAGCAGCCACATCAGGAACGTCGAGAACAGCTGCGGTCTGTCCCGCACCGCCGGCAGCTCCAGGACCGAGACGACCCCCCGCCCGTCCGCCGCCGTCCGCAGGAACTCGCTCGTGTCGAACTCCGGCTCCCCGAAGAAGCCGCCCGTTCCCTGCTGCTCGAAGGCCGTGAGCGCCCGCAGGATCACCCCGGCCGTGGCCGTGGAGAGCCCGCCGATCCCCTTCAGCTCGGCCTTCCCGGTGTCCGAGACCAGGAAGGCCACCACCGCCCGCAGGTCCTTGAGGTCGACCAGCTCCAGGCCCTTGGCGTCGGCGTAGTGGAAGATCAGGCCCAGCGACTGCTCCTGCGTCCGGTTCAGCTGGAGGACCTTCGAGAGCAGCACGGGGCCGAAGCCGGTCACCGTGGCGCGCACCGGGATGCCGGGACCGAGCCCTCCGAGGCCGTAGAACTCGCAGGGGAAGCCGGTCGCCCGCCACTCCTGGCCGACCTCGGCGGCCCGCCGCCCGACCTTCTCGCCGTCCTCGCCGGGTGCGGAGATCCCGGAGACGTCGCCCTTGATGTCGGCGAGGAACACCGGCACGCCGTGGGCGGACAGCTGCTCGGCGATCAGCTGGAGCGTCTTCGTCTTGCCGGTGCCCGTGGCGCCGGCGACCAGACCGTGGCGGTTGAGGACCGGCAGCGGGACGCGGACCGGCGCGTCCGGGTGACACGCGCCGTCCCAGAGCAGGGCCCCCAGATCGAGTGCCGGACCGTCGAAGGCGTACCCGGCGGCGATCTCGGCGGCGGGCCCCGCCACGGCGGCCGCGCCTTGTGCCTCCGGGGCCCGGGGCGCCGGGGCGGGCTCGGTCGCTCCGGCGTCCGACGGCTGCTCGCTCACGCTCATGACGGCACCCCGATTTCGGTTTTGTCACAGTTTGCACCAGCATCCCACCGGTCGCGCGTGGCTGCGCCGGAAGCCGCTCGCCCGGTAGGCTTTCCGTGTGATCTTCAAGCGCATCGGTAACGGAAAGCCGTATCCCGACCACGGCCGGGAAAGCACCCGGCAGTGGGCGGACGTCGCCCCGCGCCCGGTCCGCCTCGACCAGCTGGTCACCACCAAGGGCCAGCTGGACCTGGAGACGCTGCTCGCCGAGGACTCCACGTTCTACGGCGACCTCTTCGCGCACGTCGTGAAGTGGCGCGGCGATCTCTATCTGGAAGACGGGCTGCACCGCGCCGTCCGCGCGGCGCTCCAGCAGCGACAGGTGCTGCACGCCCGCGTCCTCGAGATGGACTGAGACGGGGCCGCTCGGCCCTTGCGCGCTGACCCTTTCGAGGTCAGTTCGCCCCCATCCGGACGCGATCACATGATCATCAAGTAGGCATCGCCGACGGGCGGCACTACGCTGCGTTCATGAGCATGCTCACTCCCCCAGGAATGGGCGGAAAGTACCGCATCACGGGGGACGTCTACCCTCGCATGCGCCGCCCCCACCGCCGGCGCAGGATCGTCCTCGCGTCCGCCGCCGCGGTGGCCGTGCTCGGTGCGGCCGGCTGGGGCACGCTCCAGCTCGTCGACGTCTTCTCCGGTGACGAGGGCACCAGGGCGGCCGCCGGCAAGCAGGCCGACTGCAAGCCCGTCGCCAAGGCGACCACCGTGCCCGCCGTCGCCCTCCCCAAGCCCGGGCAGATCACGGTCAACGTCTACAACGCGACCCCGCGCAGCGGCCTCGCCAAGACGACCGCCGACGAGCTCAGGAAACGCGGGTTCAAGATCGGCAAGGTGGGGAACGCACCCACCGCCTACGACAAGAAGGTCCCCGGCGCCGGCCTGCTCCTCGGCGCGCCCGCGGCCACCAAGGGCGCCTTCCCGGTCCTCGGCACCCAGCTCAAGGGCGCCACGACCAAGACGGACACCCGCGCCACCGCGGACGTGGACCTGATCATCGGGACCGCCTTCAAGACGCTGTCCCCGAAAACGACGGCGGACGCGGCCCTGGTCGCCCTGACCAAGCCCGCGCCCGTACCGACCGGAAAGTGCTGAGCGGCTCCGACCGACGTCCTACGCGGCAGGGCCGGCCGTGCCTCGTGCGGCAGGGCCGGCCGTGACCTACTCGGCGGAGCCGGCCGTTTCCTACTCGGCGGAGCCGGCCGTTTCCTACTCGGCGGAGCCGGCCGTGTCCTACTCGGCGGAGCCGGCCGTGTCCTACTCGGCGGAGCCGTACATGCGGTCGCCCGCGTCGCCCAGGCCCGGGACGATGTAGCCGTTCTCGTTGAGGCGCTCGTCCACCGAGGCCGTCACGACGGTGACCGGCGTGCCGGCGAGCTCGCGCTCCATGACCTCGACGCCCTCCGGGGCGGCGAGGAGCACGACCGCGGTCACGTCGTCCGCGCCGCGCTTGATGAGCTCCTGGATCGCCGCGACCAGCGTGCCGCCGGTCGCCAGCATCGGGTCGAGGACGTACACCTGGCGGCCCGAGAGGTCCTCCGGCATCCGCGTGGCGTAGGTGGACGCCTCCAGCGTCTCCTCGTTGCGGATCATGCCCAGGAAGCCGACCTCGGCGGTCGGGAGCAGCCGGACCATGCCGTCGAGCATGCCGAGACCGGCGCGCAGGATCGGGACCACCAGCGGACGCGGGTGCGACAGCTTCACGCCCGTCGTGGGCGTCACGGGGGTCTCGATGTCGACCTGCTCGGTCCGGACGTCCCTGGTGGCCTCGTAGGCGAGCAGGGTGACCAGCTCGTCGGCGAGACGGCGGAAGGTCGCGGAGTCCGTGCGCTTGTCGCGCAGGGTGGTGAGCTTGTGGGCGACCAGGGGGTGGTCGACGACGTGGAGACGCATGGCTCAACAGTAGCCCGCCGCGCACTGGCATCGACCCACGCCGTTGGGGGAAGGTGGGGGCACAGGGACCCAGCGATGGGGTGGTGTGGCCGATGCCCGACCTGGAAGAACCGGCCGACGGAACCGCCAAGAGGGCGGCCCGCACGCCGGCACCGGAGAACGACGCGGAGCGCCGCAGGCGCCGCGCCCAGTTCCTCCGCGAACTGAACGAGGCCAAGGCACTGCGCGAACGCGTGCAGCCGCGGCGCGCCCGGGCCGCCCGGATGCGGCAGGCCATGCGCATGCGGACCTTCCGCTGGTGAGGCCGCCGGGGCCGATGGTGCCCACGCGGTGCCGGGGTCCTTCGTGCGCCCCCTCCGTGCGCCGGGGTCGCACGCCCGCCCTATGGCGGTGTCGTTCAGACTGATGCACGACGCAAGGACCGAAGACCTCTCCTGCGGGCCCTGTTTCTGTCACGATGCCGATTGGGCGGGGCACCAGGAGCGCCGCCGCCGGAACGTCACACCTCTGATCAGTGGGAGAGAGTCAGGTGTACTTCGCCGCACTGCTCGCGCGCACCGAAGACGGGTGGGAAGCGAGCGACACGGAGCTCGACGACGTGGAGACCCTGTCGGATCTGGCCGAGCTGGCCCGCGAGGCCTCGGACGACGACACGGTGATCGTCTACATCGAGCAGGAGGACGCGTGGTTCGGGATCGTACGGATCGAGGGTGAGGAAGACCCTCGGATCTACGTCTCGGACGGCGCCGCCGCCGCCCGTTCCTCGTACGGGGAGATCCTCACCCGGGAGATCCTCGGCGAGGACCTCGACGCCGAGCTCGACGAGCTGGAGTCCCTGGACCTGGACGGCACGGAGGACGGGGAACCGCTCACCGACGAGGCCGACGGGGACGACGAGGCCGACGAGGCCGTACCGTCCGCTCCCGTCGGCGACTCCCTGGTCCTCGCGGACCTCGGCCTGTCGGAGCGCGAGCTCCGCGCCCTCGACAGCGACGCCCTCGCGGTGATCACCGACGCGCTGGGCGCCGCCGAGGTACTGGAGGCCGTGCGCTAGTGGCACACGCGGTACCGGCCCCGGACTCCGCGGCCGACCCCGTACGGGACACGTCCGGGGCGGATCCCGTCGGGGACGCCCCCGGGGCCGAACGCGCGGCGGGGGCCGCGCCCGACCCCGTACGGGATCCCTGGCGGGACGCCATGCGGCTCGCGCTCGCCGAGGCGGCCGCGGCCGAGCCGGCCGGTGACGTGCCGGTCGGCGCGGTGGTGCTCGGACCGGACGGCGAGGTCCTCGCGCGGGCGCACAACGAGCGGGAGGCGGCCGGTGACCCCACCGCGCACGCCGAGGTGCTCGCGCTGCGCCGGGCGGCGGCCGCGACCGGGGAGTGGCGTCTGACGGGGTGCACGCTGGTCGTGACCCTGGAACCGTGCGTGATGTGCGCGGGCGCCCTCGTCCAGTCGCGGGTCGAGCGGGTGGTGTTCGGCGCGCTCGACGAGAAGGCGGGTGCGGCCGGCTCGCTCTGGGACCTCGTCCGGGACCGTCGGCTCAACCACCGCCCCGAGGTGATCCACGGCGTGCTCGGCGACGCCTGCGCCGAGCAGTTGACGGCCTTCTTCCGCTCCCGCTGACCCCTGCTCCGACCTGGGCTTCGATACGGATTTCATCGCAGCGGAAGTTTCGGCTAAGCTCTCTCTCGGTAGCGTGTCCGAGCGGCCGAAGGAGCTCGCCTCGAAAGCGAGTGTGGGGAAACTCACCGAGGGTTCAAATCCCTCCGCTACCGCTTCGATCGAAGGGCCCGGCGCATCTGCGCCGGGCCCTTCGGCGTGTTCCCGGACCCCGGACGTGCGGAGCGCGGCGTACGCGAAGGGCCCCGGGCCGCGCTCGTGGCGCGGCCCGGGGCCTTCTCCGTAGGACGGGGGGAACGGCATCGGGGGGACAAGCCGTTCCCCCCGATGAGAACCGGACCTGCAAGTCCTGCGCCGCGTTCAGGGGGAAGCTCGCGGCGCGGACCCCGCAGTGCGGGCCGGTTCCAGGAGCCCTTCGGATTCCTGCCAGATCCTCCGGGCTCGACATCCATACTGCGCGCCCGTCACCCTTCCGGGGGATGGCGAAAGGCCCCGATCGCCGGGCCCTTGGTCCATAAAGGCTCGGTTAGAGTGGCGCGGTCGTACGCCGGGGGAACAGGGGAGGGCTGGGCAATGGTGCAAGCGAAGAAGGTCGCGCTGTACGCGGTCGTGGTCTTTGTGCTGTACACGATCGTCACGTCCCCGGCCCGGGCGGCCGATCTCGTGCAGGTAGGGTTCGAGGGCATTTCCAGCGCCGCCCAGGGTGTCGGCGAGTTCATGACCGAACTCATCAACTAGGAGCCCTTCGTGATCCGCCATCTGGTCCTCTTCAAGCTCAACGACGGCGTCGCACGTGACGAGCCGCGTGTCGTCGCCGGCGTCGAGGCGTTCCGCAAACTCGGTGGGGAGATCCCCGAGCTGCGGTTCTGGGAGTGCGACTGGAACATCACGGACCGGCCGATCGCGTACGACTTCGCCATCAACTCGGCGGTCGAGGACACCGACGCGCTCCAGCGCTACCTGGACCACCCGGCGCACCAGGCGGGCGTCGCCCAGTGGCGCGAGTTCGCCACGTGGGTCATCGCGGACTACGCCTTCTAGCCCCCGCCTCACCCGTAGGCCCCCTGTCCTCGCGGCGGGGGGCCTTTTCCGTGCGTGACCTCCCCTTTTTCCACCATCATGCCCTCAACACGTGATTATGCGGTGCTTGCACACAGTGGACATGTCTTGTGATGCTATGACCGCTTTTGACGGATGAGTTGACCGTAGTTGATTCAGTCGACCAGCAGGACCAGCCGAAGGGGTGGCGTGAACGTGCCGGCCAGTACAGCGCCTCAAGTCCCGCCCCAGCACGAGGCAGGCGGCGCGGACACCCCGCGCCCCCGGCCCCAGAGCACCCGCGGCGCCGACACCCGCGCGCTGACCCAGGTGCTCTTCGGGCAGCTCAAGAACCTGGAGCCGGGGACCGCGGAGCACCACCGGGTGCGCGGGGCCCTCATCGAGGCCAACCTCCCCCTCGTGCGGTACGCGGCGGCCCGCTTCCGCTCCCGCAACGAGCCGATGGAGGACGTCGTCCAGGTCGGCACCATCGGCCTCATCAACGCGATCGACCGCTTCGACCCCGACCGGGGCGTGCAGTTCCCGACCTTCGCGATGCCGACCGTCGTCGGCGAGATCAAGCGGTACTTCCGCGACAACGTCCGGACCGTGCACGTGCCGCGCCGGCTCCACGAGCTCTGGGTCCAGGTGAACGGCGCCACCGAGGACCTGACGACCGCCCACGGCCGCTCCCCCACCACCGCCGAGATCGCCGAGCGGCTGCGCATCGGCGAGGACGAGGTGCTCGCCTGCATCGAGGCCGGACGCTCGTACCACGCCACCTCCCTGGAGGCCGCGCAGGAGGGCGACGGGCTGCCCGGGCTGCTCGACCGGCTCGGCTACGAGGACCCCGCCCTGGCCGGCGTGGAGCACCGCGACCTCGTCCGGCACCTGCTCGTCCAGCTGCCCGAGCGTGAGCAGCGGATCCTGATGCTGCGCTACTACAGCAACTTGACCCAGTCTCAGATCAGCCAGGAACTGGGGGTCTCGCAGATGCACGTGTCAAGGCTCCTCGCCCGCAGTTTCGCGCGTCTGAGATCCGCAAACAGAATCGAGGCGTAACCGGATCGGGTAGACCGGTTCGGAGCAGTTCTGCGCCGCCCCAATTGCCTTACACCCCTTGTTTCCTGCGGATATGCCCCCTTACCTTGTCGACAAGTCACTACAGCGTGTTGCCGACATGTGACATTCTGCTGGAACCGAGTTTGCCGCAGCCCCGCCGCCGGTATTCAGGTGGAAGCTGCGTTCCTCAGATGGTCGCGGCCACCGCGACCGTCCGCGACCTCAAGGGGGTGGCATGTCCACAGAACTGGGCAGCTCGAAGGTGCTCACGCTCACGCCCGTTCCCGTGCCCACGCAGACGACGGCGCCGACCGCGGCCGAAAGCGCGGAGGTCATGCCTCCGCCGCCCGTGGCCGTGCCGTCGGGCGCCCTCGACACCCGCACCCTCTCGCGCTCCCTGTTCCTGCGACTGCGCGCGCTCGACACCGAGGGCGCCGCCGCCGACAGCCCCGAGCGGACCTACGTCCGCGACACCCTCATCCAGCTCAACCTCCCCCTCGTGCGGTACGCCGCGGCCCGCTTCCGCTCCCGCAACGAGCCGATGGAGGACATCGTCCAGGTCGGCACCATCGGCCTGATCAAGGCGATCGACCGCTTCGACTGCGAACGCGGCGTGGAGTTCCCGACGTTCGCCATGCCGACCGTCGTCGGCGAGATCAAGCGGTTCTTCCGCGACACCTCGTGGTCGGTGCGGGTCCCGCGCCGTCTCCAGGAGCTGCGGCTCGCCCTCACCAAGGCCAGCGACGAGCTCGCGCAGAAGCTCGACCGCTCCCCCACCGTCCCCGAACTCGCCGCCGTGCTCGGGGTGTCGGAGGAGGACGTCGTCGACGGCCTCGCCGTCGGCAACGCGTACACCGCCTCCTCGCTCGACTCCCCCTCGCCCGAGGACGACGGCGGCGAGGGCTCGCTCGCCGACCGCCTCGGCTACGAGGACACGGCCCTCGAAGGCGTCGAGTACCGCGAGTCGCTCAAGCCGCTGCTCGCCAAACTGCCGCCCCGGGAGCGGCAGATCATCATGCTGCGGTTCTTCGCCAACATGACCCAGTCGCAGATCGGCGAAGAGGTCGGCATCTCCCAGATGCACGTCTCGCGCCTGCTCACCCGCACCCTCGCCCAGCTGCGCGAGGGCCTCATCTCCGACTGACCCTCCCGCCGACTTCCGTAAAACCCGGTTTACTTGACGATCCGTCAGGAACACTGGACCCATGAGGCCAAGGAAGCCGGGAACGGGACCGGGACTCGTGGCGGTGGCGCTCTGCCTCGGTGGAGCGCTGACCGCCTGCGGCGGCGGAGACGGCGAGGGGTACGCGGCGGTCGGCGCCGGCCCCTCCCCCAAGGGCGCGGTCGCCCCCTCCGGCGCCGTCACCCTCGTCCCCCTCGACGGCCCCACGCCACCGGGCCTGACCTCCAGCACCTCCTCCCCGTCCCCCACGCCCCCCGGCACCCCGCCCACGGCCGCCGACGGCCCCTTCCCGGGCCCCTCGGACGCCCCCGGCAGTGACTCAGGGTCCTCCGGTGCGGGATCGGGTACGGGTTCGGGGTCCGGCCCGGGGTCGGGCTCCGGATCAGGGTCAGGGTCCGGATCGGGCTCCGGATCGGGTACGCCTCCGACGGCCGCGCCCGGCACCGGCGGTACGACCGCCCCGCCCCGGACCCCCTCCGCGACGCCCGGGCCCACGGCGCCCGGCAGCGGCACGCCCGTACCGACTCCCCCACCGACCCCGGCACCCGGGCCCGCCGTGCTCACCGTCTCCGCGCCCAGCCTCGCGGACGGCGACCGGCGCTGGTGCGAGCGGGTCACCGTGACCTTCCGCAACACCGGCGGGTCCGCCGCCACCTCCGGCACGGTCACCTTCGCCACCCACGTCATCGGCGCCCTGGGCGTCGACTGGGCGACGATCAGCTCCCAGCAGCCCCTGCCGGCGCCGATCGCCGCCGGAACGGCACGCACTCAGACCTACACGGTCTGCCTCGAATCCTGGCGCGTCCCGCTCGGCATGCGCGTCGACACCCGGGCCGTCACCGCCGAGTGGCACTGAGCGGCGCCTTCGCACACCCCCGTCACGCGCCGGGGTAACGCACCTCGGTCAGCTCCTCCGAGAGCTCCCACAGCCGGCGGCCCGTGTCCGGGTCGGCGGCCGCGCCGGAGAGGCGTACCCGGGTCGGGGCGCCGCGCAGTTCGGCGGGGCCGCCGGGGCCGATGAAGTCGCCGCCCGTCACGTCGGGGGCGGTGGCCGCGTACAACTGCGACAGAGCGCCGCGCTCGGGGCGCTGGGCGAGGAGGGGGTTGCCGATGTACCCGAAGACGAGCCGGGCGAGGCCGCCGGTGTCCTTGGTCTGGAGGCTGGTGGCGGTGTAGCCGGGGTGCGCGAGGACGCTGCGGACGGAGCTGCGGGTCGCGGTGAGGCGGCGGTGCAGTTCCCGGCCGAAGACGGCGTTGGCCAACTTCGACTGGTTGTAGAAGGCCATGGGCGCGTAGTCGCGCTCGCCGGCGAGGTCGTCGAAGCGGAGGGTGCCCTGCCGGTGGTTGATCGAGCTGACCGTGACCACCCGGGGGTCGCGGCCGGCGGCGAGCAGGTCGAGCAGGAGCCCGGTGAGCGCGAAGTGGCCGAGGTGGTTGACGGCGAACTGGAGCTCGTGGCCCTGCGGGCTGAGCGTGCGGGGAGGGGCCATCACCCCCGCGTTGTTGACGAGCACGTCGAGGCGCGGGTGCTCGGCGCGCATCCGGTCGGCGAAGGCCCGCACCGAGGCGAGGTCGGCGAGGTCGAGCCGTCGCACGTCGAGGAGTCCCGGATCCGCTCCGGCCGCCACGAGGCGGGCGGCAACCGCCCGGCCCTTCTCCTCGTCCCGTACGGCGAGGACGACGTGCGCGCCCCGGAGGGCGAGCGCCCGGGTGGTGGCGAGTCCGAGGCCGCTGTTGGCCCCGGTGACGACGAGGACCCGCCCGGTCTGGTCCGGTATCAGGTCGGCGGTCCAGCGCTGCTTCCTGGTCATGTGGCACAGGCTGCCCTTCGTGTCACTCGGTGTCAAGCATGACCCTGGATGCCTTGGAAGGCACCGCGTTACCATCGGCTCGTGACCACCCGCCCCGAGACCAGCCTCGCCCAGCGCAAGCGACAGCTCGTCGCGTCCGAGCTCACCGAGACCGCCCTCCAGCTGTTCGCCCACAAGGGCTTCGACGCGGTGACCGTCGACGAGATCGCGACCACGGTCGGGGTCTCCAAGCGGACCTTCTTCCGCTACTTCGCGTCCAAGGACGACGTGGTCGTCCAGTTCCTGGCGGGCATGGGCGCCGACATGCGCGCGGGGCTCGCCGCCCGGCCCGCCGGCGAGCGGCCCTCCGAGGCGCTGCTGCACGCCGTCTCCGTGCCGCTGGCCGCCTGCGGCGACCACGCCGAGCGGGTCCTGCCGGTGGTCCGGCTGATCCTGCGGACCCCGTCCCTGCTCGCGCGCTTCCTGGAACACCAGGCGCAGTGGCGCGAGGAGCTGACCGACGAACTGGGCTCCCGCCTCGGACTCGACCCCGAGACCGACCTCTATCCCCGGCTCGCGGCGGGCATGGCGCTCACCGCCTTCGACTCCGTCCTGCGCCGGTGGAGCGCGGAGCGGGCCGCCGAGTGCGCCGCGGACCCGGGCGCGCTGATCGAGCAGGCCTTCGCGGTCCTCGCCCCGGCACTGGACGGTCCGCGGCCGTAGACGGGTGGCCGTAGACGGGTGGCCGTAGACGGGTGGCCGGAGTCGGGCGGCCGTAGACGGGTGACCGGAGTCGGGCGGCCGTCGTCCTCCTCCGCGCCTCGCCCCCTCGGGGCCGTGGAGGACACCTCGCCCATCGGAGCCGTAAAAGAGAAGGTGGGCCGGTCCGCGTCGCGCGGAGCCGGCCCACCCGGGGCAGGTGAGGGACGGGGGTCAGCCCAGCGCCAGCCAGGCGACGCCCGCGAGGACGACGATCACGGCGAGGACGCCGACGATCAGGCCGACCTTGGGGCCACCCGAGGCGGCGACGGCCTGCGGCTGCCGCTGCTGCGGGGTGCCCTCGTCGACGAAGGCGCGGAACATCTGCGTGCTGCCGGCGGGGTCGTAGCCCTCGGGGGTCTGACCCTGAGGGGCGCCCTGGCCCTGGCCGTACGGTGCTTGGGGGTTGTGTGCCATGGGCCAGGACCCTAGCGAAAGGGGGGCGGTGGCCCCAACCCTCCGGCCCGCCCTCCGCCTTTGCCGATTCTTTAGCGCCGTTTGACCGATTTAGTTTGCCTGAAGCAACCATCCATCTCTATGGTTGCCCTAAGCAACAAGATGGACGGGGGTGCGCGATGGCGACACGGAACCGGTACGAGGAGCTCGCCCGCTCGGTGAGCGCGATCGGAGCCGTGAAGCGCGGCCTCGCCCGCGCCCTCCCCGCCGCATGCCAGGGCGGCTCGGCGGCCGTCCTCGCCCTGGTCAACCACCACGGCGACATGCGGACGAGCCGGCTCGCCGAACTGATGGCCGTCGACATGTCCGTGTGCAGCCGTCACGTGGCCCACACCGTGGAACACGGCTGGATCGAGCGGCTGCCCGACCCCGACGACAAGCGCTCCCGCATCCTGCGGCTCACGGAACAGGGCCACGCGATGCTCGGCGAACTCGACCGCCGAGTCACCGAGGCCTTCTCCCGCCACCTCTCGGAGTGGTCCGACGACGACGTCGAACTCCTCACCCACCTGCTCGCCCGCCTCCGCGACTCCTTCGGGGACTGCCGGGCCCACCACGCCTGAGAAAAAAGGAAGTTCATGGCTACGACCACGCCCGAAACCGGTGTGCGGGACGGCCTCACCGGCAGCGGTGGCGGCGAGACCGCCCCGATGACGCACCGGCAGATCATGGAGGCGCTGTCCGGGCTGCTGCTCGGCATGTTCGTCGCCATCCTGTCCTCGACGATCGTCTCCAACGCCCTCCCCCAGATCATCACCGACCTGGGCGGCGGCCAGTCCGCCTACACCTGGGTCGTCACCGCCGCGCTCCTCTCGATGACCGCGACCACCCCCCTCTGGGGCAAGCTGGCCGACCTCTTCTCCAAGAAGCTCCTCGTCCAGGTGGCCCTGGTCGTCTACGTCGCCGGATCGGTCGTCGCCGGCCTCTCACAGAGCACCGGCATGCTCATCGCCTGCCGCGTCGTCCAGGGCATCGGCGTCGGCGGCCTGACCGCCCTCTCCCAGATCATCCTGGCCGCGATGATCGCCCCCCGTGAGCGCGGCCGCTACAGCGGCTACCTCGGCGCCACCTTCGCCGTCGCCACCGTCGGCGGCCCGCTGCTCGGCGGCGTCATCACCGACACCGACTGGCTCGGCTGGCGCTGGTGCTTCTACGTCGGCGTGCCCTTCGCGATCATCGCGCTGATCGTCCTGCAGAAGACCCTGAACCTCCCCGTCGTGAAGCGTCAGGTCAAGGTCGACTGGGCCGGCGCCGTCTTCATCAGCGCCGCCGTCTCGCTGCTCCTCATCTGGGTCACCTTCGCGGGCGACAAGTACGACTGGATGTCGTGGCAGACCGCCGTCATGGTCCTCGGCGCGGTCGCGCTCGGCGGACTGTTCGTCCTCGTCGAGTCCAGGGCGAGCGAGCCGATCATCCCGCTCCGCCTGTTCCGCAACCGCACGATCACCCTGGCCTCGCTCGCCTCGCTCTTCGTGGGCGTCGCGATGTTCGCCGGCACGGTCTTCTTCAGCCAGTACTTCCAGCTGGCGCGGAACGAGTCGCCGACCATGTCCGGCGTCCTCACCATCCCGATGATCGCGGGCCTGTTCGTCTCCTCCACCGTCTCCGGCCTGATCATCACCAAGACCGGCAAGTGGAAGGCGTGGCTGGTCAGCGGCGGCGCGCTGGCCGCCGGCGGGCTCGGCCTGCTCGGCACGATCCGCTACGACACGACCTACTGGCACATCGCGCTCTTCATGGCGGTCCTCGGTCTCGGCCTGGGCATGATGATGCAGAACCTGGTGCTCTGCACCCAGAACCAGGTGGCCCCCGCCGACCTCGGCGCCGCCTCCTCCGTCGTCACCTTCTTCCGCTCCCTGGGCGGTGCGATCGGCGTCTCGGCGCTGGGCGCGGTCATGGCCCACCGGGTCACGAGCTACGTCAAGGACGGTCTGGCCGAGCTCGGCCCGAAGGCCGCGGGCGCCATGGGCCAGGGCGGCTCGGGCGGCGGCATCCCCGACATGGACAGGCTGCCGGCGCCGATCCGCACGGTCATGGAGAGCGCGTACGGCCACGGTGTCGCCGACGTCTTCCTCTACTCCGCGCCGTTCGCGCTGCTCGCCTTCGTGGTGACCCTGTTCATCAGGGAGGTCGCTCTGAAGAGCAACGCGACGGAGACGGAAGCCCGGTAGAAAAGCTCCCGGCCGCGCTTCGAGCGGAGGCGCGGCCGGGTCGGGTACGGAGCGGCGGGCAGGGGACGGCCCGCCGCTCCGTCATGTCTCCGTACGGTCCGGCTCCCCGGCCTCGCGCGCGACCATGACCTCGATGCCGGCGACCAGGACGTCCAGGGCGTAGGCGAAGTCGCGGTCCCAGACGGCGCTGACGCTGCCGTGCGAGGCCCGCTCGTCGAGGATCTCCCGCATGCCCTCGGCCCGCTCCTCGAACACCGGGTCGTCGCGGAACGCCTTGATCGCGTCGACGTAGAACTCGTCCTGCGACATGCCCGCCTCGGCCGCGCGCCGGCCGAACTGGGACTCGACCGTCCCGTAGCCGTAGACGAACTGGAAGACGGCCGACATGGCGCTCGGCCGGCGGTCCAGCGAGAGCCCGGTGTCCCGGATGGTCTCGTGGATCTTCCGGCCGACGGCGATCGCCTTCGGGCCGATGTTCAGGTACTGGCCGGTGCTCGGCGACATCCACGCGTGCCGGACCAGCATCCGCCGGTACTCCAGGGCGAGCACGCGGATCCGCTCCCGCCAGTCCGCGGCGGCGTCGACCGCCGCGAGGTCGACCTCGCCGTAGACGCTGTCCATGGCGAACTCGATGATGTCGTCCTTGGTGTCCACGTACCAGTAGAGGGACATGGCGGTGACGCCCAGCTCGGTGGCCAGCTTGCGCATCGAGAGCTTGGCGAGGCCCTCCTCGTCGAGCATCCGGATGGAGGTCTCGACGATCCGGTCCCGGTCGAGCCCGGCGGGGCCGCCGCCACTGCGGGCGGCCCTCTCCTCCAGCCAGACGCTGGAACGCGCCGGGTTCTTGGCCCGATCGGCTGCCTTGACCATCGCGTTCCTCCGTCTGTCAGCGGTCCGTCACCATGCTAGGCAGCGACCGGCGTCCCGGCGCCCGCGGCCTTCTCCGCGCGCTCGGCCCGCCCGAGGAGGGCGGCGGCCACCAGACCGCCGGCGAACACGGCGATCGCGCCGACCAGCTGGCTGGTCTGGAGCCCGGAGGCGAACGCGTCGGAGATCGCCCGGCGTTCGGCCTCGCCGCCCGCGGCGGCCAGGGCGGCCGGCAGCGAGGTCGCGGTGACGGCGACCAGCGCGGCGAAGCGGGCGTTGAGCACGGCTCCGAGGACGGCCACGCCGAGGCCGTTGCCGAACTCGGCGAGGGTGCCGTTGATGCCGGCGCCCACACCGGCCTTCTCCGGCGGGATCGAGCTCATGATCGCGTTGGCCATGGCGGGGGAGGAGAGGGCGATGCCGCCGCCCATCAGCACCAGGCCGAGGAGCATGCCCGCGTAGCTGCCGTCCGTACCGCCGCCGAGCAGCGAGATCGAGGTGAGGCCGGCGGCCACCAGGGTCATGCCGAGGACCACGGTGGGCGGGGTGCCGAGCTTCATGACGATCCTGGGGCCGACGCCGGTCAGGTTGAGGCCGACGATCGTCAGCGCCAGCGGCGCCATCCGCAGCCCCGCCTCCAGGGGTTCGTACCCGAGCACGAACTGCAGGTGCTGGGTGAGGAGGAAGAGCGAGCCGCCCATGCCGAAGACGACCAGGATCGAGCCGCCGATGGCGCCGACGAACTTCTGGTTGCGGAAGAAGTGCATGTCGAGCATCGGGTACGGGGTGTGCAGCTCCCACCGGGCGAAGGCGCCGAGACCCGCCACGCCGACGGCGGCCGGGACGAGGACCCGGACGGAGAGCCAGCCGTGCTCGGGGCCGCTGATGATCGCGTACACGACGGCGGTCATGCCGATCGTGGAGAGCAGCGCGCCGAGCAGGTCGGGCCGTTCGCCCTGCGGGTTCTTGGACTCCGGGACCAGCTTGAGGACGGCGACGAGGGCGACGACCGCGACCGGGATGTTGATCAGGAAGATCATTCCCCACCAGAAGTGGTTCAGGATCACGCCGCCGATCAGCGGTCCGCCGGCGAAGCCCAGCGAGGCGACGGTGGACCAGAGCGCGATGGCCTTGACCCGCTCGGAGTCGTCGAAGATCTGCATGACGACGGCGAGCGTGGTGGTCATCAGGAGGGCGCCGCCCACGCCCATGCCCGCGCGGGCGGCGACCAGCTGGGCCGTGGAGTCGGCGAGTCCGGCGGCGAGCGAGCCGAGGCCGAAGAGCGCGAGTCCGATGGCGAGCAGCTTCTTGCGGCCGTAGCGGTCGGCGGCGTTGCCCGCGCTGAGCAGCAGGCCGGACTGGACGAGCGAGTACGCGTTGATCATCCACTGGATGTCGCTGGTGGACGCGTGGAGTTCGGAGGTCAGCGACGGGATGGCGACGCTGAGCACGGTGTTGTCGAGCAGCACGGTGAGCTGGGCGAGACAGATGACGCCGAGGATCAGCCACCGCTGCGGGTGGCCGCCGGTGGCGGTCTGTTCGGTGCCGGCGGTCGTCGCCGTCATGGGCAGGACTCCTTGTACGGTGTACGGGACCAGGTCTCGTACACCGTACAAGAGCTCTCGTACGCTGTATAGCGCTTTCTCGCCGGAGGCTCCCGGCCTACTTCTCCCGGGTCAGGTCGTAGAAGGTGGAGCTGCCGACGGCGACCTCCTCGAAGGTGTCCGCGACCCACGCCGCGATCTCGGAGGAGGCGTTGGATCCGCTGCCGCCGCCCGTCTGCACGCGGTCGGACGAGACGAAGTAGTGGATCTCCCCCTCGGCGACGTACCGCTTGAACCGGTCGAGCGTCGGGGACGGGTCGCTGCCGTTGAAGCCGCCGATCGCCATGACCGGCTTCTCGGTGGCGAGCTGGTAGCCCGCCGCGTTCTGCGCGCCCACCGCCGCCGCGACCCAGGTGTAGTCGTCGGCGTTTTCGAGCAGCGCCTCCTTGGCCTCCGTACCGACGTTCGCGCCGTTGAGCAGACCCCCGGGGCCGCCGCTCATGCCGCCCCGCCCACCGTCGCGGGCGCTGCCGTCGGGCCGGCCGGTGCCGGTGCCGGTGCCGGTGGGCCGGCCCGTGCCGGTGCCGTCGGGCGTTTGGCCTCCCGGCATCTGACCGCCCGGCACCTGACCGCCCGGCATCTGGCCGCCGGGGGCCTGGCCGTTGCCCGGCATCTGACCGCCGCCGGGGGCCTGGCCGCCCGGGGGCATGCCGCCGAAGGCCATGCGGCCGTTGCCCGGCCCCCGGCCGCCCATGGAGCCGCCGGCCGGACCCGCGGTCACGATCGAGCCCTGGTGCCCGGCGTCCACGGTCGCCAGGGTGTACGCGAACGGTCCCGCGAGTCCCGCCGCCAGGCCGAGGCCCGCGAGCCCGAGCCCCAGGCGGCGGTCGACGCGCCCCGCGACGAGGAGGCCGAGCGCAGCGAGCGCACCCGCCACCAGGACCGCCCCGCGCAGCCACGGCAGCCAGTCCGGCGTACGGCCGAGCAGCGTCCAGCCCCACCAGGCCGTCACCGCCACCGTCACCGCGAGCGCCGCCGAGGCGAGCCACCGCGCCCGCTCCTCCCACAGCACCGCCGCGCCCATGCCGATCAGCGCCGCGAGGTACGGGGCGAGCGCCACCGTGTAGTACTCGTGGAAGATGCCGGCCATGAAGCTGAACACGACCAGTGTGATCAGGAGCGACCCGCCCCAGACCAGGAACGCCGAGCGCGCCGTGTCCGTGCGGGACGCCCGCCGGGTGACGACGAGCCCCGCGACCAGCAGGATCAGCGCGGCCGGCAGCAGCCAGGAGATCTGACCGCCCACCGCGTCGTCGAACATCCGGCCGATGCCGGTCTCGCCCCAGCCGCCGCCACCGCCGCCGACGCGACCGGGCAGCTCCACACCGGCCGGCAGGTTCTCGCCCATGCCGCCCATGCCGCCCGGGCCGCCGCGGCCACCGCCGCCGACGCTGCCGACCTCGTCGCCGTTGAGGCGGCCGAGGCCGTTGTAGCCGAAGGTCAGCTCCAGGAAGCTGTTGTTCTGCGAGCCTCCGACGTACGGACGGGAGGACGCCGGCCACAGCTCGACCAGCGCCACCCACCAGCCCGCGGACACCAGCATCGCCAGCCCGCCCAGGGCCGACCGACCGAGCCGCCGGCCGAGGCCGCCGGGCGCGCACACCACATACACGAGCGCGAGCGGCGGCAGGATCAGGAAGGCCTGCAGGGTCTTCGCGAGGAACGCGAACCCGAACGCCACTCCCGCCCACACCAGCCACCTCGTACTGCCCTGCTCCCGCTCCAGGGCGCGCAGCACGCAGTACACGGCGACCGTCATGAGCAGCGCGAGCAGCGCGTCCGGGTTGTTGAAGCGGAACATCAGCGCGGCGACCGGCGTCAGCGCGAGCACCGCGCCCGCGATCAGGCCCGCGCCGGCGGAGAACCGGCGCCGCACGGCCGCGTAGAGCACCGCGACCGTGCCCACGCCCATCAGCACCTCGGGCACGAGGATCTGCCAGGAACCCAGACCGAAGAGGCGGACGGAGAGCGCCATCGGCCAGAGCGCGGCCGGCGGCTTGTCGACCGTGATGGCGTCGGCCGCGTCGAGGGAGCCGAAGAAGAACGCCTTCCAGCTCTCGGAGCCCGCCTGGACGGCGGCGGAGTAGAAGGAGTTGGCGTAACCGGAGGCGCTCAGGTTCCACAGGTACAGCAGCGTGGTGACGACGAGCAGGCCGAGGAAGGCGGGCCGGACCCAGGGGGCGTCCTCGGCGCGTCCGCGCCACAGCCGGGCGAACCGGCCGCTCCCGTTCGCGGCACCGGCCGCGGGGGCCGTCGGGGACAGCGTGGTCATCGTTCGTTCCTTGCGGGAGTCTGCGAGGTGGACCGCTCGGGGAAGACCCAGAGCCGGAAGAGGAGGAAGCGCAGGACCGTCGCGGCGAGGTTGGCGACGATCAGGACGGCGAGCTCCGTGGAGTGCGCGGGATCCCCCGTCGCCGCACCGAGCGCGGCGAGCGAACCGCTGGTCAGGGCGAGCCCGATGCCGAAGACCACGAGCCCCTGCGCCTGGTGGCGGACGGCCCGGTCCCGGCCGCGTACGCCGAAGGTGAGGCGCCGGTTGGCCGCCGTGTTGGCGACGGCCGAGACGAGGAGGGCGGCGGCGTTGGCCGGTTGCGGGCCCACGCCCAGCCGGAAGGCCGAGTACAGGGCGAGGTAGAAGAGCGTGGACAGCACGCCGACCGCGCAGAAGCCGACCAGCTGCCGCGCGAGCCCGCCGGGCACCCCGCTCAGCTCGCGGTCCCGGGGGTCGTCGCCGAAGGGGCGGGCGAGCCGGTCGAGCGGCAGCGAACCGGTCGCCAGCGCCCGCCCGACCCGCAGCACGCCCTTCAGGTCGTCGGTCGCCGTCCGCACGAGGTGCACGGTCGAGTCGGGGTCGTCGACCCAGTCGACCGGCACCTCGTGGATGCGCAGCCCCGCGCGCTCGGCCAGGACCAGCATCTCGGTGTCGAAGAACCAGCCGGTGTCCTCCACCATCGGGAGGAGCCGTTCGGCGACCTCCCGCCGTATCGCCTTGAACCCGCACTGGGCGTCGGAGAAGCGGGCGGCGAGCGAGCCGCGGAGGATCAGGTTGTACGCCCGCGAGATGAACTCGCGCTTCGGGCCGCGCACCACCCGCGAGGAGCGGGCGAGCCGGGAGCCGATCGCCAGGTCGGAGTGGCCCGAGATGAGCGGCGCGACCAGCGGGAGCAACGCGTTCAGGTCCGTCGACAGGTCGACGTCCATGTAGGCCAGGACGGGCGCGTCCGAGCCCGACCACACGGTCCGCAGCGCCCGGCCGCGGCCCTTCTGGTCGAGCCGTACGGAGCGCACCTCGGGCACCTCCGAGGCGAGGGCCGCGGCGACCTCGGGGGTGGCGTCGGTGGAGGCGTTGTCGGCGACGGTGATGCGGAAGCCGTACGGGAAGGTCCGGAGCAGGTGCTCGTGGAGCCGGCGGACGCACGGCTCCAGGTCCTTCTCCTCGTTGTGGACGGGAATCACCACGTCCAGGACGGGCCGTCCGGCGACGCTCACCGGCAGGTGCTCCCGGGCGGGGAGGGCGTCGGACCTTCCGGAGGCCGCGGAGGTGGGACCCGCGATCGTTGGGGTTCGCATGGCACCGACACTCGCCGGGGCCGCTGTCACGGCCGTGTGATGAGCCTGTGTCCTGCCTGTGAGTCCTCGGCCAGGGGCAGGTTCACCGTGAACACGGTCCGCCCCGGGGCGGATTCGACCCCCACCTCCCCGCCGTGCGCGAGGACGACGGCGCGCACGATGGCGAGCCCGAGGCCGGTGGATCCGGCGTTGCGGGAACGGGAGGCGTCACCGCGCGCGAAGCGCTCGAAGACGGCGGGCAGGAGGTCCGGCGGGATGCCGGGGCCGTCGTCCTCGACCTCGACGAGCACCGCCGGGCCGGCCTCGCGCACGCGTGCGGTGACCTTCGTGCCGGGCGGGGTGTGCGTACGGGCGTTCGCGAGGAGGTTGACCAGGACCTGCTGGAGCCGGGCGCCGTCGGCCCGTACGGCCCTGGTGTCCGCGGGCAGTTCGAGGCGCCAGTGGTGCCCGGGCCCCGCCGCCCGGGCATCGCTGACCGCGTCCACGACCAGCGGGACGAGGTCGGTGCTCTCGTACGACAGCGGGCGCCCGGCGTCGAGCCGGGCCAGCAGCAGCAGGTCCTCCACGAGGCCGGTCATCCGGGTCGCCTCGGACTCGATCCGGCCGAGGGCGTGCCGGGTGTCGGGCCCGCACTCCTCGCGGCCTCGCCGGGTGAGTTCGGCGTATCCCCGGATGGAGGCGAGCGGGGTGCGCAGCTCGTGACTGGCGTCGGCGACGAACTGCCGTACCCGGGTCTCGCTCTGCTGCCGGGCGTGGAGGGCCGAGTGGACGTGGTCGAGCATCCGGTTGAGGGCCGCGCCCACCTGGCCGACCTCGGTCCGCGGATCGGCCTCCGCCTCCGGGACCCGCTGGTGCAGGGCCACCTCGCCGCTGTGCAGGGGCAGTCGGGCGACCTGGCGGGCGGTGATGGCGACCCGCCGCAGCGGACGCAGCGCCACCCGCACGAGTACGGTCCCGGCGAGCGAGGCGGCGACGAGCCCGGCGCCGGTGACGCTGAGTTCGACGAGCACGAGGGTGGAGAGGGCGTCCTCGACCTCGGCGAGCGGGATGCCGGTGAGGAACGCGCCGTGGACCCCGACGGCGTACTCGACCCGGTACGAGCCGAGCCCTCCGGGCAGTTCGACGGTGTGCGGCCGGCCGTCCCGGGGGACGGCGGCGAGGGCGGCCCGCTGGGGCGCGTCGAGTTCGGTGGTCTGGACGTTCCGGCCGTATCTGCCGCTGCCCCCGGCCTCCGCCGAGTAGCCGGCCGAGGTCACCCCCCCGTCCGTGAGGACCGCGCCGAGGGTGCCGATGGGGGCGCCGGGCCCCTGGACGAACGCCAGGGGTTCCTTCGCGCGGACCGGGTCGAGCGGGCCGGGCACCGGGGGCCCGGCGACCGGCGGGCCCGCCGCCCGGTCCGCGACGGCGTGGACCTGCTCGTCGGCCTGGTCGTACAGGTACGAGCGGAACGCGATCGTCGTCACCGTCCCGATCACCGCGGCGACGACCGCGATCAGCGCGACCGCCGACACGACGAGCCGCGTCCGCAGCGACCACGGCCGACCGCCTCGCAGGCGCACGGGCGCTACTCCCCCGGCTTGATGAGGTAACCGGCCCCGCGCCGGGTGTGGATCATCGGGGGGCGGCCCACGTCGATCTTCCGGCGGAGGTACGAGATGTAGAGCTCGACGACGTTGGCCTGGCCGCCGAAGTCGTACGACCACACCCGGTCCAGGATCTGCGCCTTGCTGAGCACCCGGCGCGGATTGCGCATCAGGTAGCGCAGCAGCTCGAACTCGGTGGCGGTGAGGTGGATCGACTCCCCGCCCCGGGTGACCTCGTGACTGTCCTCGTCGAGGGTGAGGTCCCCGACGGTGAGCAGCGACTCGCTGCGCGCCTGCGCGGCCCCGGACCTGCGGATGAGGCCGCGCAGCCGGGCGACGACCTCCTCCAGGCTGAAGGGCTTGGTGACGTAGTCGTCGCCGCCCGCCGTGAGCCCGGCGATCCGGTCCTCGACGGCGTCCTTCGCCGTGAGGAACAGCACCGGGACGTCGGGCAGCTCGCGCCGGATCCGGCCGAGCAGGCTCAGCCCGTCGACGTCGGGCAGCATGATGTCGAGGATCACCACGTCGGGCCGGAACTCGCGCACGGCGCGCAGGGCGAGGGCCCCGTCCCCGGCGCTGCGGACCTGCCAGCCCTCGTAGCGCAGGGCCATGGAGAGCAGTTCGGCGAGCGAGGCCTCGTCGTCGACGACGAGGACGCGGACGGCGGTGCCGTCGGCACGGAGCATGTCGGCGCGGGTGCCGGGGCGGGCGCTGGTGCTTCGCGTGGTCACGGTCATGGGACCCACGCTGTCCGCCGCCGCTGAGACGCTCCTTTCCCTTTCCTGTGAATTTCCTGAGAAAGCCCTCAGGTGCCGGGCGGCGGATGTTTCACGTGAAACAGCGCGGCCCCGTTCTCGTACAGGACCCTCCGGAGCCAGTCGTCCCCGAGCCCCAGCCGTTCGAGGGCGTGGAGCTGGTGCGCGTACGGATACGGGATGTTCGGGAAGTCCGAACCGAGGAGGATCCGGTCGCCGACGTCGACGAGCCGCTTGCGCTCCTCCTCGGGGAAGGGTGCGAGCCGCTCGCTGAAGTCGGTGAAGGCCATGGTGGTGTCCAGGTGGACGCCCTCGTACCGCTGGGCCAGGTTCAGGAAGTCGCCGTACTCGGGCATGCCCATGTGCGCGACGATCACCCTCAGCCGCGGGTGCCGGGCCAGCAGCCGCCACATGGGTCCCGGCCCGGTGAAGTTCCCCGGGGTGGGCCCCGATCCACAGTGCACCACGACGGGGGTGCCGCTGTCGGCCAGTGCCCCCCAGGAGCTGTCGAGTGCGATGTCGTTCGGGTCGAAGCCGCCGACCTGGAGATGCACCTTGAACACCCGGGCGCCGGCGTCGAGCGCCTGGTGGACGTACGTGTTCACGCCCTCCTCGGGGAAGAGGGTCGCGGTGTGCAGGCAGTCGGGGGTCCTCGCCGCGAAGTCGGCGGACCAGGAGTTCAGCCAGGCGGCCATGCCGGGCTTGTGCGGGTAGAGCATCGCCGTGAAGGCGACCGCGCCGAACCCGCGCAGGAGCGCGAGCCGGCGGTCCTCCTCCTCGCGGTAGGTGATGGGCCACTCCATGCCGGTCAGCGGACCGACGGCGTCGAAGTACGCCCACACCTTGTCGAGCACGTTCTGCGGCATGAAGTGCGTGTGCACGTCCACGAGTCCGGGGATCCCGAGCCGCGTCAGCAGCTCCGCGGTGTCACTCGCGCTCAAAGCCGTAACTCCGCTCGACCCTGCCGATGTGGACGCTGTAGCTGTCGTACCAGTGCTCCCTCCCGTGCCTCTTGGCGGCCTGGTGATCCGCGTCGAGCCGCCACTTGTCGAGCGCCTCCAGGTCGCGGAAGTAGGCGACCGTGATGCCGATGCCGCCCGGGGTGCGGGCGGACTCGTAGCCGAGGAACCCGGGAACCTCCCGGACGATCTCCTGCATCCGGGCGGAGGTCTCCGCGTAACCCTCGGGGGCGTCGGGACGGACGGACGTGAACACGGCGGTGTAATAGGGCGGTTCGATGCCCGCCACCAGCTTCGGAGTCATGTGATCACCCTCGCCGGGACGACGGCGCGATGTCCACGGCGGCCGGTGAAAGGGATCCAAGACTTTACGAAGCGGGGCAGCCGCGTCAGAACAGCCCCTCCTGGGCGCTGCCGGCCACCGGAGCCGCCGCCGTCACCGGCACCGAGAAGGCGTCCCCGTCCCCGGCGGCCTCCAGGATCCAGCCGCCCATGAGCCGGGTGTCGAGGACGAGGCAGCGTCCGTCGGGGGCGAGGAGGTGCAGGTCGGGTCCGGCGGCGGCGAGCAGCCGCCCGGTGACGACACCGCCGCCGACGAGCTCGGAGACCGTGCCGTCCAGGCGCGGCAGACCGTCGAGACGGAACGCCTCCACGTGGTCGCGGACGGCGCACTCCAGCGGCTCCAGGGTCTCCGTCCAGCCGCCGACCGCCCGGGCCCGCCCGTACAGCTCCTCGACCTCGCGGACCCGGTCCACGGCGGGCGGCAAGGCGTGCCGGGCGGCCCGCTTCCGCTCGTACGCCACCCGGTCGGGCACGCCGAGGGCCTGCCGGAGCACCTCCTCGGTGCGCCGCGCGGCCATCAGCGGCCCCCGGCCCAGCCAGCCGAACGCCACAGCCCCCTGCTCCAGCAGCCGGGCCTCTCCCCGGGCCTCGGCGGTGATCCCCACCTTGGTCATCCCGGGGCCGAACCAGGCCAGGTAGACGCGGTACGGCTGCGGATCGTCGGCGACGGTGTCGGCCGCGACCGAATGGGCCCGGTCGAGCCGCGCGCACTCCGGACACCGCCCGCCGGTGGACCGCCCGGACACCACGGCCTCCAGCGGGCACGGGTTCCCGCGGGCCCCGGGGCACCGCCGGACCCCCACGGCCCGGAAGGCCAGCCCCTGCCCGTACGTGAGCGCGCTGACCCGCCCGCCGCGCCACCGCAGCCCGGGCACCCCGCCGGCCCAGCCGATCCCCCGAGACCACCACTCCACGCCGCCCGCCCTCCTCAGCTCCCCGCCCTCCTCGACTCCCGCCCATCCAGTCTCCGCCACATCGGCTACCGGCCCCCGGCACCGGCCCCCGCCCCGTCTCCGGCACCGGCCCCCGCCCCGGCTCCGGCACCGGCCCCCGCCCCGGCTCCGGCACCCGCTCCGGCAGCCGCTCCGGCACCGGCCTCGGTCCCCGGCCCCGGCCGCGCACGACGGGACGCGGGCCGCCGCTCAGGGCAGCACGTAGATGCGGGTGCCGTCCGGCGCCGGGACGCCGACCTCGCGCATGCAGCCGCGTTCGATGAGGAGGCGGACGCAGTCGCGGACGCGTTCGCCGGGGAGCCCGGTGCGGCGGGTGACGTCCTGGGCCCGGTAGCGCACCCCGCCGCGTACGAGCGCGGGCGCCAGACAGGAGGCGACCGTCCGCATGTCACCGGAGATGGCCCAGGACTCCAGGAGCTCCTGCGGGGTGAGCGCGACGGCGGCGCCGGTGCGCTGGCGGGGCACGGCGAGCCGCTCCAGGGAGTCGGCGACCCTGGAGAGGTTCCGCCGGGTCTCGCGGAGCAGCTCCGCGTACTCGGCGTGCTCGACGTACGCGGAGGCCCGCTCGTCGAACCGTCCTTCGAGCCGTACGAGGACGTCGACGAGCTCCGGCGGGAACAGGAAGCCGGTGTGCACCGGCGAGGGATCGAGCCCGTACCCGCCGTATCGCTGGACCGCCGCCACCACCCCCGCCGTCCACGCCCGGAACGGCCCGGCCTCCGGTCTCCGGCACGCCCCGACGAGCTGCACCAGCCCCTCCAGGCTCACCATCCGCGTCGACGCCCGGATCCCGGCGGACCTGCCGGGCATCCCCACCGCGCCGAGCTCCCCCGCGGCCGCGAGGCACGCCCCGGGCAGCTCCACCGTCCGCAGCGCCTCCCGCGTCCCCGCGTACCCGAGCCGTTTCGCCACGTCCACGACCGGGAACCAGTGGGCCCCGTCCGGCGCGGTCAGCCGCCGCAGGGGCGCTCCGGTGGCGGCGTACACCAGGTCATCGATGTCGATCGCGTCCATCGATCATCACCTCCGCCACGCAAGCTAGGCCGAAGGCATATTCAACTGACATGCCAATCAGACAGGTTCACCCAAAAGGGGAGGGCTCTCGGCGATTCACCCGAGAACCCTCCCCTCGTCACCGCCTACTTGGCGACGAACTGCGTGAGGATCGCCTGCACCTCGTAGATGTCGACACCCTTGGTGAAGGTCTTCTGGACCGGCAGCTGGCTGCCCGAGATCCAGATCTTCAGCTCGGCGTCCAGGTCGAAGGTGCCGGCCGTCTCGACGGCGAAGTGGGTGATGCTCCGGTACGGGATCGAGTGGTACTCGACCTTCTTGCCGGTGATCCCCTGCTTGTCGACGAGCACGAGCCGCCGGTCGGTGAAGAAGATCGTGTCGCGGATCAGCAGGTACGCGGCGTGCACCTGCTCCCCCTGTCCGAGCAGCCGCGCGAAGTCCTGCTGCGCCTGCGCCGGATCGATCGCGTGCGCGTTCCCGAAGAGCGCCATGTCCCAAACCCCCGCATCCGATGAAAAGAAAGATCATCAGACCCTAACTCCGCCCTGGGACAACGGGCCAGGGGACTTTCGTCGATCAGGCCTGACGGGCCGGGGGGCCCAAGGAGCGACTCCCGGCCCCTGCCGTCGCCCACCCGCCCGGACTAGGATCCGAAGCATGCCTCTGACCATGAACGACGTGGACCGGTTCGAGGCCTCCAGGCCCCGCCTGGAGGCGATCGCCTACCGCCTCCTCGGCTCCGCGAGCGAGGCCGAGGACGCCGTGCAGGACACCTACCTGCGCTGGCAGGCCGCCGACGCCGACCTCATCGAGGTACCCGAGGCCTGGCTCACCAAGGTCCTCACCAACCTCTGCCTCAACCAGCTCACCTCGGCCCGCGCGCGCCGCGAGACGTACGTGGGCGAGTGGCTGCCCGAACCGCTGCTCTCCGGGGACCCGATGCTCGGCCCCGCCGACACCGTCGAACAGCGCGAGTCGGTCTCGTACGCGGTCCTCGCGCTCATGGAGCGCCTCTCCCCCAACGAACGCGCGGTGTACGTGCTGCGCGAGGCCTTCGGCTACCCGCACCGGGAGATCGCCGAGATCCTCGACCTCACCGAGTCCGCCTGCCAGCAGATCTTCCACCGCGCCAAGAAGCACGTCGCGGACGGCAAGGCGCGCACCGAGATCGACGAGGCCGCCGCCCGGCGGATCGTCGAGGAGTTCCTCGCGGCCGCCACCACCGGCCGCACCGAACCCCTCGTCCGGCTGCTCACCGCGGACGCCGTCGCGATCGGCGACGGCGGCGGCAAGGTCCCGGCGCGCGCCAAGGCCTTCGAGGGCGCCGTCGCGGTCGCCACGTTCATGCGCGGCCTGTTCAAGCCCAGCACCGCCAAGCGCACCATCATCGGCGGTTCGCCGGACGTCTACGCCACGACCGCCAACGGCGCCCCCGCCGTCGTCGCGGTCCTCGACGGCCGGGTCGTCGGCATCATGTGCCTGGAGGTCACCCCCGACGGCATCACCGCGTTCCGCAACCAGGTCAACCCCGACAAGCTCGACCGCGCGACGCGGCACTGGGCGGCCTCCGACCACGGAAGCCCCCTGGTGGAAGCCGCCTTCTGACCCCCTCCACCGTCATGTGACCTGCTTCACACTCGCCACCTGTCAGGAAACGACGGGCTGCCCGGTTCAAGGGGCACAACCGCGCGAGACAGGAGCAGGCACATGCAGCAGCACCGCATCATCGTCCTCGGAGCCGGCTACACCGGAGCCATCGCCGCCGGGCGCCTCGCCAAGCAGCTCCACCGCGAGGACGTCGCCATCACCCTCGTCAACCCCGAGCCCGACTTCGTCGAGCGCGTCCGGCTGCACCAGCTGGCCGTCGGCCAGGAACTCCCCCACCGGCCCTTCAGCGAGATGTTCGCGGGCACCGGCGTCGAACTGAAGCTCGCCACGGTGACCGCCGTCGACGTCGAGCGCAGGACCGTCGCCGTCACGGCCGCCGGCGGCGGCGCCGAGGAACTGGCGTACGACACCCTCGTGTACGCCCTCGGCAGCGGCTGGAACCCCCAGGGCGTCCCCGGCACCGCCGAGCACGCCCACGAGATCTCCAGCCGGCCCGGTGCCCTGCGGCTGCGCGACCGGCTGGCCGCCCTGGAGGCCGGACAGTCCGTGGTCGTCGTCGGCGGCGGCCTCACCGGCCTGGAGGCCGCGACCGAGATCGCCGAGTCCCGCCCCGACCTGCACGTCGCCCTCGCCGCCCGCGGCGGACTCGGCGACTGGCTCTCGGACAAGGGCCGGCAGCACGTGCGGAAGGTCTTCGACGGCCTCGGCATCACCGCGCACGAGCGCACCCCCGTCACCGGCGTCGAGGCCGACCGGGTCCTCACCGCCGACGGCCCCGTCCCGGCCGACGTCACCATCTGGACCACCGGCTTCGCGGTCCACCCGATCGCCGCCGCCACCACCCTCGACGTCACCGAGACCGGCCAGATCATCGTCGACGGGACCATGCGCTCGGTCTCCCACCCCGACGTGTACGCCGTCGGCGACGCCGCCCAGGCCATGGGCCCCGGCGACAAGCCCCTGCGCATGTCCTGCGCCTCGGGCACCCCCATGGCCTGGCTGGCCGCGGACACCATCGCGGCCCGCCTCACCGGCGCGAAGCTCCCGAAGGGCCACCTGCGCTACTTCAACCAGTGCATCTCCCTCGGACGCAAGGAAGGCCTCATCCAGTACGTCACCGCCGACGACCGCTCCGTCCGCGCCGCCCTCACCGGCCGCCTCGCCGCCCGCTACAAGGAGATCATCTGCAAGGGCGCCGCCTGGGGCGTGGCCAACCCCACGATGGGCTTCCCCACCCGCGCCCGCCGCACCCTCCCCCAGGCCGCCCCCGTCCCCACCGCCGCCTGACCCCCGTCCGCGGACCGGGCGCTCTCCCCCGGAGCGCCCACCGCCGCCCTCACCCCCTCGACCGGTCAGCCGTTCCCCGCCGCTCGGCCCGCGGCCGCGCCGAGGCGCCGCCGACGACGCGCGACCCACACGCCGGCAAGCGGAACGCCGACCGCCGCTGTCCGCCCCTGTGGGCGTCGACTGCCGATGCCGGACGCCAGTGATCGACTTGACAGCCCGATCACGGACAAGGCCACTGGAATCGGACAATCAGCAGCCCGACACACACGGTGACCGGCTGGTTCGCCGAGTCGAGAATTCCGGCAAGAGCCGCGCGCGGAAAGGGCGATGCCGCCCCTCGCCCCGGACGCCGCACCGGCAGCGGCCCTCCCGCGCGTCCACAATGAGATGCCCTGTCCATAATGTGGCCCACGATTTGACACGTCCGACAGGCGCTACAAGCGTTGCCAAGGACGAACGACGGAAACCTTCGCCGTGCAGCCGAGAAGGAGGCTGAGTCGAGATGGCGAGCAGACTGACAGCCAGACGGCTGGGAGCCGCACTTGCCGCGGGCGCCGCAGCGTTCGCGCTGGGCATCGGCGGCGCAGGTGTCGCCGACGCCAAGATCCAGCCGGTCGACACCCAATGCACCAACAACGGCGGCCAACAGCCCGGCGGCCAGCAGCCGAGCTGCACGGGCGGCGGGCTCACGCAGGAGAGCGAGAACCAGAACCCGTCCGGCCACGCCCCGCCCGGACAGAACTGACCTCACATGACGCGAGGAGGGGAGCACCCTCCGTGGCAGCGGGTCTCGGCGACCCGCTGCTTCCTTACGCGCCTGAAGCTCGCCGAGGGCACCTCGATTCCTCCGGCGTGGCGACCTCGCCCCCATCCCACCGCTCTCCCCACCCCCGCCTACTCCGTCTGGAGCGACGACGGCATCTCGTCAAGGTCCGAAACCGTCGAGAAGCCGCCGTGGCGGAAGACCCTGAAGACGAAGGGCTTCATGAAGGGTGGATCACTGCTCATCAGCCTGAGCGGGTCTGGAGGGACGGCCACCTGCTCGGTCAGCGTGGACAACGACTCGCCGAAGACGGCCATCGCCTCCGGGCCATCGGCGGCAGCTACCTGCAGCGGGTTCCGAACCGAGCACGAGTGACAGGACGTTGATGTCACCCACTGACGCCAAAGGCCCCCCGGACGATGTCCGGGGGGCCTTTGATCTGTGTGCACTCGGCAGGATTCGAACCTGCAACCTTCTGATCCGTAGTCAGATGCTCTATCCGTTAAGCTACGAGTGCCTGTTTTTAGTTTTTGTCTTCGCTCCCCGGTCTTTCGACCCGCTCGCGGCGACAGGAAGAACATTACATGACTGCCGCCGTCATGTGAAATCCATTCCCCACACCCGTTGTGACCTGCGAAAACACCCCGATGAGGGTGGAGGGAGCGGGGGTGGGGCGGCGGGCGCGAGGGGGGCTCGCGGGGGGTGGAAAGCGCGGAAAGAGACCGGGGTCACACGGGTGGGGGCCGCGGTGGTTTTCGGGGCGGGAATGAGTGAAGCCCCGGCCTTGGGGCCGGGGCTTCGGTGGCGGAGGCGGAGGGATTTGAACCCTCGATGGGCTTGAAGGCCCAAACCGCATTAGCAGTGCGGCGCCATAGACCGGACTAGGCGACGCCTCCTCGCACCTCGCGCATGCGCGGTGGTGCGTGCAGATGATGACACAGGCGAACCGGCTGTCACCAATCGATTCTCACCGTACTAGGCGGGTGGGGTCCAGGGCAAAGCCCGGGGGCGGGTCGCGGAGGAGCAGGGGGAGGGCGCGGGGAGGGCCTCGGGCGGGGTGCGCCGGCTGGGGTGGGACCCAGCCGGGCGCGACGGCGGGGGTGGGCACGGGCCGGGGGCGACGGTCGGGATGGGCACGGGCCGGGGGTGACGGTCGGGATGGGCACGGGCCGGGGGCGACGGTCGGGATGGGCACGGGCCGGGGCGACGGCGGGGGTGGGCACGGGCGGCACGGGTGGGGGGCCCGGGTGGCGCACAGGGGTTGCGCAACGTGGGGGCGGCGGGAGCGTTAGAGGGGCGGGCGCGTCGTGCGTCCGCGTCCGTCGTCACCTCGTGTTGCTGGAGATCCGAATGCTGCGCAGTCTCGTCCTCGCGACCCTCGCCACCGCCGCAGGGACCGCGGGGTTCGGCCCGTTGCCGCCGTTGCCGTTGCCGTTGCTGTCGGGGCCCGACACGCTGACGGTGACGGTGGAGAAGAGCGGGTATCCGGCGGCGGACGGCACCTTCGAGCTGACGTGCGACGGCGGGCCGGAGGGGAACCACCCGGCGGCGGAGGACGCGTGCAAGCGGCTGGAGCAGTTGGCGGAGGAGGGGGCGGACCCGTTCGGGGCGGTTCCCGGGGACGAGCTGTGCACGCAGGTGTACGGCGGGCCCGCGCTCGCGCACGTCACGGGCACCTGGCAGGGCCGCAGGGTCGACGCCCGGTTCTCCCGGGCGAACGGCTGCGAGATCGGTCGCTGGGAGAACCTGGAGCCGGTCCTTCCCATCGTCCGGGGATGACGGCCGGAGGCTCCCTTAGACTCCCTCCAGTGACAGGCTGCGGCCCGAGGGGCAAGATGGGGCCGCGGTCGGTGGGCAAGCACGTGCAGTGGTTCTGGGAGGAAGCGTCGTCGTGAGCAGCAGGCCATCCCGAGGCGCTGCTCGCCTCGCAGCGATACTCGACGCCCTCCCCGACGGCCTCGTGCTCGTCAACTGCAACGGCACGGTCGTCAACGCCAACACGATCGCCCTCGGCATGTTCGAGACGCCCGGCACGGCGCTCGTCGGACGCGGTCTGCTCGACCTGCTGCCCGGCTTCGACTCGCGCCTCATCCCCGGCTCCATGCGCCGCCCGGAGGGCACCGACGAGCGGGGCCGTACCAAGCCCGCCCGGATGATCGCCCGCCGCACCGACGGCAGCGAGTTCGCCGTCGAGGTGACCAGCGCCAGTCTGGAGGACGGCCGCGAGGCCTACGACTCGTACGGCGGCTACACCGGCGACGAGCTGCTCATGCTCGTCGTGCGGGACCTCACCGGCACCCTCGACACCGAGGCCGAACTCGCCCGGTCGCAGCGCCAGACCGAGATGATCCTGCGCGCCGCCTCCGAGGGCGTCGTCGGCACGGACACCGAGGGCCGGGTCGTCCTGGTCAACCCCGCGGCCGCGCAGATCCTCGGCTACCGCGCCGGCGAGCTCGGCGGCCGGGAGCTGCACCCGCTGATCCTCGCCAAGCGCGCCGACGGAGAGCCGTTCCCGTACGAGGAGTCGGCGCTCGCCGACACCCTCAAGTCCGGACGGAAGCACCGGGTCCGCGGGCAGGTCCTGTGGGCGAAGAAGGGCGACCGGGTGCCGGTCGACCTGACGACCGCTCCGGTGCGCGACGGGGACCAGCTCGTCGGCGCGGTGATGACCTTCACCGACCGCAGGCCGTACGAGGAGCTCGCCGAGCAGCACGCCGCCGAACTCGCCGACCGGGCCGAGCGGCACGCGGCCGAGCGGGAGGCGCAGCAGGAGCGGTACGCCTCGCTGGCCGCCCGGCACGAGCAGCTGACGGCCGTCCTCTCCGAGTCGCTGCGCGGCCCCCTGGAGGAGCTGCGCACCCAGCTGGGCACCCTCGCGGCCGACGACGCCGGGCAGCTGTGGCCCGAGGCCAACCAGGTGCTGCACCACCTCGCCGCCGGGTACGCGCGGATGACCGCGCTCGTGGACAACGTCCTGGGCTTCCAGCGCCTCGACGCGGGCGCGGAGGAGCTGGACAAGCGGGTCGCGCTCCTCGACGGCGTCGTGACGGCCGGCATCGACGGGGCCGTCGAGCTGATCGGGCCCGGCCGCGCGCAGTTCGCCGTGCACGCGCCGCCGATCGAGGCCGAGGTCGACCCGGTCCGGCTCGCGACCGCGCTCGCGCACCTCGTCGCGGACGTCGCCGGCGTGGACGCCACCGGCAAGAACCGGACCACTTCCCAGGGCACCGTGGCCGCCGACTCGACGATCGTCGTCGCGGCCGCGCAGCGCGGTGACGTCGTACGCATCGAGGTCCGCGGCCCGTACGCGGGCGGCGACCCGGTCCACGGGCCGGTCGTCCGCGGGATCGTGGCGGCGCACGGCGGTGTCGTGCAGACCCACGAGGTGCCGGGCACGAGCGGTGGCGCGTACGTGCTGGAGGTGCCGGTCGGCGCCGGGCGCGGCACGGTCCCGCCCGCGCCGAGGAACGACCCGCCGGGGGGTGGCGCCGGAGGCCGGGAGGCCCTCGCGCTGCCGGCCCAGGCCACCGCGTCCGGTACGGGTACCGGTACGGGTGCCGCTGCCATGGGCCCGGTCACGGGTGCGGGTGCGGGCGTGGGTGCCGGAACGGGTCCCGCAGCCGGTCCGGGTCCCGTTTTCGCCGCCGGCCCGGTTCCCGGTGCGGACGGGTATGCCGTCTCCGCCTCCGAGACGTCCGGCGGGGGGCGCCGGCGGGCCCGGCGCGGGTCCACCGACGCCTTCCTGGAGAGCCCGGTCGCGCCCGAAGGGGGAAGCCGGGCCGGCGTCGAGCCCAGTGGGCGCCGCCGTGCCCGTACGGGAGAGGCGGCCGGTCCGGCCGAGCTGATCCCGGCCCAGCAGAACGCGGCCGCGGACGCCGTACCGGCCGGAGCCGTCGTCGACCCCGCCGGGCGCGTCGAACCCACCGGGCGCCGTCGGGGCCGTCCCGCCGAGGGCTCCGTGGTGACCGCAGCCGAAGGCGCGCAGGGGCGCGCCGCGCTGGGGGCCGCCGTACCGCCGCAAGGGGTTGCCGTCGAGCCCACGGGGGCGCCCGCCCTCGCCCGGGCCCTGCCCGCCGTCGCGTCCGGCGAGGGCGCGTCGGAGGAGCGGCCGAGCGGTCGCCGTCGCCGGGCGCTGGCCGCGGCGCAGGAGCGTGCGGCGGCGGCCGAGGCCGGGCCGCGCACGCCGTTCGCGCTGCCCCCGGCCGACGCCGACCGCGCGCCGGACCAGCCGGTCCCGCCGTTCCAGGGCGCTCCGCTGCCCGCCGGTCCGGTGCCTTCGGACCCGCTGCCCGCCGGCTCCGTGCCGCCGGGCCCGCTGCCGGCCGGTTCCGTGCCGCCGGGTCCGCTGCCGGCCGGTTCCGTGCCGCCGGGTCCGCTGCCCGCGGGTTCCGTGCCCGTCCCGGGTTCCGTGCCCGCCGGTCCGCTGCCCGCGGGTTCCGTGCCGGGGCTCGGCGCCGGGCCCGTACCCGCGGACTCGGCCGCTCCGGGGGCCGGTGCGCTGCCCGTGTCCGACGAGGGTCAGCACGACGCCGTACGGGGTGTGCCGGGGGGCGATCACACGCCGCCGCAGCCGCATCCGATGCCGCGGACCCCGCTGCCCGACGAGCTTCGGGACGGATCGGCGGCCGAGGCGACCGGGCGTCGCCGGGCCGTCGCACCGCCGGCCCCGCGGCCCGGGTCCGGGGTCGAGACCCGGAGCGCCACCGGCTCGGGAGGCACGGCTCCGGGGAGCGGGACCGGGTCCGTACCGCTGCCGCCCGAGTTGCCGATGCCGAAGGACTCGACGCAGGGGCGGGCGTTCAGCGTCCGCACGCTCGGGCAGGGCGTGCCGTTCGTCCCGCCCGCTCCGGCCGCCGCGCCGGTCGCGCCGCCCGCCGCGCCGTCCAACGGGTCGGGGCGGCGGCGGAAGCTCGCCACCCCGCCCGAGACGGACCCGCCGGTGCCGTCGTCGATCGCGCCGGTCGAGACCGACGCGAGGCCGCACCCGCAGTCGTCGCCCGAGGCCGCGCTCGGGCTGGTCCCCGCCGCGCCCGAGGGTCGCGCGTACGCCATAGGGGCACCCGCCGAGGGCTCCGCCGAGGGCCCCGAGCCGCTGGACGGTCCCGGTGGTGCGGTCGAGGTAGCCAACCGGCCGGCCCCGCGTCCCGTGGACGACGAACTGCCCCCGGAGCCCCTCGACAACCCGCGCCGGCTGCTCGTGTGGCCCGCGCCCGACGTCGCCACCCAGCAGGCGCTGAGCGACCGCGGCTACCGGCCGGTGATCGTGCACTCCCGCGAGGAGGTCGACGCGCAGATCGCCGCCTTCCCGGCCGCGCTGTTCGTCGACCCGCTGACCGGGCCCATCACCCGTACCGCGCTCCAGTCGCTGCGTCAGGCCGCCGTCGCGGCCGACGTGCCGGTGCTGCTGGCGGCGGGTCTGGGGCAGGCGACCCGGGAGGCGGCGTACGGCGCCGATCCGGCCGTACTCCTCAAGGCGCTCGCGCCGCGCGACAGCGACCAGCACCCGTCCCGGGTCCTGCTGATCGAGGAGCACGAGGACATCGCGCAGGCGCTCGCGGCCACGCTCGAACGGCGCGGGATGCAGGTGGCGCGGGCGGCGACGGACACGGAGGCGGTCGCGCTCGCCGCGCAGACACGGCCGAACCTGGTGGTGATGGACCTGATGCAGGTGCGTCGCCGCCGGGCCGGGATCATCGACTGGCTGCGCGCGAACGGGCAGTTGAACCGCACGCCGCTCGTCGTCTACACCTCGGTCGACCTCGACGAGGACGAGCTGCCGAAGCTGTCCTCCGGGGAGACGGTCCTCTTCCTCGCCGAGCGGTCGAACAGCACCGAGGTCCAGGCCCGGATCGTCGACCTGCTCGCGAAGATCGGCACCAACTAGCCTCCGAACCGGGCTCGTCGCCGGGAAAGCGGTGACGACACGGGAGAGGGGAGGGCACCCCCGCCCTCCCCTCTCCGCACCGGGCCCCCGGCTACAGCTGGGTCACGTCCAGTTCGCCCTCCGCGTACTGCCGGCGGATGACCTTCTTGTCGAACTTGCCGACGCTCGTCTTCGGGACCGCGGGCACGATCGCCCAGCGCTCCGGCAGCTGCCACTTGGCGATGCCGCCCTCGTCGGCGAGGAAGGACCGCAGCGTGTCGTAGTCCGCGGTCTCGCCTTCCTTGAGGACGACGGTCGCCAGCGGGCGCTCGCCCCACTTCTCGTCCGGTACGGCGACGACGGCGGCCTCGGCGACCGCGGGGTGGGCCATGAGGGCGTTCTCGAGTTCGACGCTGGAGATCCACTCGCCGCCGGACTTGATGACGTCCTTGGCGCGGTCGGTGAGGGTGAGGTACCCGTCGGGGCTGATCACGCCGACGTCACCGGTCTTCAGCCAGCCGTCCTCGCTGAACTTGTCGGCGGGGCGGCTCGCCTCGGCGTCGATGCCGCCGAAGTACGAGCCCGCGATCCACGTGCCGCGCACCTCGAGCTCGCCCGCCGACTCGCCGTCCCAGGGCAGGTGTTCCCCACCGGGGCCGACCAGACGGGCGTCGACGCCGGCCGGGAAGCGTCCCTGCGTGACGCGGTAGGGCCACTCCTCCTCGGCCGTGAGGCCGTGCGGCGGGTGGGCCATCGTGCCCAGCGGGGAGGTCTCGGTCATGCCCCAGGCGTGGCAGAGGCGGACGCCGAGCCGGTCGTACGCCTCCATGAGGGAGGGCGGACAGGCGGCGCCGCCGATGGTGACCTGGGTCATCGAGGAGAGGTCGCGGGGGTGGGCGGTGACCTCGGCGAGCAGGCCCTGCCAGATGGTGGGGACGGCGGCCGCGTGGGTCGGCCGCTCGCGCTCGATCATCTCGGCGAGGGGGGCCGGCTGGAGGAAACGGTCCGGCATGAGCATGTTGATGCCGGTCATGAAGGTGGCGTGCGGCAGGCCCCACGCGTTGACGTGGAACTGCGGGACGACGACCAGGGTCGTGTCCTTGTCGGTGAGGCCCATCGACTCGGCCATGTTGACCTGCATGGAGTGCAGGTAGATCGAGCGGTGCGAGTAGACGACGCCCTTGGGGTCGCCGGTGGTGCCGGAGGTGTAGCACATGGCCGCGGCCGAACGCTCGTCGAGCTCGGGCCAGTCGTACGTCGTCGGGCGGCCGGCGATCAGCTCCTCGTAGTCGTGCACGCGCGGCGCCGCGCCGTCCAGGACGGAACGGTCACCGGGGCCCGCGACGACGACGTGCTCGACCGTCGGAAGGTGCGGGAGCAGCGGCGCGAGGAGGGGGAGCAGGGAGCCGTTGACGATGACCACCCGGTCGGCGGCGTGGTTGACGATCCACACCAACTGCTCAGGGGGCAGGCGGAGGTTGAGCGTGTGGAGGACCGCGCCCATGGAGGGGATCGCGAAGTACGCCTCGACGTGCTCGGAGTTGTTCCACATCAGGGTGGCGACGCGCTGGTCGCCGGTCACGCCGAGTTCGTCGCGCAGGGCGTTGGCCAGCTGGTGCGCGCGGGCGCCGGCCTCGGCGAACGTGCGCCGGTGCGGCTCGGGCTCGCCCGTCCAGGTGGTGATGGTGGACTTCCCGTGGATCGTCATCCCGTGCTTCAGGATGCGGCTCACGGTCAGCTGTACGTCCTGCATGGTGCTGTACACGGGGCGTCCTCCCGGTGGGCGCTACGTGGCAGAAGGGGTGTGGAGATTCTGCGCACATACCGCGCGGTATGTCACTACCCGGGAGTACGGAAATTGCCAGTGATCACTGGCGGGAGTGCGCGGACCGGCCCCGACGCCCGTTTCGCTACCGTACGGGGGTCAGCTCCGGGTCCTCCCGGAGCTTGCCGAGCGCCCTGGACACCGCGCTCTTGACCGTGCCGACCGACACCCCGAGCACCTCCGCGGTCTGCGCCTCGCTCAGGTCCTCGTAGTACCGCAGGACCACCATCTGCCGCTGCCGCTCCGGCAGCTTCGACACCGCGCGCCACATCGCGTCGTGCAGCACCTGCCGCTCGGCCGGGTCCGGCTCCGGGAGACCGGTCGGCTCCGGCAGCTCCTCGCAGGCGAACTCGTCGACCTTGCGCTTGCGCCACTGCGACGTCCGGGTGTTCAGCAGCGCCCGCCGGACGTAACCGTCCAGCGCGCGGTGGTCCTCGATGCGCTCCCACGCCACGAAGGTCTTGGCGAGCGCGGTCTGGAGCAGGTCCTCGGCGTCCGAGGGGTTGGCGGTCAGCGACCGCGCGGTGCGCAGCAGCACGGGCCCGCGCGCCCGGACGTACGAGGAGAAGGTCGAGTACGACGCGTACTGCGAGGCACCGGCGCAGACGGGGCCAGAAGGTGGCGGAGTCATGGCTCCACGCTAGGAGGGGACCCGCCCCCGGCGGATCGGCCCCAGGTCCCGAACCGCGGTCCGCCTCAGGTTGTAGGGGCGGCGACGGCTCCACCTCCTCTGGGTGGAGGACCCCCACCCCCACCTCAGGGTCGAACCCCATCAGCGGAGGGGGAGCGGGGGCGGGCCGGGGGGCGGACGGGGCCGGGCCGGGGTGGAGCGCTGGGCCGGTGGCGGGGCGCTGGACCGGGGTGGAGCGCTGGGCCGGGGGCGGGCCGGGTCACGGCCGGGTCGTGGTCAGGGGGTTCCGGGCGGCTCCGGGCGGGTGGCCGCGACGGCGGTGCGAGCGCCGCTGCCGGTCGTGACGCGGGCGACCGGTGCGTCGAGCACGCTGCGGTCGATCATGAGGCGGCGACCGCCGTGCGACTCGGCGACGTCACCCGCGTACTGGTGGATCCGGGCATGCGGCATCCAGGCCTGCGGGTGCAGCGAGGACTCGGTGTACAGCGACGGTTGGCCCCGCCAGCGCGCGAACCACATCACCGACGGCAGGTCCTTGGTACCCGCCTTCCGCTGCGCCTCGATGTCCCGCATCCCCGAGTCGGCGCTGCTGTAGAAGCCGGGGACGTAGCCGAGGCGCCGCACCTCCCGGTTCCAGGCGCGGACGAAGCTGAGCGTGGTCGCGGCACAGCGCGCGTCACCGCGCCGGTAGGCCTCGATGTCGAGGTAGAGCGGGCTGCTCGTCCCGATCCCCAGGGCCTGCGCCGCCCGCACCGCCTCGCCCGCCTCCCGGGTGCCCTGCCCCCAGGGGGTCGCGCCGATGGCGTACGGCCGCTTGGCGGGCGCGACGACGCACGGCGCCTGGGAGCCGACGAAGAGGGGCAGCAGTCGCCAGCCCATGTCGTGGACCGAGGCGACCCAGGCCCGGTTGAGCTCCCGCTGTTCGGGACACCCCCGGCCCCGGCCCCCGAAGTAGACCCCGACGGCCCCGTACGACGAGCTGCGCCACGCCTTCATCACCGCGAGGGACGGCGCCTCACAGGTGTCGAAGGCCTTGCCCACGTAGTACGCGGGCGCGGGAGCCGGCGCTTCGGCGGGAGCCCGAGCCTCGGCGGGAGCGGGCGCTTCGGCGGGCGCGGGAGCCGGCGCTTCGGCGGGAGCCCGAGCCTCGGCGGGAGCGGGCGCGGGTGCCGGAGCCGTGCTCGGCCGCGCCCCCGCCACGGCCGGCGCCGGGGCCGTCAGGAGCGCCGCCCCTGCCACCGCCCCCGTCAGGACGGCCACCACGGCCCGCACGCCGGGGCCGCGACGCGACGCGGCCGGGGGGCGGTTCGGCCGCCCGTCGAGTACGGCGTCGGAGGCGGGCACGGCGGGTTCGGATGCGGTGGCGGGTACGCCGACGCCGGGCGCGGCAGCCGCGGTGGCCGCCCTGATGGGGGCGGTGGGTGCGGCCACCACGGGTACGCCGGTGGCGGGTGCGGGTGCGGGTGTGGGGGGCGCGTCGGTGGGGGGTGGCGTGGGGGGACGGGATCCTGTGCTCATGGCGCGAGTGAAGAACCGCGCGCGCCGCCCGGCCACCGCTGGGCCCGTCGCCTCAGCCGTCCGTGCCCAGGATCAACCCGGACGTGGGAACCCCGGTGCCCGCGGTGACCAGGGTCCGGGCCGCGCCGGGTATCTGGTTGACCGAGGTGCCACGGAGCTGGCGTACCGCTTCCGCTATGCCGTTCATGCCGTGGAGGTAGGCCTCGCCGAGCTGGCCGCCGTGGGTGTTGATCGGGAGCGCGTCGGCCGCGACGAAGTCGGCCGCCTCCCCGGGCCCGCAGAAGCCGAACTCCTCCAGCTGCATCAGCACGAACGGGGTGAAGTGGTCGTAGAGGATGCCCACGTCGATGTCGGTCGGGGCGAGCCCGGACGTCCGCCACAGCTGCCGGGCGACCACCCCCATCTCCGGCAGCCCCGTCAGCTCGTCCCGGTAGAAGCTGGTCATGGCCTCCTGCTTGCGTCCGGCGCCCTGCGCCGCCGCCAGGATCACGGCGGGCGGCCTGCGCAGGTCACGGGCGCGCTCGGCGGAGGTGACGACGATCGCCTGGCCGCCGTCGGTCTCCTGACAGCAGTCGAGGAGCCGGAGGGGCTCGACGATCCAGCGCGAGGCGGCGTGGTCGGCGAGGGTGATGGGCTTTCCGTGGAAGTACGCGGCGGGGTTGCGGGCCGCGTGCCGCCGGTCGGTGACGGCGACGTGGCCGAAGGCGTCCGGCGTCAGGCCGTAGGCGTGGAGGTACCGCTGGGCGGCCATCGCGACCCAGGAGGCGGGGGTGAGCAGCCCGAAGGGCAGCTGCCAGCCGAGGGCGGCGCCTTCGGCCGAGGGCTCGCGCTGCTGGACACCGGAGCCGAAGCGGCGACCGGAGCGCTCGTTGAACGCCCGGTAGCAGACGACGACGTCGGCGACGCCGGCCGCGACGGCGAGCGCGGCCTGCTGCACGGTGGCGCAGGCGGCCCCGCCGCCGTAGTGGACGCGGGAGAAGAACGACAGCTCGCCGATGCCGGCCGCCTGGGCGACGGTGATCTCCGGGTTGGTGTCCATGGTGAAGGTGACCAGGCCGTCGACGTCGGCGGGGGTGAGCCCGGCGTCGTCGAGGGCCGCCCGCACCGCCTCGACGGCGAGGGAGAGTTCGCTGCGGCCGGAGTCCTTGGAGAACTCGGTCGCGCCGATGCCGACGACGGCCGCCCGGCCGCCCAGTTCGTCCCGGGTGCGCAGGCTCATCGCCCGACCTCCACGGTGACCGTCCCCGTGACGTGGTGCCCCAGCCCGTTCGCCCCGACGACCCTGACGCCGACCGTCCTCCCGTCCACCTCGGTCACCGTGCCGGTGAGGACCATCGTGTCCCCGGGGTGGTTGGGTGCGCCGAGCCGGATGGCGACCTTCCGGAGGACGGACGTGGGGCCGAAGTGGTCGGTGACGTAGCGGCCGACGAGCCCGTTGGTGGTGAGGATGTTCATGAAGATGTCCGGGGACCCCTTCTCCCGGGCCAGCTCGGCGTCGTGGTGCACGTCCTGGTAGTCGCGCGAGGCGACGGCCCCGGCGACGATCAGGGTGCGGGTGATCGGGATCCGCAGCGGCGGCAACTCGTCCCCGGGCCTCATGACGGGTCTCCCTTCGCGAGGAGGTCGCCGAGTTCGGCGAGGAGTTCGGTGCCGCAGCCCAGGTAGGCGTCGAGCTGCCGGCCCCACAGGAAGTGGCGGTGGACGGGGTGGTCGAGGTCCGCACCCATGCCTCCGTGCAGGTGCTGCCCGGCGTGCACGACCCTCTTCCCCGCCTCGGAGGCCCACCAGGCGGCCGTCAGGGCCGCCGCCTCGGCGTCCAGGCCCTCGTCGAACCGCCACGCGGCCTCGTAGGCCGTGACCCGGATGGCCTCGGTGTCCATATGGGCGTCCGCCGCCCGCAGTTGCACCGCCTGGTGCGTGGCGAGCGGCCGTCCGAACTGCTCCCGCACCGAGGTGTACGCGACGGCCCTGGCCAGCGACCCGGCGCACACCCCGGCCTGGAGACCGGCGAAGGCGATCCGCGCGGCCGCGAGCACCTCCGCGTACGCCGCACCCGGCCCGGAGACCGCACCCGGCCCGGAGACCGCACCCGGCCCGGAGGCCGCATCCGGCCCGGAGACCGCGCCCGGATTGGAGGCCGCGCCCGGTGCGAAGAGCGCGCCCGCACCGGAGGCCGCCCCGGGTCCGGGGTCTCCGAGCCGCTCGGCGGGTGTCCCCGCGAGGACGAGCCGCCCGGCGGACCAGGGCGCGGTGAGCTCCACCGCCTCGACCCCGGCCGCGTCCTCGGTGCGGACGAGCCACAGGGCCCGGTCCTCGTCCGGGACGAGGACGTGGGTGGCGTCCCTGAGCCACGGCACCCACTCCACGGTCCCGCTGAGGAGCCCGTCCCGCGCGGCGACCGTGCCGGACGCCGGGAAGGCTCCCGTCACCACCGTCGTGCCGTCGCGGAGGCCGGGGAGGAGGCGGGCGCGCTGCTCCCCGGTGCCGTGGCGGGTGACGGCGAGGAGTCCGTACACGCCGGTCGCCGCGAAGGGGACCTGGGCGGTGACGCGGCCCTGTTCCTCCAGGAGGAGGACGAGGCCGAGGAGGCCGGTGTCCTCGACGGCGCCGGGGAGCCCGGCCGCGCAGAGCGCCTTCCAGAGTTCGGCGTCGGTGCCGGTGCCGGCGGCCCTGAGCCGCTCGTGGGTGGCGAGGTCGCCGAAGATCCGGGCGGCGAGCTCCCGGGCCGCCTCCTGCTCCTCGGTGGGGGTGAAGTCCATGTCAGTCCTCCCCTCCCGCGCGGAAGACGGGAAGCTCGAGCTCCTCGTCGGCCCGCAGGAACTCCAGCCGCACCGGCATCCCGATCCGCACCTTGTCGTACGGGACTCCCACCACGTTGCTGATCATCCGCACGCCCTCGGCGAGTTCGATCAGCCCCACCGCGTACGGGGGGTCGAAGGCCGGGAAGGACGGGTGGTGCACGACCACGTACGAGAAGACCGTCCCGGCGCCGCTCGCCTCGACCGCGTCCCACTCACCGGAGCCGCAGTCGGCGCACCCCGGCAGCCAGGGGAAGCGCAGGGCCGCGCAGGCGCCGCAGCGCTGGATGAGCAGCTTGTGCGCGGCAACCCCTTCCCAGAACCCGGCGTTGTCCCGGTTGACGACGGGTCGCGGGCGCCTCGCCGGCGGCCGCCCGGCCGCGGGCCCGGTCGCGGAGGGCCGGGCGGCGGGCGCGTACTTGAGGATGCGGAAGCGGTGGGTGCCGGCGAGGGTGCCACCGGTCCGCACGTCCATCCGGGTCGTCACGAAGTGCCCCGTGCCGAGTCTGGTGGTCTTGCGCGGCGAGACCGACTCGATGACGGCGTCGAAGGTGATCTCGTCGCCCGGCCGCAGGGGCCGCAGGTACTCCTGCTCGCAGTCCGTCGCGACCACCGACGTGTATCCGGCGCCGTCGAGGAGGGCGAACAGCTCCTCGTACGCCCCGGAGCGGTCGGTGTGCCCGGACAGGCCGCCCATCGTCCACGCCTGGAGCATGGTCGGCGGGGCGACCGCGTCGGGTCCGCGGTAGGCGGGGTGGGTGTCCCCCATGGCCTCGCACCAGTGCCGGATCATGGGCTGGTTGACCGGGTCCTTGCCGGTGCCGCCGGTGGCGGCCGGCCGGCCCTCGTAGGCGGCGAGCAGCTCGTACAGCCCGTCCGTCGTCGGTTCGGTGCCGCTCATCGCCGTCCCCTCCCCTTCATGCCGAGCCGCATCCTCGCGACGATCTCGCGCTGCACCTCGCTCACCCCGCCCCCGAAGGTGTTGATCTGCGCGGCGCGGTTCATGCGCTCCAGCTCACCGCCGTCGAACTCCCCCGGCGATCCCGCTCGCACCGTGCCCGCCCCGCCCGCGATCTCCTGACATATTCGATACACCTCCACCGCCGATTCGGTTCCCGCGAACTTCACTCCGCCGGCGTCCCCCGGGGCGAGTCGGCCGGCCCCCACGTCCCCCACCAAACGCCAGTTCAGCAGGCGTGTCGCCGCCAGCCGGGCGTGCGCCTCGGCGGCCCGGATCCGGACCCACGGCTCGTCAGCACGGCGCTTGCCCGTCACCGGATCGGGGGTACGTGCCCGGTCGAGCACGGCCTCGAAGAAGTCCTCGGCCTGCATGCCGATCGCGGCGAGCGCGACCCGCTCGTGGTTGAGCTGGCTGGTGATGAGCCCCCAGCCGCCGTGCTCGGGACCGACGAGGTTCCCCGCCGGGACCCGGATCCCGTCGTAGTACGTCGCGGTCGTCGTCAGGCCGCCCACGGTCGCGATCGGGGTCCAGGAGAAGCCGGGGGCGTCGGTGGGGACGAGCACGATGGAGATGCCCTTGTGCGGGGGCGCGTCGGGATCGGTGCGGCAGGCGAGCCAGATCCAGTCGGCGTTCTGCGCGTTGGAGGTGAAGACCTTCTGCCCGTCGATCACCCAGGAGCCGTCGTCGCCGGGACGTCCGCCCGGGGTGCTCCCCGCCGGCCCGGCCGGGTCCCGCACGGCCCGGGTGCGCAGGGAGGCGAGGTCCGTGCCCGCCTCCGGCTCGCTGTACCCGATGGCGAAGACGGTCTCGCCGCGCAGGATCCGGGGCAGGAAGCAGGCCTTCTGCTCCTCGGTCCCGTACGCCATCAGCGTGGGTCCGACGGTGTTGAGGGTGACCATCGAGACGGGGGCGCCCGCGCGGTACGCCTCGTCGAAGAAGACGAACTGCTCGTCGGGGCCCCGCCCCTGTCCGCCGTACTCCTCGGGCCAGCCCAGGCCCAGCAGCCCGTCGGCGCCGATGCGGCGGAGCAGTCGGCGCTGTGCGCCGCTGTCGTCCGCGGGAGGTGGGCCGTCGGGCATCAGCTCCCGGAAGTACGCGCGGAGTTCGGCGCGCAGCCGCAGCTGCCGCTCGGTCGGGGCGAGGTGCACGGCGACGGCCTCCCGTGGGACGACTGAGATTTCTGACTGTCCGTCAGATTCAGGACGCCTGTCAAGGTCGCCGACGCCCGCAGCCTCCTCCGGCCGCCCCGGAACCCGGTGCACGACAGCGCGACGGCCCGCACGCCGGTACCGAAGTACCGCCGTGCGGGCCGTGGTTCACACCGCGGTCATGCCCCCCGTCGGGCCGGCTCCCGTGCTGCCGGTCACCACCACGGGAGGAAGTTGACCACGTTGTTCGACTGGGCGATGTGCGTGAAGGCGGAGCCGTTCACACTCGCGGTGTTGTTCTGGTTGGAGGCACCGGAACCGGTCGCCACCTGCTGCGTGGTGGTGGAGTTGCCGTGGTTGTTCCCGCCCACGCCACTGCCGATGATCGTGGCGACGCTCGTGTTCGATCCGTCGTCCGCGAATCCGCCGTTGTCGGCCTGGGCCACCCCCGTGAAGAGCGCGGCGGCGAGGGGCAGGGCGGCGGCAGCGGCGAGGATGCGGGCGGTACGGATGCTTGCCATGTGTGTTCCTCCGGGAACTGAAACGAGTGCTGGTGCACGGAGCTGCTCTGAACTGATCTGAAGTACGGCCATCACCCGGGCGGTCGGCCCACCGCCCCGGTCGTTTCGTGCTCGACGTCGCGAACCCAGAGTTGCCCACCGAATCCCCGGCGAACCACCCCGGAGCGGCCGATTCCCCCTCAAGCGTGAGGACAAGCCGATAAACCCCGGCGCTCCGGGGAAAGCCGCAGCTCACCGCCGTACAGAGGGTTCGTGACAGCCACTACCGGTACGCCACAAGAGAGGAAGCGTTCCGGCACCTTTTGCGCCAACCTGCCCCTCGGCCGAACACCACGGCGCGTCTCCCCCGGAAGAAGACCGAGCACGCTCGCGAGTCCGGAAGAGACGTTCGACCGCCGACGGCGATCAGCTCTTCCGTCCCTCCCGTCCCCTCCCGTCCCCTCCCGTCCCTACCGGGCGGAGTCCCCCGCCGCCGCCTCGAAAGCCGCGTACGCGGACGCGTCGAACAGCACGAACCGCACCTCCTCCACCTCGGTACGGGCCGCCCGTACCGTCTCGACGGCGATGCGGGCGCCGTCGTCCATCGGCCAGCCGTAGATGCCCGTGGAGATCGCCGGGAACGCGACGGTACGGTCCCCCAGCTCGTCCGCCACGCGCAGGGACTCCCGATAACAGGAGGCCAGCAGCTCCGAGCGGTCCTCGTCCCGCGACCAGACCGGCCCGACCGTGTGGATCACATGGCGGGCGGGCAGCCGCCCCGCCGTCGTCGCCACGGCCCGGCCCGTCGGCAGCCCCTTGCCGTAATGCGAGCGCCGCAGGTCCTGACAGGCCGCGAGGATCTCCGGACCGCCCTTCCGGTGGATGGCGCCGTCGACCCCGCCGCCGCCGAGCAGCGACGAGTTCGCGGCGTTGACCACCGCGTCCGCGGCCTCCGCGGTGATGTCCCCCTGGACGAGCACGATGCGCACCACGACGGGCCCCTTCCTCCGATCGTCTCCCACCGGATTCAAGCCCCCGCGTACGCCCCCTGCCAGACCTTTTCGTCCGGCGCACCACGCGGCACGGTCCGCGAAGCACCGCAGGGGCGCCCCGGGAGGAACCCCGGGACACCCCTGCGGTGACGATGGTCGCGAACCAGCCCTACTGCTGAGGCGGCCTGTCCTGGCTCTGCCCCGGCTCCGTCCCGCCCATCTGCCGCTTGAGCTTCTCCTGGGCGGTGTCGACGTGGCTGCTGTACTTGCCCTGGGTCTTCCGGTCGACGTAGTCGCCGCCCTTGTCGATGCCCTGGGACGCCTTGTCCTCGTGACCCTTCAGCATTCCCTTGAGCTTGTCCATCATGGACATCCTGGCCTCCTAGCGGCCTCCTAGCGCGGTTCCAGCCCCTCAAGCATCAGGGCACCCCACGCAAACCGCATCCGCAGAGCCGCGCCGTTCGTATGCTCCGGCCATGACGTTCTCTCGGCCTCACGGCGGGCACGAAGCCGGTCTGCAGACGATGGAAGCGTCAGCCCAGACCAGGGCGCACTACGAGGCGGGACGCCACGCCGAGGCCGAAGCCGGGCGCGGGCCGTGGCCGAAGCCCAGGCACGGCCGCACGACGAACCCCTCGCACCGATGGCGTGGGGCATCGTCGGCCTCGCGGAAATCGCCCAGGGCCGCCTCACCGAGGCGCTCGCCACCTTCGACGCGGTGCTGCCCGACCACGAAAAGCTCTTCGGCGCCGCGCACCCGATGACCCTGAAGCTCCGGACCGACCGCGCCCAGACGCTGAGCGGGCTCGGCCGGCACGACGCATGCGAAGCCGAGTGCGCGGCCGTCACGCGGACCGCGGCCCTCGAAGACGAGACGCCGGAGATGCGGTTCGTCCTGATCGGCGCCCTGCACGGACGGATCGCGGCCCTCAACGCACTGGGCGACTACGCGACGGCCGGGACACTGGCACGTGACTTCCTCGCCACCTACCACGAACCGGACCGGTTCACCCTGATCGCACGCCTCTCGCCGGCCGCCGGCCTCAATGCCCTGGGCCGCCACGAGGAAGCCCTCGCCGAGGCGGCGCGCGCCGACGAGGTCCACCGCCGCCTGCCCCCGGGGCACCGCGGCCCCGAGACCGGGGCCCCCGACCTGGCCGCGGCCACCGCCCTCCACGGCCTCGGCCACCACGCCAAGGCCCGCGCCCTGGCCACCACCGCCCACGACGCCTGCCTGACCGCCTTCGGCCCGGACAACATCCGCACCACCCAGGCCCGGGCCCTGCCCGACCGCCTCGACCGCGCCGACGGCACCGACGGCACCGACAGCACCGACAGCACCGACGGCATCAACAGCACCTGAGCGGACGCCTCGCGCCCGGCCCGCCAGCGCGAACGCGGAGGGCGGACCCCGACTCCCGGGACCCGCCCTCCCACCTGCCGCTTCGCCCGTCAGACGGGTGCCTCGGTGCGGCAGCACCCGTAACGGCCGGTCATGTCGTACTCGTGGCCGACCATGATCCCGCGCGCACAGGCGGGGCACACGGCGGAGTTCACGGGATTGACCCGCATGACGTAGACGTCCTCCAGCCTGAGCACCGCGTCCACCTGCTCCTTGCCGTGCTCCGCGATGCCCTGCTGGACGAACTCGAACGCCCCGTAGACGGCACCGCATTCGCACTCGATCCGGTTGGAGTACGACTGGCCCATGCCCTCGACCCGCAACTCGGTCTCGATCCTGCCCAACTCCTCGCTCGAGACGGGCTCAAGACCCCGCTCCTCGACCCTCTTGGGCGTCCAGTACCAGGACTTGACCGCCGCCGCCTGTTCCGGAGCGAGGTAGAACGTCGCGGACCTGCCGTGCCGCAGCGCGTCCTGCACGGCGGCGACGACCGTGCTGTCGTCGGCCGAGATCACGGCCCTTCCCCCGCCGACGACAGCTTCGACGGAGTCGAGCGAGAAGCCCACCATGACGCGTACCTCCAACAAGGCCGGAAGGGGGACAGGGCTCTCCGACCGCCGGAAGGAACCCCGGCCGAAGCCCCGAACACGTACGCGCGGGCGGAACCCCACGCCTGCTGCGATCGTCACCCACCCCCCGGCCCCCCGCCAGCCGGCACCTCCGACCGGGCGCACCGGTCCCCCCGCCAGGCGGCACCTCCGGCCGGGTGCACAGGTCCCCCCGCCAGGCGGCGTGCCGGCCCCCACCCGCCCGGGCCCACCTGGGACGGAGCGGGCCGGAGCGAGCCGGAGGAGTACCGGCCGCGGGGCGACGGCCGCTTTACCACCTCTCCGGACCGGGAAACCCCCCGTCCGGGGCCGTCGGCGGCCACCGCACGGAAGGATGCATACGTACGGGCTGCCGACGGTGGAAGCGGCGTCACGCGTACGAGTGGGTGTCGGGGCGCCGCGGCCCGGCTCCGCGGCAGCCGCCCCGTGGGGACGCGCGCCTCCGGATCCCGTCGGGCGGGGAAGCGAAATGCCCGGCCCAGAAGGCGTTTCCGGCCCTCAATGGATCAGCGCTGTGTGCGTGTCTAACCCCAAGGCGACGCCTAAATTGTTCAGAATGTCACCTACTGCCCCAGTTGAAACCACGAGGTTTCGTCGCCTAGGAGCGTGTCATGCAGATTCGCAGGTGGCTCCCGGACCAGCCCACTCTCATCGGCCGTCACGACTGGCCGGACGAGGACGGCAAGGGGACACATCTGCGGCTCCGGGCCGGCTCCATCGTCGTGCTGGACCGGCGGGCGTGGCGGGTCCTGGAGATCACCGGTTACCCCGACAGCTCATGGCCGAAATCCTACGAGAAGGCGTGGCGCGACCACGTGGAGCTGTGGTGGCACGCCAACGAACTGCGGCGGGCCGAGAACCAGGCGTTCAAACCGGCCCCCGATCGCGCCGAGTTCTACAGGCGGCCGGTGGTCCTCGTGCTGCGCGACGAGAACCTGCCCCGGTCGGCGGTGAAGCACTGGTGCGCCCCCGCCAGCATGGACTGGCAGGTCCTCCCCGAGCACTACGCCGTCTGCCGGGCCTGCGGCGAACTGCCGCCCTGCCACCACGGGGAGTACCGACCGGAGGGCGGCCCCCGGCGTCCGGAGCAGAGCGGCGGCATCCCGCTCATCGTGCCGGAGGGCTGCTGCATGGGGTGCGCCGAGCAGATCAAGCCCCGCATGCGGACCGTACGTTTCCCCGGCCCCAACCTCTGGTACCCGGACCTCGGCGACGACACCGCGGTCTTCCACTCCCGCTCCTCCTGCGAGGACCAGGTGGAGTACTACCGCGCGCAGTGGCAGAGCGAGTACCCCCAGCCCGTCGCGCACCCGACCACTCCGGCGTTCCCGGGCTTCGACCACCTGGCCCTGCCCCGGGCCCGCCAGTCCCTGCCCCCCGCCCCCACCCCCCAGCACGGAAAGGGCCCGGCCCCGGTCCCCCAGCACGACCAGACCCAGGTCCCCCAGCACGTACAGGGCGCGACCCCCCAGCACGGCCAGGGTGCGCTCCCCCAGCACGGCCAGGCTCACTTCGCGGCCCCCCAGCACGCCCAGGACCACTTCACCGCCCCGCAGCACGGCCAAGACCACTTCACGGCCCCCCAACACAGCCAGGACCACTTCACGGCCCCGCACATCCGGGAGGAGGCGCGCACCTCCCTGGCCACCGGCTCCGGCGCCTTCTCGCCGTCCTTCGGCGGCTACCGGACGGAGCCCGAGCCGTACCCCTCCACCCCTCCGCCTCCCCCTCAGAGCACGGCGCCCGCGCCCGCGGCCCCTCCCGTGGCCACCGGGGAGGCCGGCCTCGCCGTCCGGGCCGCGGAGGAGCTGCGCCGCTCCCTCACGGACCGCCCGGTCTTCCACAACGCGGAGCAGGCGGCCCGGGTGATCGAGGAACTCACCGCGGCGGTCCGCAACATCGCCCTCTGCCTGAACGACCCCCAGGCCCGCAACCACCCCTGAACCCACCCGCGCCCCTCCCCCGGCACCGGGAACGCCGACGGCCCCTGACCGTTCCATCCGGTCAGGGGCCGTTCACCTGCGGTGGGTGTGGGATTTGAACCCACGGTGACATCGCTGCCACGACGGTTTTCAAGACCGTTCCCTTAGGCCGCTCGGGCAACCCACCTCGCCCCGCCTCGCCTGCTGCGGAGCGGCTACAGCCTACCGGCTGGGTGCGGCTGCGGATGTACTGACTTTCGGGGGGCGGGAGGGGTCCCGGGGGCCAGGGAGACCGGGTGGGAGGCGCGTACGAGGAGGGGGTGGGGGGCGAGGGTGCGGGGGTTCGTCCCGTTCGGTGGGCGCAACGCCGGGGAACCGGGCAGGAGTTCATGGGTGTTCTCCTTGCGTGACGCCTGTGCTCGGTGTGGCCGGACCACGGTCCTTCCGCCGGACGGGCCGCCCGCCTCCACCGCTCGCGCCCGACCCGGCCACCGGGGACGATCACGGGCGGGCCTGACACGAGGGAGGGGAGCACCCGGTCCGGGTGCTCCCCTCCCTCGTGTTCGGCGGGGCCGTCAGCTGTCGCCGGTGCGTTCGCCGAGGGTGACGGTGGCGGTGGCGGTCTTGCCGTCGCGCTCGTAGGTGACCTTGACGGAGTCGCCGGGCTTGTGGGTCCAGATCTCGCTGATGAGGGTGGGGCCGCTGTCGATCTGGTGGCCGCCGAAGCCGGTGATCACGTCGCCCGCCTTCAGGCCCGCCTTGGCCGCCGGGCCGTTCGGGGTGACCGCGGCGGTGCCGCCGGCGCCCTGGGCGGCGATCGTGGCGCCGGAGCCCTTGCCGTTCATGTTCACGGTCGCGCCGATCACCGGGTAGACCGGCTTGCCCGTCTTGATCAGCTGCTGGGCCACGTTCTTGGCCTGGTTGACCGGGATCGCGAAGCCGAGGCCGATGGAGCCCGCCTGGGACTGTCCGAAGCCGTTGCCGGTGGACTGGATGGCCGAGTTGATGCCGATCACGGCGCCGCTCGCGTCGAGCAGCGGGCCGCCGGAGTTGCCCGGGTTGATCGAGGCGTCGGTCTGCAGCGCGCTCATGTACGAGCTGCTGCCGCCGGAGCCGTCGCCCGAGGCGACCGGGCGGTTCTTCGCGCTGATGATGCCGGTCGTCACCGTGTTGGACAGGCCGAAGGGCGCGCCGATCGCGATGGTCGAGTCGCCGACGGCGACCTTGTCGGAGTCGCCCAGGGGCAGCGGCGTCAGTCCCTCCGGGGCGTCGGTCAGCTTCAGGACGGCCACGTCGTAGCCCTCCGCCCGGCCGACGACCTCGGCGTCGTACGACTTGCCGTCCGAGAAGGTCACGGAGAGCGTGCCGCCGTCCGCGGCCGAGGCCACCACGTGGTTGTTGGTGACGATGTGGCCTTCCTGGTCGTACACGAAGCCGGTGCCCGTGCCGCCCTCCTCCTGGGTGCCGCCGGACTTCGCCTGGATGGTGACCACGCTCGGCAGCGCCTTCGCCGCCACCGCGGCGACCGTGCCCGGGTCGCGCTTGAAGGAGGCCGGGGCGTCGCCGGAGGAGACCGTGGTCGAGCTGAAGCCGCCGTTGTCGCCGCGCTCGGCCGCCCAGTAGCCGATGCCGCCGCCGATGCCGCCCGCGACGAGCGCCGCCGCCAGGACGGCCGCCGCGATGCCGCCGGTCCGCTTGCGGGCCCCGGGGGCGGGCTGCGCGGGCGGAGGCGGCGCACCCCACGCCGGTACGGCCGGCGGAGGCGGCGGCCAGCCACCGTCCGAGGCCGCCGGGGCGTGGGCCGGGGCCTGCGCGTAGACGGGCGGCTGGAGGTGGGAGTCGGCCTGGGGGTGGGAGGGGGTCTGGGGGTGGGAGGGGGTCTGGGGGTGGGAATGGGTCTGCGCCTCGGTCTGCGGCAGCGTGCGGGTCTGCGCCTCGGGCCGCGCCTCGGTCTGGGGCAGCGTCTGCGTCGGGTCCGGTTCCGTCGGGACCGGTTCCGTCCGGGCCGGCTCCGGCGTGGCCGGGGTCGCGGCGGACGGGGCGGGGGCCTGGGCCGTGGCCGGGGGTACGGGAGGCGTGGGAGGGGCGGACGGGGCAGCCGGGTCCGCCGGAACCGCCGTACCGTCGTTCTCGGTGCTCACAGCTCGCTCTCCTCGTTGACTGCGCGGGGTGGTGGCCGACGAGGCCACCTACTGGTTCCAGGGTGCTGCACCAGCTTTTCCCACAGGACGTCAGGCCGCTGTAAGGCGGAGCTGTGCGTTCCCACCCCTTCCTTTATATACGGACAGAACGGACGACCTCGAGTGTGCCCGCCCCGCCCCGCCAATGGCACCATGACGCCGTGACTCACGCACGGCAGCACCCGAACCGCGTCCCCCTCCAGGTCGTCGCCCACCGTGGAGCATCCGAGGACGCACCGGAACACACCCTGGCCGCCTATGTGAAGGCCATCGAGGACGGCGCGGACGCCCTGGAGTGCGACGTCCGGCTCACCGCCGACGGCCATCTCGTCTGCGTCCACGACCGGCGCGTCGACCGCACCTCGAACGGCCGCGGCGCCGTGTCCACCCTGGAGCTGGCCGATCTCGCCGCGCTGGACTTCGGGACCTGGAAGGGATGGGAGGACTCCGGCGAGAGCCCGGACCGGAAGGCCCCGGGATCGACCTCGGTCCTCACCCTGGAACGGCTCCTGGAGCTGGTCTCCGACACGGGGCGGCGGGTCGAGCTGGCCATCGAGACCAAGCACCCGACCCGGTGGGCGGGCCAGGTCGAGGAGCGGCTGCTGCAGCTCCTGAAGCGGTTCGGCCTGGACGAGCCGGAGTCCCCGGCCGACTCCCCCGTGCGGATCATGAGCTTCTCGGCCCGCTCCCTGTACCGGATCGCCGCGGCTGCGCCGACGCTGCCCACCGTGTCCCTCGCCCAGTTCGTCTCGCCCCGGCTGCGCGACGGGCGGCTCCCCGCGGGGGCGCGCATCGCGGGCCCGTCGATCCGGATCGTCCGCCACAACCCGGCGGTGATCCTCCGGCTCCAGAAGGCGGGGCACCAGGTCCACGTCTGGACGGTGGACGACCCCGAGGACGTCGAGCTCTGCGAGCGGCTGGGAGTGGACGCGATCATCACCAACCGTCCGAAGCAGGTGCTCGCCCAGCTGGGCCGCGACTGAGCGCCGTTGCCCTGAATCCTCCCGGTACGTCCCCCTCGCCTTTCCCACCCGTCACAGGACACAACAGGACTTACAGGGAGTGCACCGGCGCGTTCCGTGTGTACGCGATCGTCACGAGTGCCTCATCGAACGCGGATTGGCCGGTTTCCGGTCCAGGCCATTGGGGCATTCACACGGTGCGTGGGGCAAAGGAGGTCTCGGGGGTGGCGTTGGTGGTGGCACAGGAGGTGCCCACGTCGTCGAGCATGGCCGTACCCCATGGCCCGGCGGGCGTGGGTGAGGCGCGACACCGGATGCGGGACGAGCTGTACCGCAGCGGGGTGGCCGAATCGGTCGTCGACGACGCGGTGCTGATCCTTTCCGAACTGCTCAGCAATGCCTGTCGGTACGGCAGGCCGCTGGGGTGCTCGGAGCGGGGCGAAGGCGATGTACGGGCGGCCTGGCGGGTCGATCCGGCGGGCGGCCTGCGGGTCGAGGTCACGGACGGCGGTGGTCCGACGCGACCCGTTCCGTCGACGCCCTCGGTCACCGCGCACGGCGGCCGCGGGCTGAACATCATCGGGGCGCTGGCCCAGGACTGGGGCGTACGGGACAGCGCGACCGGCGAGGTCACCGTCTGGGTGGTGGTCACCGAGGGGCATCGCCGCGAGGACTTCGCGGCGCGCGTCGGCGGCGGCTCCGGCTTCGACTTCCTGGACGCGTACGACGATCTGGACTGACACCCGCGCACCGGGACCACGCCCCGCCTGAGGGGCGGTCGGGCCCGGTGCGACTAGGCTCGCGCCCGATACAGCACGCACTCAGCGCACACAGCGCGCAGCACGCCGCGATCGGGAGAAAGCCACACCATGGCCAAGAAGCGCCCCCAGACGAAGGCCGGCAAGACCGGCCAGGCACAGGTCACGAGCGGGGAGATCCCGGTCGTCGGTGCCCGCGAGCCGTGTCCGTGCGGTTCGGGCCGCCGCTACAAGGCGTGTCACGGCCGGGCCGCCGCGCACGCCGTGACCGAGCTCGTCCAGCGCCCCTTCGAGGGCCTGCCCGGCGAGTGCGACTGGGTGGCGCTGCGCGAGCTGGTGCCCGCCGCCACCGTGCCGCTCACGCTGAAGGGCGGGCTGCCCGAGGGCGTGCCGTCCGTGACGCTCGCGACCGTGCTGCCGATGGCGTGGCCGGCGCTGCGCCGCGACGACGGCTCCGTCCTGCTCGCCCTGCAGAACGACTCCACCTCCGGCGACCTGGCGCGCGACCTCGCCGACACCCTGCAGCGCGCCCTGGAGACGGAGCCGGGCAACCCGGTCCCCGCGCGCCGGGTGCCGGCGGAGGGGCCGCGCCTGCAGGAGCTGCTCGACGCGGACGCCGCGTTCACGCCCGAGGTCCACACGGGCTTCGAGTTCTGGATCCCGCAGTCCGCCGACGGTGCCGACCCGGAGGTCGCGGCCTCCCTGGAGCGGGCCAACGCGGCCGCGATCCCGACCGTGAAGCTGGCGAGCGTCGACTCGGCGTACTGGTGCGAGGTTCCGGACAAGAACCACCTCCGCTGGGTCATGCCTCACCCGGAGGAGAAGCTCCTGGACGCGCTCGCCCGACTCCAGGCCGGGGAGGGCACCTCCCTGGGCGCGGACACCCGGCTCGTCGGCTCCTTCCGGGCCCACGGCCTGATGGTGCCGGTGTGGGACCTGCCGTCGTCGATGACGGCCGAGGACTGCGAGAAGCCGGCGGCCGAGTTCGCCGAGCGGCTGGCCGCGGCGCTCGCCTCGGACGCCCCGCTCACGGCGGAGGAGCGCCGGGCGCGCGGCGGCCTCACGAACCGTCAGGTGACTCTCAGCTGATACCCCACGTGGTATCGGTGACTGACAGACCGACCAGTCGGTGACTTCCGCCACAACGCGGTCGGGCGACGGGTAAATCCCTGTCCGAATAACCGAGATCGAATTTGCGAACAGCAGATCTCTTGTTACCGTTCTGGAAGCCCGGTCGCTGGTGCATCCCCCGTCGCCAGCGATCGGGCCTTTCCATGTCCGCTCCCGGCAGGTCCGGAGCGTCGACGCTCAACTTCCTTCGCTGTCCGCCGTGTTGCTGCCCGAGCGCAGCAGCAACGGAGTGTCGGCCCCTTCGCCCGTGCCCGCGAATTCCGCCACCGCCGTATAGGCGGAGGAGGCGCCGCGACCACGCTCCGGAGGCGTTTCGCAGGTCCCCGGCTCGTCCTGCGCGGGAACGGGGCAACGCACGTGAACGGTCCGTCCACCGGGCGCCATGAGGGTCAGAAACGCGTCGAGATCCTGCCCCGCCGCATTCCGGTAGTACGTACGCGCCCAGACGTCCGGGCCCTCGCTCAGGACGCAGGTCTGCGCCTCGACGCCCTCGGGTGAGGCGAGTTCCGGACCGCAGCGCGTGACCCGCTCGGGGGTCACGGGGACGGTCGCGGCGGCGCCGGGGACGGCCGGGGCGGGGGAGGCGGCGGTACGGGGTCCCAGGCCGAGGTCCCTCAGCATGTCCCCCGCCTTGGCATCGCCCGCGCCGGGCGGTCGTACGGGGCCGCCCGTCGGTCCGGCCATGGCGACGAGCGGCAGCAGGACGGCCACCGTGACGGCGGTCCCGAGTCCGACCACGCGGAGGTTCACCGGCCCCATGGAACCCACCTGCTCCTGCTCGGCTGGAGATCTTGAACGGTGGGGTGAACATAGCGTCGGGCGGCGGGCGCCCGGCCTGCCGCGCGCCCGTTTTCCGGACAAGTCGGCCCAGGACACACCCGTTCGGGTGAACCGGCGAGGGGCCGCCGCAGCCGGGGCCGCCCACGGCCGCCCCGTGGCCGCCCGCGCGGATCACGGCCCGGGGCCCCGAGGGGGCCGACGTCCGGGCCCCGGACGGGCTCGCGCCGACGCTCCCGGCAGGCTCGCGGCCACGCTCCCGCCCGGCTCGCGGCCACGCCCCCGGCAGCCTCTCGGCCACGCCCCCGCACGGCCTCCCCGTCAGTACGTCAGCCGGCTTCCGCCGCCCGGGGTGCTCGTGCTCGCCTCGACGAGGGCGTCGACCACCGCCTCGACGTCGGGCAGCCACGGACGGGCCGAACCCGTGAGCGGCGCCCGTTCCCACCGCACCTGGCCGGCCCCGGCGACCGAGGGCGGCAGCAGCAGGTAGCCGCCCTCGCCGTGGAACCGGAGCGAGCTGGGCACGCTGTCCTTGGCGTACAGCAGCTCGCCCAGCCGTTCGAGGCCGTACGGGGCGACGAGGATGGACCAGCGGGTCGGGGTCGCCACCACCGGGCCGAGCCGCAGGCCGGAGGCATCGAGCGCGGCGAGGGCCCGCGCGCCCGCCATCGCGGGCAGGCTGACGGCGCAGGGCGCGCGGCCGCCGGTGGCCAGCACCACGGGGGCGTCCGGGCGCCTGGTCCACCACCAGCGGACCATGCGCTCGTCCGTGGTGGCCGCGAGCAGCCCGGGGTCGTAGGGGTGGGCCCCGGGGACCGCGCAGTCGGGGTCGGGGCAGGCACAGGCCGCGCCGGCGGCCGTGCGGGTCGTCGTTCTCAGGCCCGCTCCCGGCAGGACGGGCCAGTCCCACTCGACGGCGAAGGTGACCGCCGCGTCGAGCCGGGCGGACCTCGCCTTGCGCCGGAACCGGAGCCTGCGTCGCCTTCCGAGGATCTCGCGCATGAGCGCTCGTTCCTTTCCGTTGAACGCCGAATCCACATCACAACACGTGCAGATTTCTTCACCGTGCGTATCAGCGCGTACCGGGCGGCGGAGTGGCGCCCCGCGTCCGAGCGGGGCCGGCCGGGCCGGGACCAGGTGGAACCAGGTGGTACCGAGTGGAACCAGGTGGAGCCAGGTGGAGCCAGGTCAGAACCAGGTGGTGCCGGGCCGTCGCCGGGGGCGGGTCGGAACACGTTCCCCGCCACTCGGGGTGGGGGTGCGGCCTGCGGCATGAAAGACGCCGGGGTCCCGCGTCACGTTCCGGGGCAGCTCCAACTGCCCCTGCCTGTCACCGATTACGTACCCAGCACGCTCGGAATGACGCGCTTTCAAACGACGCCAGTCGACCGCAAAAGGTGCACACCGGGGGCAATTTTCGGCCAACTTCCCGCGTACTTCAACCCTTGCGCACGACCTCACGGACACCACAAGTCCCATCGGGACAATGCTGGACATCGTTCCTCTGGTGCGTGTACATGTGGAGGCATCGAGCGGCTCGGAATGACATGGGGGTTTGCGATGCTATGGCGTCAAACGCACCGGTCGGAAAGCCGACTGACATGAGCGCCCCGCACATGCCGAAAGTGGCTGGAATCGATGCCACGGTCCCCGGGCCCCCGCACACTACGTCGCCCCTCCCCGGCGTCCCCCCGGCGGCGACGCCCTCCGACGCGGCCCTCCCGGCCGGAGCGCTGATCCAGGACCGGCTGGCCGCCTGGGTCTCCGACCTCACCACCCTCCACGAACTCACCGAGCGCCTCATCAGGACCTCCTCCCTCGACGAGGCCCTCCGCGAGGTGCTCGGCGCCGGCGCCGCCCTCGTCGGAGCCCGCCGCGGCATGGCCGTTCTCGAACCGGCCGACGGCCTCGGCCCCGCCACCACCATCGGCCTCGGCCTCGCCCACGCCGAGCTCGGCACCATCGAGACCGTCCCGCACGGTGCCGGCAGCTACGGCCGCCTCCTCGACGGCCTCCCCGAGCCCGGGCACCCGGAGCGCGTCCCCGATCCGATCGCCATCCGCGACGTCCGCACCGAGGCGGGCCTCGACCCCCGCCACCGCGAGGTCGCCGCCCGCCTCGGCTACGCCGCCAGCTACGCCCTCCCCCTCGCCGCCGAGGAGGCCGGCCGCCTCGGCGCCGTCGTCTGGCTCTACGACGAGCCCGCCGAGCCCGACGAGCGCCGCCGCCACCTCGTCGGGCTCTACTGCCGCTTCGCCACCGAGCACCTCGCCCGGCTCCTCCAGGTCGAGCGCGCCCGCGTCCAGGTCTCCACCGTCGCCGAGGAGCTGCTCCCCAGCCGCCTCCCCCGCGTCCCCGGCGTCCAGCTCGCCGCCCGCCACCGGACCGGCCCCCTGGGCGGCGGCGACTGGTACGACGCGCTGCCGCTGCCCGACGGCGCCCTCGGACTCGCCGTCGGCTCCGTCTCCGGGGCCGGTCCCAGCGCGCTCGCCGCGATGGGCCGGCTGCGCGCCTCGCTCCGGGCGTACGCGGTGATGGAGGGCGAGGATCCGGTCGCCGTCCTGTCGGACCTGGAGCTGCTGCTCCGGCTCACCGAGCCCGCCCGGTCGGCGACCGCGCTCTTCGCGTACGCCGAGCCCGCGCAGCGCCGGATCGTCCTCGCCGGGGCCGGCCACGCCCCGCCGCTCGTCATCGGCGAGCGGCGCACCGAGTTCGTGGAGACCTCGCTCTCGGCCCCGCTGGGGATGCTCTCCTGCTGGGAGGCACCGAGCGTGGAGCTGTCCCCCGCGCCCGGAGAAACGGTGCTTCTCTACACCGACGGGCTGCTCCGCCGTACCGGCGACGCCACGGACCGCGCCTTCGCGCGGCTCCACGCGGCCGCCGCGAGCGTGCCGAGGGCCGACCGGGACGACCCGGGAGCCGTCGCCGACCACGTCCTGCGGACCCTGCTGCCCGAGGGCCTCGACCCCGCCGTCGAGGGGGAGGACGTGGTCCTGCTCGCCGCCCGCTTCGCATGAGGTCCCGCCGGGATCCGGGTAAGCGGAACGTGACTCTCCGGTAATGGGTCTTCCGGCCCTGGGCCCCCTTCCGTACGACCGTACGATGGTGGGGGTTCAGTGTCGTACCAAGAGGAGGCAGACCCGTGGCCGAGGAGCTCACGCCGGAGACCCCGGAAGAGACCGAAGAGCAGGCGATCAAGCAGCGGAAGAACGGCCTGTACCCGGGCGTCTCCGACGAGCTGGCCGAGAACATGAAGTCCGGCTGGGCCGACACCGAGCTGCGCGACCTCGCCCCCATCGCCCAGGCCGACAAGACCGCCGCGCGCCGCGCCGCGCTGTCCGCCCGCTTCCCGGGCGAGCGCCTCGTGATCCCGGCCGGAAACCTGAAGACCCGGTCGAACGACACCGAGTACGGCTTCCGCGCCTCCACCGAGTACGCGTACCTCACCGGCGACCAGACCCAGGACGGCGTCCTCGTCCTGGAGCCCACCGCCGACGGCCACGAGGCCACCCTCTACCTGCTGCCGCGCTCCGACCGCGAGAACGGCGAGTTCTGGCTCGACGGCCAGGGCGAGCTGTGGGTCGGCCGCCGCCACTCCCTCACCGAGGCCGAGCAGCTCCTCGGCGTCCCGGCGAAGGACGTGCGCGAGCTCGCCGACGCGCTCAAGGAGGCCACCGGCCCCGTCCGCGCCGTCCGCGGCCACGACGCCGGCATCGAGGCCGCGCTGACCGACAAGGTCACCGCCGAGCGCGACGAGGAGCTGCGGGTCTTCCTCTCCGAGGCCCGTCTCGTCAAGGACGACTTCGAGATCGCCGAGCTGGAGAAGGCCTGCGCCTCCACCGCCCGCGGCTTCGAGGACGTCGTCAAGGTCCTCGACAAGGCCGAGGCCACCAGCGAGCGCTACATCGAGGGCACGTTCTTCCTGCGCGCCCGCGTCGAGGGCAACGACATCGGCTACGGCTCGATCTGCGCCGCCGGCCCGCACGCCACCACCCTGCACTGGGTGCGCAACGACGGCGACGTCCGCTCCGGCGACCTGCTGCTGCTCGACGCCGGCGTGGAGACCACCGAGCTCTACACCGCCGACATCACCCGCACCCTGCCGATCAACGGCCGGTACACCGAGCTCCAGCGCAAGATCTACGACGCCGTCTACGAGGCGCAGGAGGCCGGCATCGCCGCGGTGAAGCCCGGCGCCGCCTACCGCGACTTCCACGACGCCGCCCAGCGCGTCCTCGCCGAGAAGCTCGTCGAGTGGGGCCTCGTCGAGGGCCCGGTCGAGCGCGTCCTGGAGCTCGGCCTCCAGCGCCGCTGGACCCTGCACGGCACCGGCCACATGCTCGGCATGGACGTCCACGACTGCGCCGCCGCGCGCACCGAGATGTACGTGAACACCACCCTCGAGCCGGGCATGTGCCTGACCGTCGAGCCGGGCCTGTACTTCCAGGCCGACGACCTGACCGTGCCGGAGGAGTACCGCGGCATCGGCGTCCGGATCGAGGACGACATCCTCGTCACCGAGGACGGCAACCGGAACCTGTCGGAGGCGCTGCCGCGCCGCTCCGACGAGGTCGAGGCGTGGATGGCCGCGCTGAAGGGCTGACCTCCGCGTACGTTGGAGGGGAAGGGCCTCCGCCGACCGACCGGCGGGGGCCCTTCCCCGTACGTCACGCCATGAGGAGCGACGGGCTGTCCCGCCACTTCAGGATCTTGTCGAAGCTGACCACGGCACCGCCCCGGCCCGAACGGTTGCCGAACTGGACGTGGTCGGCGAGCTCCTCGATCAGCCGCAGCCCCCGGCCGTGCTCGGCGTCGGCCGACGGCGCCCGCGGCGCACCGGCGCCCGGAAAGCCCGGTCCCGCGTCGGCCACCTCGATGCGGCAGGTCTCGCCGTCCAGATACGCCGTCACCCGGTACGCCTCCGAACGCGCGCCGCCCGGCACGCCTGTCCCGCCCCCGCCGCCGTGCTCCACCGCGTTCGCACACGCCTCGGTCAGCGCGACCGACAGGTCGTAGGACACGTCCGGATCGACGCCCGCCGTCTCCATCGTGCCCAGCAGGAGCCGCCGGGCGAGCGGCACGCTCGCAGCCTCGCGCCGCAGATGGAGTGACCACCAGATGCTCATGCTCCAGCCTCCCGGCAGCGGCTCGACATACCGATACCTATTGCCTGACGGAACCCTTCGTAAGCGCGTGAACGAGCCAAGAGCACTCGTCCGGCGGATGCGACCGTCCGAACCCCGGTGTATGCCCCGCCGGAGAACCGCGGCCCGTTTCCCGGACGACCCGCGTATGTCATGCCCTGTCATCCCGAAGAGGCCCAAGGACGACCTTCCGGACCTGCCTCATGGCGGCGGGGCCGCTGGTGCGATGATGGGCCCGCCATGACTGCCCCCGCGCTCGCTCCACGGCTGCTGAGGGCCGCGGTGTTCACCGCGGTCTGCGTCGTGCTGTCCGCGCTGGGCCACGCCCTCGCCGCCTGCGCGGGAATCGCCCTGTGGACCCTCCTCGCCGGCTTCCTCGGCGTCTTCGGGATCACCGTCCTCTTCACCGGACGCGAGCGCTCCCTCGGCTTCGTCGTCGGCGCCCTCGCCGGCGGGCAGCTCGGCCTGCACGTCCTCTTCGGCCTCGGACAGCGCCGGCTCGCACTGGGCGCCGAGGCCGACGACGTCCTCGTACGGACGGCCGCCCGGCTCGTCTGCGGAGCGGGACCCGCGTCCCTCAGCCCCGCCGAGGCCACCCGGATCCTCGCCGACGCCGGACTCGACCCGTCCGCCGCGCACGCGCACGTGGGACACGCGGCCACCGCGCCCGCCGGGCAGCTGCTGCCCGGTGTGCCCATGCTGCTCGGCCACCTGCTCGCCGCCCTGGCCACGGGCTGGCTGCTGCGCCGCGGCGACCGGGCGCTGCGCCGGCTCGTCGAGCTCTCCGAGCAGGGTGCGGCGGAGCTCGCCGAGTGCGCGCTCGTGCGCTCCCTGCGGGCCGCGCTCCGCCTCGTACGGACGCTGCTCGCCGGACTGCCGACCGACCCGCGCACCGGGCCGCGCCCGGCCGTCCGCACCGCGGGTGACTCCTCGCCGCCGCCGGTGGCCGAGGCGCTCAGGAACACGGTGATCAGGCGCGGCCCACCGGCCGCCGACTGCGTCCTCGCAGCCTGACGCGGTCCGCTCACCAGGAGCGGGGCCGCGCCCGTCCGCACGCCCGTGCGGGGCCCCCGGCCCCGGCGTGCCGGACTCCCCCCGTCTTCCTCCGAGCTGGAGTGTCCTCTGCCATGACCGTTTCCCGTCTCGCCGCCGGCCGTGTCTCCGCCGCCCGTGCCGCCCTCGCCGGCGGCATCGCCCTCTCCTCCGTCGTCCTGCTCTCCGGTACGGCCTTCGCGCACGTCAGCGTGCAGCCGCAGGGCGAGGCCGCCAAGGGCGGCTACGCGACCGTCAACGTCAAGGTCCCGAACGAGCGCGACAACGCCTCCACCGTGAAGCTGGAGGTCAACTTCCCGCTCGACCACCCGCTGGCCTCCGTGATGCCGCAGCCCGTCCCCGGCTGGAAGGCCGTGGTGACCAAGAGCAAGCTCGCCAAGCCGCTGGAGCTGCACGGCAAGACGATCAACGAGGCCGTCTCCAAGGTGACCTGGACCGCCGACGGCTCGAAGATCGGCCCCGGCGAGTTCCAGCAGTTCCCGCTCTCCCTCGGCCGGCTGCCCGAGGACACCGACCAGCTCGTGCTCAAGGCGATCCAGACGTACGACAACAAGGAGGTCGTGCGCTGGATCGAGGAGGCGAAGGAGGGCGCGGACGAGCCGCAGAACCCGGCGCCCGTCCTGAAGCTCTCCGCCGCGTCCGCCGACCACCACGGCGGCGGCTCCACGCCCACCGCCTCCGCGGACGCGAAGGCCGGGCACGACGACAAGGCCGGCGCCCACCAGGAGACCGCCTCCGCGTCCTCGTCGACCGACACCACGGCCCGCGTCCTCGGCGTCGTCGGCATCCTCGCCGGTGTCGCCGGCGTCGCCTTCGGCGTCCTCGCCGGCCGCCGCCGCTCGGCCTGACGGCCGCGCCTCACCCGAGAACCGGAAGAAGCACCATGTCTGAAGAGAAGACGCCCGGGACGGACGCCTCCCGTCCCGGGCGGCGCACCCCGCTGGTCATCGCGGCCGTCGCGATCGCCGCGGCGATCGGCCTCACCGCGGCCGTCGGTCTCGGCGGCAACGACGACAAGGCCTCCGGGCCGGTCGCCGAGGTCACGGGCGGGACCGACCCCACCAAGGCCGCCACCGTCCTCGACCGGCCGTTCACCAAGCCCGACCTCGTCCTCACCGACACCAAGGGCGAGAAGTACGACCTGCGCGAGCGCACCAAGGGCAAGCCGACCCTCATCTACTTCGGCTACACGCACTGCCCCGACGTCTGCCCCATGACGATGAGCAACATCGCCATCGCCAGGAAGCAGCTCCCCAAGGCCGACCAGGACAAGCTCCAGGTCGTCTTCGTCACCACCGACCCCGAGCGGGACACCTCCGCCGAGCTCGCCAAGTGGCTGCCCGCCGCCGGCGACCCCTCCTTCACCGGTCTCACCGGCGACTTCTCCGCCATCCAGGCGGGCGCCAAGCAGATCGGCATCGGCATCGACCCGCCGAAGGAGGAGGACGGCAAGGTCGTCTCCATGCACGGGGCCCAGGTGATCGCCTTCTCGCCCGCCACCGACCAGGGCTACGTCCTGTACGGCGAGGACGCGAGCATCGACGACTACGCCAAGGACCTGCCGAAGATCATCAAGGGGGAGAACCCGTGAACCGCCGCACCACCGCCCTGACCGCCGCCGTGGCGCTCGCCGCCTCGCTCGCGCTGACCGGGTGCTCGTCCTCCGACGACAAGCCCCACCTGGAGGTCAGCGGCGCGTTCATCCCCCAGCCCGTGATGGACATGGCCGGCGGCTTCCTCACGATCAGGAACGACGGCGACACGGCGGACAAGCTCACCTCCGTCACCAGCCCCCTCTCCGACGACGTCACGATCCACGAGACGAAGGACCAGAAGATGCGGGAGGTTCCGTCCTTCGACATCCCCGCCAACGGGGAGCTGAGGCTCGAACGCGGCGGCAACCACATCATGTTCATGGAACTGAAGTCGAAGCCGAAGCAGGGCGACAAGGTCAGCATCGAGCTCCACTTCGAGAAGGCCGACCCCATCAAGCTCGACGTTCCCGTCGAGGCGCCCAACCACAACCCGCGGCAGCACTGAGCTCGTTGACGGAGTGACGCAGAGATGACAACCACCGCCCCGCGCCTCGGTACCGCCCTGGCCCGGCTGCTCGTCCTGGCGGCCGCGCTGCTCGGCACGCTCCTCGCCGGCGCCGCCCCCGCCTCCGCGCACGCGGCGCTGACCGGAAGCGACCCGAAGGACGGGGCGGTGGTCGCCACCGCTCCCAAGGAGGTCAACCTCACCTTCTCCGAACAGGTGGCCATGAGCCCCGACTCGATCCGGGTCCTCGACCCGGCGGGCCGGCGGGCCGACACCGGAGAGATCCGGGACCTGTGCAGCGGATCCGTCGTCCGCTACGGGGTCGGACTCCGCGCCGGACTGCCCGACGGCACCTACACCGTCGCCTGGCAGACCGTCTCGGCCGACAGCCACCCCATCGCGGGCGCCTTCACCTTCTCCATCGGCGCCCCCTCCACCACCTCCGTCGCCCTGCCCGACCGGACCCCCGGCGGCGGAGTCGTCGGCGTCCTCTACGGCATCGCGCGCTACCTCTCGTACGCCGGGTTCGCCGTCCTCGTCGGCGGCGGCGCCTTCGTCCTGGCCTGCTGGCCGCGCGGCGCGAGCGTGCGGCCCGTACAGCAGACGGTCGTACGGGGCTGGCTGACCCTCACCGGAGCCACCCTGGCGCTGCTGCTCCTGCGCAACCCGTACACCGGGTCCGGCGAACTCTCCGACGCCTTCGACCTGGCGGGCCTGAAGGCCGTCCTGGAGACCAAGACCGGGGCCGCCCTCACCTCCCGCCTGCTGCTGCTCGGCGCGGCCGCGCTGTTCGTGGCCGTCCTCTTCGGCGCCTACGCCCGGCGGACCGACCCGAAGGAGAAGAAGGACCTCGCCTTCGGGCTCGGCCTCGGCGGCACCGTCGTCGCCGCGGGCATCGCCGGCACCTGGGCCCTGGCCGAGCACGCGTCGACCGGTATCCAGCCCGGCGTCGCCATGCCGGTCGACATCCTGCACCTCCTCGCCGTCGCCGCCTGGCTCGGCGGCCTCACCGTCCTCCTCGTCGCCCTCTACCGGGCGCCGTCCCTCGACCGCCGGGCGGTCGCCCGCTTCTCGAAGGTCGCCTTCGGCTCGGTGACCGTCCTCGCGGCCACCGGGCTCTACCAGTCCTGGCGCCAGGTCGGCTCCTGGTCCGCCCTCACCGGCACCCGCTACGGCCAGCTCCTCCTCGTCAAGATCGGCCTCCTCGCCGTCCTCGTCGGCATCGCCTGGATCTCCCGCCGCTGGACCCAGCGCCTGGCCGACCCCGCACCGGCGGCCGAGACCGACGCGGAGGCCGACGCGGACGCGGACGCTGATGCCGATGCCAATGCCGATGCCGATGCCGAAGCGGACGCCGAGACCGAGGCCACGGTCGAACCGGAGGCCGGGGGTACGGACGCGGACGAGCCTGAGGTCGCGGATACGGACGCGGACGAGCCTGAGCCGGACCCCGAGCGGGCCGCCCAGCTGGCGCGGCAGCGGGCCGCCGTCGCGACGGCGCGGCGGAAGAGGGAGCGGGACGCCGATCCCGAGCGGGCCGGTCTGCGCCGCTCGGTGCTGACCGAGGCCGCCGTCGCCGTGGTGCTGCTCGCCGTGACCACGATCCTCACCTCGACCGAGCCCGGCCGCACCGAGGAGGAGGCCGGACGGGCCGGCACCGCCTCCTCCGGCCCGGCCGCGGTACCCGACCGGCCCGTCGACATCCGCCTGCCGTTCGACACCGGGGGCGTCGACGGCAAGGGCGTCGTCCGGCTCAGCCTCGACCCCGGCCGCACCGGCGCCAACGCGCTCCACCTCTTCGTCGAGCGCCCCAACGGCAAGCCGCTGGACGTCCCGGAGATCAAGGTCGCCTTCACCCTGGAGGCGAAGGACGTCGGCCCGCTGCCCGTCGCCCCCGACCGGATCCAGACCGGACACTGGAGCGCCGCCGGCGTCCAGATCCCGATGCCGGGCGAGTGGAAGATCCAGGTCACCGTCCGGACCTCCGACATCGACCAGACCACCATCGACAAGAACGTGAAGATCGGCTGAGCAACGTGACCGACAGCGACAACCTCGACATCTCCCGTCGGCGCCTCCTCGGCACCGTCGGCGCGGCGGGCGCGGCCGGGCTCGTCATCGGCGCGGCAGGCGGCGTCGGCGTCTCCTCGGCCGTGACCGGCGACGACGGCTCCGGCGGTGCCGGTGCGGGCGGCGCCCAGGCGCTGACCACCGTCGGCGCGACCGAGGTGATGTTCCACGGCAGACATCAGGCCGGCATCACCACCCCCCTCCAGGCGCGCGGGCACCTGGTCGCGTTCGACCTCGCCCCCGGCGCCGGCCGCAAGGAGGCCGCCGCGCTGCTGCGCCGCTGGTCCGCCACGGCGAAGACGCTGATGGCGGGCGAGGCGCCCGCCGGGGACACCGGTATCGCGCTCGACGCGGGGCCCTCCTCCCTCACGGTCACCTTCGGGTTCGGCCGGACGTTCTTCGACCGCACCGGGCTGGCCTCGCGCCGCCCCACCGCGCTCGACCCGCTGCCGGCCTTCTCCGCCGACGCCCTGGACCCCCGGCGCTCGGAGGGTGATCTGTGGGTGCAGATCGGCGCCGACGACGCCCTCGTCGCCTTCCACGCGCTGCGCGCCCTGCAGAAGGACGCGGGAGACGCGGCCCGGGTCCGCTGGCAGATGAACGGCTTCAACCGCTCGGCCGGCGCCACCGCGAAGCCGATGACCGCCCGCAACCTCATGGGACAGGTCGACGGCACCGGCAACCCGAAGCCCACCGACCCCGACTTCGACCGGCGGATCTTCGTCCCGGCCGGGGCGAGCGGCGCGGAGGCGTGGATGGCCGGCGGCTCGTACGCGGTGGTGCGGCGGATCCGGATGCTGCTCGACGACTGGGAGAAACTGCCGCAGGACCGGCAGGAGAAGGTCATCGGACGGCGGAAGTCCGACGGGGCCCCGCTCAGCGGCGGCACCGAGACCACCGAGCTCGACCTGAACAAGCTCGGCCCCGACGGGAAGACGGTGATTCCCGACAACGCCCACTCCCGGATCTCCGCCCCCGAACAGAACGGCGGGGCGGCGATGCTGCGCCGGCCGTTCTCCTTCCACGACGGGATCGGCCCGGACGGGACCCCGGACGCGGGACTCCTCTTCGTCTGCTGGCAGGCGGACCCGCTGAGGGGCTTCGTCCCGGTGCAGCGCAAGCTGGACCGGGGAGACGCCCTGTCCGCGTTCATCCGCCACGAGGCGAGCGGCCTCTTCGCGGTGCCGGGCGGCCCCGCCGAGGGCGAGTACGTGGGCCAGCGGCTCCTGGAGGCATGAGCGGGTCCGAGAGGGCGGCCCCCGTCTCCGGCGACCATTAGGGTGACGGTATGTCCGCCACCCGGTTCACGTATCTCGGCCCCGAGGGCACCTTCACGGAGGCCGCCCTCCGTACGCTGCCCGAGGCGGCGACGCGGGAGCTCGTCCCGATGGTCTCCGTCCCGGCCGCGCTCGACGCCGTACGGAACGGGGAGGCCGCCGCCGCGCTCGTCCCGATCGAGAACTCGGTCGAGGGCGGGGTGACCGCGACGCTGGACGAGCTGGCCTCCGGCGAGCCGCTGATGATCTACCGCGAGGTGCTCCTCCCGATCGCCTTCGCGCTGCTCGTGCGGCCCGGCACCAAGCTGTCGGAGATCAAGACGGTGACGGGCCACCCGGTGGCCCAGCCCCAGGTGCGGAACTGGCTTCGGAGGCACCTGCCGGAGGCGGCGTGGGAGTCGGCCGCCTCCAACGCGGACGGCGCCCGGCTGGTGCAGGAGGGCCGCTTCGACGCCGCCTTCGCCGGGGAGTTCGCGGCGGCGACGTACGGTCTCGAGGCGCTGGTCACCGAGATCCACGACGCGGAGAACGCCGAGACGCGCTTCGTGCTGGTGGGCCGGCCGGCCCGGCCGGCGGCCCCGACGGGCGCCGACAAGACCTCGGTGGTGCTGTGGCTGGGTGACGATCATCCGGGTGCCCTCCTCGAACTGCTGCAGGAATTCGCGGTGCGCGGGGTGAACCTGATGCTGATCCAGTCCCGTCCCACGGGGGCCGGGATCGGCAACTACTGCTTCGCCGTGGACGCCGAGGGCCATGTCTCGGACCGCCGGGTGGGCGAGGCGCTGATGGGGCTCAAGCGGATCTGCCCCCAGGTGCGCTTCCTCGGCTCGTACCCGAGGGCGGGTGTCGCGGTCGAGGACGTGCCGCCGCTGCGGCGCGGGACTTCGGACCAGGCGTTCACTGCGGCCTCCGACTGGTTGGCGAGGGCCCAGGACGGTCGGGCCTGATCCCGATACTGACCGACCGCTGCCGACACCGGGGGCGGTCGTCCACAGGTACGAACCACTAGTCCTACCTGCATACTTTTCGGTTACCCACAGAAGTTATCCACAGGCGCCCCGTCCAGCCTGGGGACAAGTCGACACCTCGCTCCGACAAGGTCGACAAATTGCCCTGACGACTCCCGCTTGTCCGCGCCCCGTCCACAACTCCCGGATGGCGCTCACGTCAGCACTCCTCGCCCGATCAACTCTTTGGAGCGAGCAATTCCCACCCAAATGAGTGGGCTAATGGCGTTTGATCACGGAATTCCCAAGGACGGCCCCGGAAATCCACGGACCGTCGCCCGTAGTCCACAGATCTTCCGCACAGCCTGTGGATAAGTGAATGCGAACCCTGGGGATCCGGCATTTCCACCGGTCTCAATTCGGGCAAAACAACACGCGCGACCTTATCCGGTGGGGGCACGCGAACGCGCACCGGTAGCCTGGTGGGGTGATTGACCTTCGCCTGCTCCGTGAGGACCCCGACCGTGTTCGCGCCTCCCAGCGCGCCCGTGGAGAGGACGTCGCGCTCGTCGACGCCCTGCTCTCCGCCGATGAGCGGCGCAGGTCGTCCGGCGTCCGCTTCGACGAGCTCCGATCCGAGCAGAAGGCGCTCGGCAAGCTGATCCCCAAGGCCACCCCCGAGGAGCGCGCCGCGCTCCTCCAGAAGGCCGAGCAGCTCAAGACCGACGTCAAGGCCGCCGAGGCCGAACAGAACGAGGCCGACGACACGGCCAAGCAGCTCCTGCTCCAGCTCGGGAACATCGTCCACACGGACGTCCCGGTCGGCGGCGAGGAGGACTTCGTCGTCCTCGAGACGCACGGCACCATCCGCGACTTCGCGGCCGAGGGCTTCGAGCCCAAGGACCACCTGGAGCTGGGCGAGGCCCTCGGCGCCATCGACGTCGAGCGGGGCGCCAAGGTCTCCGGCTCGCGCTTCTACTACCTGACCGGCGTCGGCGCCCTGCTGGAGCTGGCCCTGGTCAACGCGGCGATCGCCCAGGCCACCGAGGCCGGCTTCATCCCCATGCTGACCCCCGCGCTGGTCCGTCCGCGCGCCATGGAGGGCACCGGTTTCCTCGGCCAGGCCGCGGAGAACGTGTACCACCTGGAGAAGGACGACTACTACCTCGTCGGCACGTCCGAGGTGCCCCTCGCCGCGTACCACATGGACGAGATCATCGAGGCCGACAAGCTGCCGCTGCGGTACGCGGGCTTCTCGCCCTGCTTCCGCCGCGAGGCCGGCACGTACGGCAAGGACACCCGGGGCATCTTCCGCGTCCACCAGTTCGACAAGGTCGAGATGTTCTCGTACGTCGCGCCGGAGGACGCCGAGGCCGAGCACAAGCGTCTCCTGGAGTGGGAGAAGCAGTGGCTGACCTCGCTGGAGCTGCCGTTCCAGGTCATCGACGTCGCCACCGGCGACCTCGGTGCCTCGGCCTCCCGCAAGTTCGACTGCGAGGCGTGGATCCCGACGCAGGGCAAGTACCGCGAGCTGACCTCCGCGTCGAACTGCGACAGCTTCCAGGCCCGCCGGCTCTCCGTCCGCATGCGCGACGAGCAGGGCGGCAAGAAGACCGTGCAGCCGCTGGCCACCCTGAACGGCACGCTGTGCGCCGTACCGCGCACGATCGTGGCGATCCTGGAGAACCACCAGCTCGCCGACGGTTCGGTGCGGGTGCCCGAGGTCCTGCGGCCGTACCTCGGCGGGCGCGAGGTCCTGGAGCCGATCTCCAAGTGAGCCCGTTCCCCTACCGCCTGGTCGCGACGGACCTCGACGGCACGCTGCTGCGTTCCGACGAGTCCGTCTCGGACCGCACGCGGGACGCGCTCGCCGCCGCGACGGCCGCGGGCGCCGCGCACATCGTCGTCACCGGCCGGGCGGTGCCCTGGACCCGGCACATCCTCGACGACCTCGGCTACGACGGGATCGCGGTGTGCGGGCAGGGCGCGCAGGTCTACCACGCCGGCGAGCACCGGCTGCTGACCTCGCTGACCCTGGACCGGCAGCTCGCCGGACTCGCCCTCTCCAAGATCGAGGCCGAGGTGGGTCCGCTGGCCCTCGCCGCGAGCCGTGACGGCCTGGACGGCGAGGTCCTGATGGGCCCGGGTTACAAGGTCCAGGAAGGGCCCCTGCCGTACGTGCCCTACGAGGACCCGGCGGAGCTGTGGTCGGCGCCGCTGACCAAGCTGTACATCCAGCACCCGGCACTGACCGACGACGAGCTGACCCGGGCCGCCCGTGAGACCGTCGGCGGGCTCGTCGACGTCGTCATGGCCGGGCCCGGCATCGTGGAGATCCTCCCGCTCGGCCTCAGCAAGGCGACCGGGCTGTCGCTGGCGGCCCGCCGCCTCGGCGTGAAGGCCGCGGAGACGATCGCCTTCGGCGACATGCCGAACGACATCCCCATGTTCGGCTGGGCGGCCCACGGCGTGGCCATGGGCAACGCGCACGAGGAACTGCGGGCGGTCGCGGACGAGGTGACGGCGTCCAACGAGGAGGACGGCATCGCACTCGTCCTGGAACGACTGCTGTCGGCCTGACCCTCCCCGACGCGCGAAGGCCACCCTCAGGGGTGGCCTTCGTCGTACGCGGCGGAGGATGCGCGGATCGAACGCGCGCGGGGTCTCCCCCGACTACGGCTTAGCAAGCCGCTGCCTTACCACTCGGCCAATCCTCCGGGAGGGAGCGGCCCGCGCGGACGTGTCCACGCGCTCGAAGCGGCCGCTCCCTTCGGGAGATCCCCCGTGTCCCCCGTACAACTAGTCTGCGCCGGGACCCTGTTCGGGTGCGACCGGTTTTTCTCCCCGGGTCAGCGGATAGCAGGCGAGACCGATCGCCAGCGAGATCGCGTGGCCGAGGTCGGTGTACGTCCGGTCGGCGGCGAGCGGCAGGAGGAAGAACGCGAGCACCCCGGCGAGGTAGAGCCACCGCCAGGGGCGCGGCAGACGGTAGGTCAGGATCCCGGCGGAGGCGGCGAGTCCGTAGCTGACCCCGATGTCGACGACGTGCGCCATGCTGCGCGGCACGTCGTGGAGGCGGATCGCGACCAGGACGACCTGCTGGCTGATCAGGGTCGCCGCGATGTGCGCCGTCGCCACGGTGAAGAGCCACTTCGCCGTCCCGAGCCAGCGCTCCACGGGGGCGTGCAGGACCTCGAAGAGCAGCGCGTACAGCAGGACGTCGGCGGGATCCTCGATCCAGAACGCGCTGCCGAGCAGCGCCCGCAGCGGATGGTGGGCGAGCTGGTGGAGATTGCTGCTGTTGCGGTGGAGGAGATACGTCTCCACGGCGTCCGGGGAGAGCGCGATGACGAGGCTGGTGAGCGCGATGACCCCGAGCCACACGTGCGTACCGGGTGACGAACTCACCCACGACCTGATCGGCCGGGACGGTTCGCCACCCGGGAAGGTTTTGCTCGGCACCTTTCAGTGCCTATCACCCGAAGCCGGGAGAAACCTCAGAAATTGATCATGTGTCCGGCAATACCGTGGATCGCTTCCTTCACGGCCTCGCCCAGCGTCGGGTGCGCGTGCACGTTGCGGGCGACCTCGTGGACGGTGAGGTCCCACTGCTGGGCCAGGGTCAGCTCGGGCAGCAGCTCGGTGACGTCGGGGCCGATCAGGTGGGCGCCGATGATCTCGCCGTGCGTGCCGTCGGCGATGATCTTGACGAAGCCGGTGGCGTCGCCCAGGCCGTGCGCCTTGCCGTTCGCCACGAACGGGAACTTGGCGACCTTGACGTCGAAGCCCTTCTCGCGGGCCTGCGCCTCGGTCCAGCCGAAGCTGGCGATCTGCGGCTGGCAGTAGGTCGCGCGCGGGATCATCGGGTAGTCGAGCTCCATCGTCTCGGCGTCCCCGATGGTCTCGGCCGCGATGACGCCCATGGCCTCGGCGGTGTGCGCGAGCATCAGCTTGGCGGTGACGTCACCGATCGCGTAGATGTGCGGCACGGAGGTGCGGCAGCGGCCGTCGACGTCGATCGCGCCGCGCTCGGTGAGGGCGACGCCGGTGGCCTCGAGGCCGTAGCCGGTGACGTTCGGGGCGAAGCCGATGGCCTGGAGGACCTTGTCGGCCTCCAGGACCTTCTGGGCGCCGTCCTTGCCGGTGACGGTGACGCGGACCTGCGGGCCGGACTCGTCGATGGCCTCGACGCGGGTCGAGGTGAGGACGTCGATGCCGAGCTTGCGGTACTGCTTCGCCAGCTCCTTGGAGACCTCTTCGTCCTCCAGCGGCGCGATGCGGTCGAGGAACTCGACGATCGTGACCTTGGTGCCGTAGTTGTTGAGGACGTACGCGAACTCGATGCCGATCGCGCCGGCGCCGGCGATGACGATCGACTTGGGGGCGTCCTCGGCGAGGATCTGCTGCTCGTACGAGACCACGCGGTCGCTGAGGGCGGTGCCCGGGAGCAGGCGCGGGGTGGCGCCCGTCGCGATGATGCAGTGGTCGAAGGTGACGGTCTCCGAGGTGCCGTCGGACTTCGCCACCTGGAGGGTGTTCGCGTCCAGGAAGGTGCCCCGGCCGTTGAACTCGGTGATCCCGTTCTTCTTCATGAGGAAGTGGACGCCCTTGACCCGGCCGTCCGCGACCGAGCGGCTGCGGCGGAAGGCCTCGCCGTAGTCGAAGGAGACCGTGCCGTCGACCTTGATGCCGAAGGTCTTGGCCTCGTGGTTGAAGATGTGGGCGAGTTCGGCGTTGCGCAGCAGCGCCTTGGTGGGGATGCAGCCGACGTTCAGGCAGACACCGCCCCAGTACTTCTCCTCGACGACCGCGACCCGCTTGCCCAGCTGGGCGGCGCGGATGGCGGCGACGTAGCCGCCGGGGCCAGCTCCGAGTACGACGACGTCGAAGCGGTCTGACATGACTGACTCCCGAGGGTGGTGAGGGTGTTCGGTCCGCGTACGGGCCCACAGTAGTCCGGTCGCCGAGGCCCGGCCGGAGAGGCGAGGGACGTCACTTGTAGGATGACTGGGCAACCGGGCGAATAGGGGATTTTCGATGGCGCTGAAGGCGGCGGGACGGACCTCGCTGGTGGACTCCGTGGTGGACCAGCTGCGCACACAGCTGGCCGAGGGGGAGTGGGCGGTCGGCGACCGCATCCCGACCGAGCACGAGCTCGCGCAGCAGCTGGGCGTGGGCCGCAACACCGTCCGCGAGGCGGTCCGGGTCCTCGTCCACGCCGGCCTCCTGGAGTCCCGCCAGGGCAACGGCACCTTCGTCCGGTCGACCGCCGACCCGGCCGCCGCCCTGCGCGGGGTGCGCCACGCGGGCGCGTCCGACGTCCTCGAACTGCGGATCGCCCTGGAGGCCGAGGCCGCCCGCCTCGCGGCCGCCCGGCGCGACGCCGACGACCTGCTGCGGCTCCGGGCGGCCCTGACCGGTCTGCGGGAGGAGGGCGACCGGGACGCGGACGCCGACCTCGCCTTCCACCTGGCCGTCGTGGGCGCGACCCACAACGCCGCCTTCGTCGAGGTGTACCGCTTCTTCTCCACCCAGGTGCACGAGGTGCTGGTGGAGGCCCTGGGCGACCACGCGATGCCGCCGGTCGACATCGACGCACACGACGCGCTGGTGGCGGCGATCGAGGCGGGCGACCCGGACGCCGCGGAGCGGCAGGCCCGCGAGCTGCTGCGGCTCCCGATGGAGACGGTCGCCGCCCTGGCCGAACCGACCCGATGAGCACCGGGGCACGCACGACGGAAGACGTCAGGCCCGGGGCCCGGAGCCGGCGGCCGGACGGGGAGGTGGCCGCCCGGCGGGCGCGGGTCGCGCACCCGGCGGTGCTCCTCGCCGGCATCGTGCTGGCCTCGCTGAACATGCGGGTCGCGCTGGCGAGCGTGGCGCCCCTGGTCGGCGAGATGTCCGAGTCCTTCGGGCTCTCCTCGACGGCGAGTTCGCTGGTGACCTCCGTGCCCGTGCTGTTCCTGGGCGTCGGCGCGCTGGTGGCACCCTGGCTCGGCCGCCGCCTCGGTGCCGAGCGCGTGCTGTTCGGGGCGCTCCTCCTGCTCGGCGTCGGCATCCTCGTGCGGGTCCTGCCGTCCGTGTACGCGCTGTACGGGGGAGGGGTCCTCGTCGGCACCGCGATCGCGCTGCTCAACGTGCTGACGCCGGGCCTGATCAAGCGGGACTTCCCGGACCGGGCCGCGGCGATGACCTCGGTCTACACGGGCGCGATGATCGCCGGCGCGACGGTGGCGGCGGCGGCCGCGGTCCCGCTGGAGAAGGCGCTGGGCGGCGGCTGGCAGGCCTCGCTCGGCGTCTGGTCGCTGCTCGCCGTGGTCGCGGCCCTCGCCTGGCTGCCGCAGGTGCTGATCGCCCGCGGCCGCACGGGCCACGCGGTACGGGCCGTCCCGGCCGGCGACGCCCGTCCGGTGCGCGTCCGGCGCTCGGCGCTGGCCTGGCAGGTCACGCTGTTCATGGGGCTGCAGTCGCTGTGGTCGTACGTGCTGATCGCCTGGATGCCGACGATGTTCACCGACCACGGGATGAGCCGCTCCGCCGCCGGCGTGGTCTTCGCCTTCAACAACCTCGTCCAGGTCGCGGGCGCCTTCCTGGTGCCGCTGCTCGCCGGTCGGATGCGGAGTCAGCGCCCGCTGGTCGTGCTGGTCACCACGCTGGTCGCGGCCGGTTACGCCGGTCTGCTGACCGCGCCCGTGCAGGGCGCCTGGCTCTGGTCCGCGGTGCTCGGCATCGGCCAGGGCGGGGCGGTGGGCCTGGCCCTGACCCTGATCGTGTTGCGCTCCGGGGACGCGGTGACCGCCGCCCGGCTGTCCGGGATGGCCCAGACGGTGGGCTATCTCCTCGCCGCCGCCGGGCCGCTGGCGGCCGGCGCCCTCCATCAGGCCACCGGCTCCTGGACCCTGCCGATCTGCGGAGTCCTCGGCGTCTGCGCGGCGGCCCTCGCCGTGGGCCTGCTCGCGGCCCGGGACCGGACGGTGTGACCCGCGGGCCGGTCGTCCGGCCGTCGTGACTCGCGGGCCGGTTGGCCGGCCGGCCGTCGTGACTCGCGGGCCGGTTGGCCGGCCGGGCGTCAGCGTGGGCCGCGGGCCGGGCCGACGGTGTGGGCCGCGGGCCGGTTGGCCGGCCGGGCGTCAGCGTGGGCCGCGGGCCGGGCCGACGGTGTGGCCCGTCGGCCCGCCGCGACTACTCCTCGCCGGCCAGCTTCAGGGTCCGCAGCTTGTGGCCGGCGAACCAGGTCGCGCCGACCGTGACGGCGACGAGGAGTATCGAGGCCGTCGGGAGCGCGACCTCCGAGGTGACCAGTCCGTCGCCGGTGACCTTCTCGGCGAGGGCCAGCGACCACTGCTGGACGCTCAGCGTCTTCGCTCCGGCGATCAGGGAGCCGAACAGCGTCTCCCACACCAGGGCGTAGACCAGGCCGATCACCACGGCGTGCCGGCTGACCGTGCCGAGCAGGAGGAACAGCGCGCTGTACGCGATGGACGCCACCAGGGCCGCCACCGTGTACGCGACGGCGACCTGCTGCCCGTTGCCGTTGAGGATGAAGCCGGCGATCAGCGTCGGGACGGCGGAGAAGACCATGGTGACCGCGATCGCCACGATCAGCTTGGTGAAGATGATCGTGGGCCGCTTCACCGGCTTGGACAGCAGGTAGACGATCGAGCCGTCGTCGATCTCGGGTCCGATCGCGCCCGTGCCGGCGATCACGCCGATCAGCGGCACCATCGTGGCCAGCGCGAAGCCGCCGAGGACGTCGGCGGCGACCTGGTCGTCCGCGCCGTTGAAGCCGCGGACCGCCGCCGAGATGAGCAGCAGCATGCCGGGCAGCAGGAAGAGGATCAGCGCCCTGCGGCGGCCGAGCAGGGCCCGGTAGGTGAGCCGGGCGACTGTGGGGTTGTACATCGGTCAGGCTCCTTTCAGGCCGCGACGAGGTAAGAGAAGACCGATTCGAGGGACTCGTCCGAGGGCGAGACCGTCAGCAGACGGATCCCGCGCTCCTTCGCGACCTTCGGCAGCAGCTCCGTGAACCGTCCGAAGTCCACCGCCTGCACGCGCAGTCCGCCCTCCGCGTGGTCGACCTCGATGCCGGCCGTCGACGGGTCGGCGATCAGCGCCGCGGCGAGGGCCCGGTCGTCACTGGAGCGGACGAGGTAGCGGTGCGGCCGGTCGGTCATCAGCCGGCGGATCTTGCGGAAGTCGCCGGAGGCCGCGTGCCGCCCGGCCACGATCACCTCGATGTGGGAGGCGAGCTGCTCGACCTCCTCCAGGATGTGCGAGGAGAACAGCACGGTGCGGCCCTCCGCGCCCATCCGCCGCAGCAGGTCCATCAACTGCATCCGCTGGCGCGGGTCCATGCCGTTGAACGGCTCGTCGAGCAGCAGCACCGACGGCTCGTGCACGAGGGCCGAGGCCATCTTCACGCGCTGCCGCATGCCCTTGCTGTACGTCGAGATCCTGCGGTCCTGGGCGTACTCCATCTCGACCGTGGCCAGGGCCCGCTGGGCCTCCGCCGAGCCGAGGCCCTGCAACTCCGCGTTCGCCTGCACGAATTCGCGGCCGGTGAGGAAGTCGTACATCGCCTCCCGCTCGGGCACGACACCGATCTCGCGGTAGACCGACTCGCTCCCCCAGATCGTCCGGCCGTCGAGGGTGACGGAGCCGGTGGAGGGGTCGAGGAAGCCGCCCATCATGTTGATCAGCGTGGACTTCCCCGCGCCGTTGGGTCCGAGGAGACCGGTGACGCCCGGGCCGACCGACATCGTGACGTCGTTCACGGCCACGACGTTGCCGAACCAGCGGGAGACGTGGTCGATGTGGAGCGTTGTCACAGCCCGACCTTTCGGTAGCGGCGCATCAGGATGCCGTACGAGCCGGCGACGAGCGCGAGGACGACCAGCAGATAGACCACGCCGACACCGGCGCCCGGGCCCCCGCCGTCGGGGAAGCCCGTCGGTGCGCCGAGGAAGGCGGTCTGCACACCGTCGATCAGGGTCATCGGCGAGAACAGGCCGAGCCACTGGATGGCGCCCTCGTTCTCCGTGGCGTAGGCGATGCCCATGAGGGTGGACGCCGCCCCGTACGAGATCGTGAAGACGGCGATCACGGCGGCGACGCCGAAGCCGCGGCGGGGGGTGAGGGCGGCCATGACCAGCCCGATGCCGCCGAAGAGCAGCGAGAGCAGGGCCACCGAGACGAGCCCCTGGCCGAACATCTTGCTCTGCTCGACGAAGTCCATCTTCGCCAGCATGGAGCCGATCCAGAGGATCAGCAGCGGGGAGGCGGTCAGGACGAAGAGCGCCGAGGTCATGGCGCCGAACTTGGCGAGGACGTAGTCCGCGCGCTCGATCGGGCGGGAGAAGTACAGCGGCACCGTCCGGAACCGGAGGTCCCGGGAGACGGACTGGGGCGCCTGCGAGGCCAGGTAGATGCTGATGACGACCTGGAGGAACAGCGCGTACTGCGTGTACTCGATCGACAGCTTGGACTGCTTGGTGACGACCGCGACCGCGACGATGATCAGTGCCGGGACGCACATCACCGCGAAGAGCAGCATCGGGAGCACCTTGGACTTGGCGCTGCGGCCCAGACCGTACGCGCCGCGCAGGGACTGCGAGAACAGCGACCGGCGCGCGTACGCCCGGCCGAGGCGCGGGCCGTCGTAGGAGCGGTAGCCGATGTTGTGGATCCGGGTCGTGTCGGGAGCGGCCTTGGAGGTGTCGGTGCTCATCGGGCCTGCACCTCCTCGTGCTGCGGGGACGCCTCGGCGGCCCCCGGGCGGAAGACCTCGGCGATGTGGTGGCGGCGCTGCTCCATGCGGACGAGTCCGAGGCCGAGGCCGGCGACGGTGTCCCGCACGAGGTCGTACGTCTCCTCGCCGGCGGCCTCCAGGAGCAGGATGTGGCCCGCGCCGGGCAGGCCGTCCTCGACGCCGGCGTGGATCGTGACACCGGCGGCGGCGAGGGCCTCGCGGAGCGCGGCCGTGCCGTCGGGGACGGTGTCGGAGTCGGTGACCTCGACCGCGAGCGTCGTGGTGATCCGGGTGAAGTCGCTGGTGGAGCTGGAGCGGAGGAGCCGCCCGCCGTCGATGACGACGACGTGGTCGCAGGTGCGCTCCAGCTCGCCCAGGAGGTGCGAGGTGACGAGGACGGAGATGCCGAAGTCGGTCCAGACGCGGCGGATCAGTCCGAGCATCTCGTCGCGGCCGACCGGGTCGAGGCCGTTGGTCGGCTCGTCGAGGAGGACCAGCTTCGGGTCGTGGACCAGGGCCTGGGCGAGCTTCACCCGCTGCTTCATGCCCGTCGAGTAGCCGCCCATGGGGCGGTACCGCTCCTCGTACAGGCCGACGTGGCGCAGGGTGTCGGCGGTCCGCTCACGGGCGGCGGTCGCGGGCAGCCCGGACATCCGCGCCATGTGGACGACGAACTCGGTCGCCGAGACGTCCGGCGGGAGGCAGTCGTGCTCCGGCATGTATCCCACGCGCTCGCGGATCTGGGCGCCGGAGGTCCGGACGTCGAGGCCCAGGACCTCGGCGCGGCCCTCAGTGGCGGGGGAGAGGCCGAGCAGGATCTTGATCATGGTGGACTTGCCGGCTCCGTTGGCACCCACGAGTCCGGTCACACCGGGCCCGATGTCCAGGGAGAGCCGGTCAAGCGCGGTCACCCGGGGGAACCGCTTGCTGAGGCTTTCGGTCGCGATCACAGTCACGCTTCGACGGTAGTGGCGCGCGCCATAGCGGTCGTCAGCCCAACGGCTCGATCCTTGTCCGACCAGAGGAGTACAAGCCAGTAGGGGAGGTCGCGACGAAAGTCTTTCTCCACAGCCGTCCGCGGGCCTTTTCCACAGTCGTCCGCGGGTCTTTTCCACAGCCTCGCGTCCGACCCCTTGACGCAGCCGCCGAGCATTGTCACATTCATCGGTGTCAAGTTACGGACGCGTAGTGCGATCGGGCGCTCACACGGGACGGCGGGTGGCATGGCCTCGGCAGTGACAGGGGAACTCTCCGCGGAGCTGCGGGGGTTCAGGGAAGTACAGCGGCTCTCCTACGAGTGCGCGGAAGCCGTCGCGGCGCAGCTCAAGCCGGGGGTGACCGAGCGCGAGGCCGCGCGGATGCAGCGGGAGTGGCTGTACGAGCGCGGCGTGCGGGACTGGTTCCACCGGCCGTTCGCCTGGTTCGGGGACCGGACCGCCTTCGTCGACTTCAAGATCCCCCTGCAGTTCTTCCCGACCGACCGGCGGCTGGAAGCGGGAATGCCGTTCATCCTCGACATGGCCCCCGTCCACAAGGGGTACACGGCGGACATCGGCTACAGCGGCTGCCTCGGCCTCAACCCCCTGCACGACAAGCTCCTCGCCGACCTCGAGGACCACCGGGAGCTGATCCTGCGCGAGGTGCGCGAGCGCCGCACGCTGCGCGAGATATACGAGGACGTGGACCGGCTCATGGTCCGCCAGGGGTACGCGAACCGGCACCGCGCCTATCCCTTCGGCGTCATCGCCCACAAGATCGACCGGGTGCGCGAGCGACGCTGGTCGCCGACGCTCTTCGGGTTCGGCACGCAGGCGCTCAAAGGGCTCGCGAGCGACGCCCTGCACGGCCACCGGGACGGCTGGTCGCCGCTCTGGTCGCCGTACAAGTTCTCCGACCACCCGCCCAGGCCCGGCCTGTGGGCGGTCGAGCCGCACCTCGGTTTCCGGGGGACGGGCGCGAAGTTCGAGGAGATCCTCGTCGTCACCGACTCGGAGGATCCCGAGCAGAGCGCGTTCTGGCTGGACGACGACCTGCCGCACGTGCGGCGCTGGAACGAGGGAGCGGTCTGATGGCGGGAATCGCCGGACTGAGCACGGCGCGGGAGCGCTGGGTCCGTACGGGCGGGATCGAGCTGTGCGTCGCCGAGCTCGGCGACGCGGACCGGCCGACCGTCCTGCTCGTGCACGGATACCCGGACTCCAAGGAGGTCTGGTCGGAGGTCGCGGCCCGGCTGGCCGAGGAGTTCCACGTCGTGCTGTACGACGTCAGGGGCCACGGCCGGTCGACGGCGCCGGCCCCGCTGCGCGGCGGCTTCACCCTGGAGAAGCTGACGGACGACTTCCTCGCGGTCGCCGACGCCGTCAGCCCCGACCGGCCGGTCCACCTCGTCGGCCACGACTGGGGTTCGGTGCAGTCCTGGGAGTTCGCCACCGTCCCGCGCACCGAGGGCCGGATCGCCTCCTTCACCTCGATGTCGGGGCCCTCGCTCGACCACTTCGGGCACTGGATCAAGCGGCGGATGACCCGCCCCACCCCGCGCCGGGTCGGTCAGCTCCTCGGCCAGGGCGCCAAGTCCTGGTACGTGTACATGCTGCACACGCCCGTGCTCCCCGAGCTCGCCTGGCGCGGACCGCTGGGCAAGCGCTGGCCGAGGATCCTGGAGCGGGTCGAGAAGGTCCCCGCCGGCGACTACCCGACGCCCTCGCTGCCCAGCGACGCGGGGCACGGCGCCTGGCTCTACCGGGACAACGTCCGCGCGCGGCTCCGCCGGCCGCGCCCCGACGCGTACGCGCACGCGCCCGTGCAGCTGATCACCCCGACCGGTGACGCCTTCCTCTCCGAGCGGCTCTACGACGACCTGGGCACCTGGGTGCCGGACCTGACCCGGCGCACCCTGCCCGCCAAGCACTGGGTGCCGCGCACCCGTCCCGACCAGCTGTCCGCCTGGATCGCCGAGTTCGTGCGGGCCAACGAGGAGCCGGCGACCAGGGCGCCGAAGCCGGCCGCGGAGACGGCTGCGAAGAGCGGGGTGAAGCCGGAGTACGCGGAGCGGTTCGGCGGCCAGCTCGTCCTGGTGACCGGCGCGGCCAGCGGCATAGGCCGGGCCACCGCCTTCGCGTTCGCGGAGGCCGGGGCCCGGGTCGTGGCCGTGGACCGGGACGGCGAGGGAGCGGTCCGCACGGCGGAGATGGCCCGGCTGATCGGCGCCCCGGAGGCCTGGGGCGAGACCGTCGACGTCGCGGACGAGCAGGCGATGGAGAAGCTGGCCGCCAAGGTGGCGAGCGAGTACGGCATCGTCGACGTCCTGGTCAACAACGCGGGCATCGGGCTCACCGGCTCCTTCTTCGAGACGACGAGCGAGGAGTGGAAGCGGGTCCTGGACGTGAACCTGTGGGGCGTGATCCACGGTTCCCGGTTCTTCGGCGCGCAGATGACCGCGCGCGGCCAGGGCGGTCACATCGTGAACACGGCCTCCGCCGCCGCCTTCCAGCCGTCCCGCGCGCTGCCCGCGTACAGCACGTCGAAGGCGGCGGTGCTGATGCTCAGCGAGTGCCTCCGCGCCGAGCTGGCCGACCAGGGCATCGGGGTGTCGGCGATCTGCCCCGGCATCGTCAACACCAACATCACCGCGACCGCCCGGTTCGCCGGGGTCACCGACGAGGCGGAGGAGAAGCGGCGGCAGAAGAAGGCCTCCCGGCTGTACGGGCTGCGGAACTACCCGCCGGAGAAGGTCGCGGACGCGGTCCTGGGCGCGGTCCTGCACGACCGGGCCGTGGTCCCGGTGACGCCCGAGGCCCGGGGCGCCCGCTTCCTGTCCCGGCTGAGCCCCGGCACGCTGCGGGCCCTCGCCCGCCGGCAGCCGCCCGTGTAGGGGGCGGGGCCTGCCTTCCGGGTCCGTCCGGGAGGCAGGCCCCGGGTGCGGGAGGGGCGCGCGGTCGTACGATCCCTCCCAGCAGGGGCCCCGCGGCGACGGGGTGCGGGAAGCGGTCGGTGGGAGCGGGTTTGTCCGAGCAGTCAGCACAGCCGGAGTACCGGATCGAGGACCTCGCCCATCTCAGCGGGGCCACGGTCCGGACGATCCGCGCCTACCAGGACCGCGGTCTGCTGCCCCGCCCCGAGCGGCGGGGCCGGTCGAACGTGTACGGCGACGCCCACCTCGCGCGGCTCCGGCAGATCGCCGATCTCCTCGACCGGGGTTACACCCTGGCCTCGATCAAGGAGCTCCTGGAGGCCTGGGACACCGGCCGGGGGCTCGGCGGGGTGCTCGGTCTGGTCGCGGAGGTCAACGGGCCGTGGACGGACGAGGAGGCGGCCCGGATCTCCCGCGCGGAGCTGGACGCCCGCTTCGGCGGAACGCCTGACGAGGACGCCATCCGGGAGGCCGTCGAACTCGGCGTACTGGAGCCGCTGCCCGACCGGGAGACCGAGGAGTACCTCGTACCGAGCCCACAAGAGCTCTCCGTGGCGGTCGAGTTGTACGCGGCGGGAGTGCCGCTGACGGCAATCACCGATCATCTGCGGGAACTTCGCGAGCAGGTCGAGCACATCGCCTCCCGATTCCTGGAGTTCACCACCGAGCACGTCTTCGCGCGCTACCTGGAGCACCGGCCGCCGACGGACGCCGACGCGGCCGAGGCGGCGACGATGGTGCGGCGGCTCCGTCCGCTCGCCCAGCAGACGGTCGACGCCGAACTGGCGCGGGCCATGCAGCTGTTGGCACCCCAGCACCTTCAGTTCCATCTGTCGACCGCGGCTCCCCACGCACAGAGCGGGGAGCCGCGCACGGTGGCCCTACCCGCGGGGACGATCAAGGCGGTTCAGCAGCTGGTCGGGCCGGAGGGTGTCGCCGCCTTCGTCACGGCAGCCACCGAACGAGAGCTCCAGAAAAGGACATTGGACGCCCTCGCGTCAAATCGCCATCAAAGTAACTAAGTTGCCCAATTCACCCACAAGCCAAGGGTGTTGTCCACAGAAACGCCAACTCTCCTGTGGATAAGTCGCCTTGGTTGTGGATCAAACATGTTCGCTTCCATCAATCGACGCGGGTCAATTCGATGGTCCGGCGATCGGCGCTCCGGCATCCTGACGGCATGACCTCACAACCGAGGGACGAACGACGCACCGTGAAGGTGTCGAAGTACCTCTCCAAGCATCTGCGTCACCAGCCCGAGCGCATCGGTCTCGTCCTCGACGGGAACGGCTGGACCGAGATCGACGCACTGCTCCGGGCCGCGGCCGAGCACGGCTTCCCGATCAGCCGCGAGGAGCTCGACCACGTCGTCGCGACCAACGACAAGAAGCGCTTCGCGATCGAAGGCACCCGCATCCGCGCCAGCCAGGGCCACACCGTCGAGGTGGACCTGGACCTGCCGGCCGCCGAACCGCCCGCGTACCTCTACCACGGTACGGTCGCGGACCGGCTCCCCGCGATCCGGGCGGAGGGACTGCGTCCGATGGCCCGCCACCACGTGCACCTCTCCCCCGACCGGGAGACCGCGACCCGCGTCGGCGCCCGCCGGGGCCGGCCCGTCGTGCTGAGCGTGGACGCCGGAGCCATGCACCGGGCCGGACACGTCTTCCGCGTCAGCGCCAACGGCGTCTGGCTGGCCGACGCCGTGCCACCCGAGTACCTCCGCCTCACGGAGTGACCCCGCCCCCGCGAGAGCCGTTTGGCATGATCACCCCATGGCACACCCGCATCTGCCCAGCACCGAAGCCGCCGTCACGGCGATCCGCGAGATGGCCCGGGAGTTCCACCTGGAGATGACGGTGACCGACGACATCGGCGCGGACCGCACCTCCCGTCGCACCTCCTCCGGCGCTTTCGCCGTCCTCGACCCGGACGGATCCCTGCCTCACGAGGCGTACGTCGAGCTGGGCGGCTCCCCCTCGGTCACGGTCCAGGTCTTCCCCGAGGACGACGCCAGGATCCTCGTGGAGGGGATCGAATTCGCGGACGTGCCCCGCGACGCCGTCCCCGCCTTCCTCCGCTCCGTCCACGGCGGCCTCGCCCATGTGAAGGGCCGGTTCTTCCCGCCCGGCTGGTGGCTGATCGTTCCGCTCCCCGGCGACGAGACGTACAAGGAACTCGTCCCCGGCGCCTCGCTCACCCCCTGGATGAACAAGAACGTCCGCTGATCGACCACGTCCGGCCACCGTAGGCTCGGGGGCATGAGCCTGCGCCTGAGCACCGTGATCCTTCCCGTCGACCGCTGGCACGACGGTGGCCGCCGGAAGTGGCGGCACGCCGAGGACCTCGGCTTCCACGCCGCCTACACCTACGACCACCTGTCCTGGCGGACCTTCCGCGACGGCCCCTGGTTCGGCGCGCTGCCCACCCTCACCGCCGCCGCGACGGCCACCGAACGGCTCCGGCTCGGCACCCTCGTCACCTCGCCCAACTTCCGGCACCCCGTGACGCTCGCCAAGGAGCTGATGTCACTGGACGACGTCTCCGCCGGCCGGGTCACGCTCGGCATCGGGGCGGGCGGCAACGGCTTCGACGCCACCGCGCTCGGACAGGAGGCGTGGACGCCGAAGGAGCGGGCCGACCGGTTCGGCGAGTTCGTGGCACTGCTCGACCGGCTGCTCACCGAGGACGTCGTGACCGAGCACGGCACCTTCTACTCGGCGGACGAGGTCCGGAACATCCCCGGCTGCGTCCAGCGCCCGCGACTGCCGTTCGCGGTGGCGGCGACCGGACCGCGCGGCCTGAGGCTGGCCGCCCGGCACGGGCAGGCGTGGGTGACGACCGGCGACCCCAAGCTGTACGAGGAGGGGACCCCCGAGCAGTCGGTGGCGGCACTGGGCGGCCAGCTCGAGAAGCTCGGCAAGGCGTGCGCCGAGACGGGCCGGGACGTGACCGAGCTGGACAAGATCCTGCTGACCGGCTTCACCCCGGACCGGAACCGTCCGCTGGAGTCCGTGGACGCCTTCGTCGACTTCGCCGGGCGCCACCGCGAGCTGGGCTTCACCGAGATCGTCGTCCACTGGCCGATCCCGGACTCCGGCTTCGCCGCCGACCAGGCCGTCTTCGAGCGCATCGCCACCGAGGCCCCGGCCCAGCTGGGCTGACCCGCTGGCCTCCGGGGCGTGCCGTGCCGCTCAGCCGGGGCGACCGGCACGGCACGTCCGAGATCCAGGAGGGGTACAGGCGAGCCCGGCATGATCGGCAGGACACTCTAGGGGGTATCCGGAACCTGATCGGCAGGTTGCCCCTGGTCCCTCGGGATCCGGCGCCCCCGCACCGGGCGGTGCCGGTCGGTGCCCGCCGCGCACGCTCCCGTCGACGGCTTCCGCGCCTCAGGTACGGCCTTCCCGGAGCGCGCCGCGAACCTCACAACGGCGGTCATCCCCGCCAGCACGTCCCCGACCAGCACCGGTTCTCGTACGGGATGCCCCGTGCCGGCCCGCTCGCAGGTCCCGCAGAGGGCCATGCCGAGGCTCGCGACCCATCGCCCGTACGGCACGCCGCAGGCCTCGCACTCGTCGGACCGCCGCCCCGCGACCATGCCGTCACCCCTCCGAGACCCCGTCGGCTCCCCTGCCTCCTGAAGGTCTTCCCCGTCCGACCCCGAACCGAACGGACGTTTACGGCCACGTCCGCGCGTCGCGGCTCACCGAGGCCCGGGCAGGCCGGCACCGGCCGCCGGGCCGGGCCGCCCCGGCCCCCACCCAGGCGAGCCCCGGGCCCCCTACGCCGGGCCACCCCGGCTCCCACTGCGCCGGGCCACCCCGGCCCCCGACCCCCACCGCGTAGGACCGGCCACAGGAAGACCGAAAGCAGGGCACTCATATGTGCGGCTCCCCGCACGCACGTGCGCTCGGTGCGGAAGAATGGTGCGGTGACCTCTCCTCGTTCCCCGCGCCCTTCCGCGCCGGCGCCCCGGCTGATCGCCACCGACCTCGACGGCACGCTGCTGCGCGACGACAAGTCCGTCTCCGAGCGCACGGTCGCCGCACTCGCCGCGGCCGAGCAGGCCGGGATCGAGGTCTTCTTCGTCACCGGCCGCCCGGCGCGCTGGATGGACGTCGTCAGTGACCACGTCCACGGCCACGGCCTGGCGATCTGTGCCAACGGCGCCGCCGTCGTGGACCTCCACGGGGACGAGACCTTCCTGGAGGTCCGGCCACTGGAGCGGACGGTCGCGCTCGACGTCGTCCGTGCCCTGCGCGCCGCCGCGCCGGGCACGTCGTTCGCCGTCGAGCTCACCACCGGAATCCACTACGAGCCGCAGTACCCGCCGTTCTTCCTCGACCCCGGCGCCACCGTCGCCACCGCCGAGAAGCTCCTCTTCGAGGAGACGCCCGGCGCGGCGGCTCCCGTGCTCAAGCTGCTCGCCCAGCACCCCGAGCTCGACCCCGACGTGTTCCTCACGGTGGCCAGGGACGCCGCCGGCGACCTGGCGTCCTTCACCCGCTCCAGCCCCACCGCGCTCGTCGAGATCAGCGCGCTCGGCGTCTCCAAGGCGTCCACCCTCGCACTGTGCTGTGCCGAACGCGGCATCACGGCCGACGAGGTCGTCGCCTTCGGCGACATGCCGAACGACATCGAGATGCTGAGCTGGGCCGGCCGCTCGTACGCGATGGGCAACGCCCACCCCGCCGTGATCGCCGCCGCCTCCGGCCGTACGGTCGGCAACAACGACGACGGGGTCGCCGTCGTCATCGAACAGCTCGTGGCCGAGGCCCTGAACGCGGCGCACCACGCCGCGGCCCGCGACTGACGGCCGGGGCGGGCATCCCGTACGGGGACGACCGGCACCGACCGCCCCGGAGGACGACCCGCGGCACAGACGGGCGCGGCGGATCCCACCCCGGACGGGGGTTGGCGGAGCACCCCCGTACGGGAACTACAGCGGCGCCTCCCACACCACCGTCGTGCCGCCGCCGTCCTCACCGAGGCCCGGCCCGCACCAGCTCGCGCCGCCCAGCGACTCGGCCCGCCGGGCCAGGTTGCGCAGGCCGCTGCGGCGGCCGCCCGCCGGGATCCCGATGCCGTCGTCCGCGACCGAGAGCCGTACCCCGGCGGAACCGTCGGGGAGGGTCACGGTGGCGTCGACGGCGACCTCGATCCGGTCCGCCTCCGCATGCCGGAAGGCGTTGGAGAGTGCCTCGCGCAGGGCGGCGATGAGGTTCTTGCCGGTGAGTTCCCCGACCGTCGAGTCGATGGCGCCGAGGAAGCGGTGCGCGGGCTTGAAACCGAGCGGCACGGCCGCCATGTTGATCTCCCGCAGGACGCGGGTGCGCAGTCCCGAGGGGGCTTCGGCGGGACCCTGCTGGAGCGCGAAGATCGCCGTACGGATCTCCTGGATGGTCACGTCCAGCTCGTCGACGGCCTTGCCCACGCCCTCGCGGACGGCCGGGACGATGGACCTGCGCTGGGCGCTCTCCAGCATCATCCCGGTGGCGAAGAGCCGCTGGATGACGAGGTCGTGCAGGTCACGGGCGATCCGGTCACGGTCCTCGTACACGGCGAGGCGCTCCCGGTCCCGCTGCGCGTCGGCCATCATCAGGGCCAGCGCGGCCTGCGAGGCGAACTGGGTGGCGAGCGTCCGCTCCGCCTCGGTGAACTGCCGGGCACCCCGTACGCGGGGCGTGGCGAGCGCGCCCAGGACCCGGCCGCCGCTCTGCAGCGGCAGCATCATGCTCGGCCCGTACGCGGAGGTCAGCCGGCTGATCATGCGCGGGTCGGTCGACGCGTCGGTGATGAAGACCGCCTCGCCGTCCAGGAGTTCCTTGACCACGGCGCTCTCGGGCGGGATGACCACGCCGAGCGACTTGGTGGGCCGGGGAGAGGAGACGGCGACGATCTCCAGGCCGCCGTCCTCGGCGGGCAGCAGCACGATGCCGACGTCCGCGTCGGCGAGCCGCCGGGCCTGTTCGGCGACGACCGTGAGGGCGTCGTCCGCGTCTCCGCCGGAGAGCAGGGCGGTGGTGACGGCGACCGATCCGTCGATCCACCGTTCGCGCTGCCGGGCCGCCTCGTAGAGGCGGGCGTTGCCGATGGCGATGCCCGCCTCGGTGGCGAGCACCCGGACCATGTGCACGTCGTAGTCGTTGAACTCGCCGCCGCCGCGCTTCTCCGCGAGGTAGAGGTTGCCGAAGATCTCGCCCTGGACCCGGATGGGCACGCCGAGGAAGGTCCGCATCGGCGGATGGCCCGGCGGGAAGCCGGCCGCGCGGGGGTCGGCGGACAGATCGGTGAGGCGGATGGTCTGCGGATCGCGGATCAGCGCGCCGAGCAGACCCGCGTGGCCGTCGGGGCGGCGGCCGATCCGGCGGGCCGTGTCCTCGTCGACACCGAAGGTCACGAAGTCGGACAGGCCCTCGCCCTCGTCGTCGACGACGCCGATCGCGGCGTAGCGCGCGTCGGCGAGTTCCGCGGCGGTCTCGCAGATGCGGTCGAGCGTGGAGTGGAGTTCGAGCCCGGTGCCGACCGAACGCATGGCCTCCAGGAGCTGCGGTACGCGGGCGGTGAGCTCCGTGGACAGTCCTTGGAGGCTGCGGGTGGCCTGGGTGGCGGCTTCCAGGGGGTCCGGGGCGTCGGACGCTGCGGCGGTCATGGGCTTGAGCCTAGTTAGTCCCATTTGGCGAGAAAAGTCGGCCGCCTCTCTCCCCTGGTCAGCAGATCCGCCTCCCTCTCCTGCTCCAGCATCCGGCGCAGGGGGCCGTCCGCCGTGGCCAGTTCCGCGTACGGGCCGCGCTGCACGGTCCGGCCCTCGTCGAGGACGATCACCTCGTCGACGGCGTCGAGGCCGTGCAGCCGGTGCGTGATGAGGACGGTGGTACGGCCCTCGGTGGCCCGCAGCAGGTCGTCGGTGAGCGCGTCGGCGGTGGCCAGGTCGAGGTGCTCGGCCGGCTCGTCGAGGACGAGGACGGGGAAATCGGCCAGGAGGGCCCGCGCGAGCGCGAGGCGCTGGCGCTGGCCGCCGGAGATCCGGGAGCCGTGCTCGCCCACGAGGGTGTCGAGCCCGGCGGGGAGTCCGTCCACCCAGTCGAGCAGCCGGGCCCTGCGCAGCGCCTCGCGGAGTTCGTCGTCGTCCGCTCCGGTGCGGGCGAGCCGCAGGTTCTCGCGGACGGAGCTGTCGAAGAGGTGGGCGTCCTGGGCGCAGAGGCCGACGAGGCGCCGCACCGCGTCGCCGTCGAGCTCCCAGGCGGGCACTCCGCCGATCCGGTACGTCCCGTGCTCGACGTCGAGGAAGCGCAGCAGCACCTGGGCGAGCGTGGTCTTGCCGGAGCCGGACGCGCCGACGACCGCGACCCGGCGTCCGGCCTCCAGGGTGAGCCGGAAGTCGGCGAGTGCCGCCCGCTCCTGTCCGGCGTACCGGGCCGAGAGGCCGTCCAGCTCCAGCGGGAACGGGCTCGCCGGGGGAGTGGCGGGCCGGGCCGGTTCGTGTACGGGCACGGGGGCGTCGAGCACCTCGAAGACCCGCTCGGCGCTGTGCTTGACGCGCTGCCGGTACTGCACGGCGAGCGGCAGTCCGGTGACGGCCTCGAAGGCGGCGAGCGGCGTGAGGACGACCACGGCGAGGGCCACTCCGTCGAGGCGTCCGTCGCGCACGCCCTGGACCCCGACGCACGCGGCGGCCACGACCGTCAGGCCGCAGACCAGTACGGAGAGCCCGGCACCGAGCGCGGTGGCCGCGGCCTGCCGGGAGGCGATGCCGGTGAGGGCGCGGTCGGCGTCCCGCGTCCGATCGATCCTGCCCCACAGGGCCCCCGCCACCGTCAGCTCGGCGCAGCCGCGGAGCAGATCGGCCACGGCGGTCGCCAGGGTGCCGCGCGCGGGGGACAGCCGTCGTTCGGCCCGGCGGGCGAGGGCGCCACCGGCCGCCGGTACGGCGATGCCGGCGACCAGCAGGCCCACGGCGAGGACGGCACCGGCCTCGGGCAGCAGCCAGGCGGTGAACCCGGCGGACGCCGCCCCCACGACGAGCGCCGCGCCGACCGGCAGCCACCAGCGCAGCCAGTAGTCCTGGAGCGCGTCGACGTCGTGGACCAGCCGGGCGAGCAGGTCGCCGCGCCGGGTGCGGCGCAGCCCGGCGGGGGCGATCCGTTCCAGGCGCCGGTAGACGGAGACCCGCAGCTCGGCGAGCATCCGCAGCACCGCGTCGTGCGAGACGAGGCGCTCGGCGTACCGGAACACCGCCCGGCCGATGCCGAAGGCGCGCGTGGCCGTGACGGCCACCATCAGGTACAGCACGGGCGGCTGCTCGGAGGCGCGCGAGATGAGCCAGCCGGACACCGCCATGAGCCCCACGGCCGACCCGAGTGCCAGGCTCCCGAGCAGCAGCGCGAGGCCCATCCGCCCCTTGAGCTCCCCGGCCATCGCCCGCACGCGCGCCGCCACCGACCGTCCGGTGGTGAGCGGCTCGCCCGCGGCGGGCGCGGGCATCTGTTCCGGCGCGGGGGCGACAGAGGGAGGCACGGTCCCGACGGTCCCGTCTCCCTCCGCCGTACGCGCACCGCGGGCGTCGTCCGCCGCTGCCGGACCGCCCAGCGTCACCACGCGGTCCGCGACCGCGAGCAGCGCCGGCCGGTGCACGACCAGGAGTACCGTCCGCCCCGTCGCGAGCCGCCGGACCGCGTCGACGACACCCGCCTCGGTCTCACCGTCGAGCGCCGCCGTCGGCTCGTCGAGCAGCAGCAGCGGCCGGTCCGCCAGGAACGCCCGGGCGAGCGCCAGCCGTTGCCGCTGGCCCGCCGAGAGCCCCGCGCCGTCCTCGCCGAGGGCCGTGTCGGGCCCCTCCGGGAGTCCCGCGACGAACCCGTCCGCTCCGGCGTCCCGCAGCGCTTCACGTACCGCCTCGTCGGAGGCGTCCGGTCGGGCCAGCCGTACGTTCTCGGCGACCGTGCCCGCGAAGAGGTAGGGGCGCTGCGGCACCCAGGCGATCCCCGACCGCCAGGCCTCCTGGTCGAGCGTGGCGAGGTCCTCGCCGCCGACCCGCACGGAACCGCCCTCCTCGGGCACCGCGAAGCCGAGCACCACGTCGAGGAGCGTGGACTTCCCGACGCCGCTCGGCCCGACCAGGGCCACCGTCTCGCCGGGCTCGACCGTCAGCGTCGCCGCGTCGAGCGAGGGTTCCGCGCGTCCCTCGTGGCGTACCGTCACCCGGTCGAGTTCGAGCCGCGGGGAAGCCGGCACCGGCGCCGTACCGCCGTCCCGTACCGGCTGCTCCAGGACGTCGAAGATCTCCTCCGCCGCCGCGAGCCCCTCGGCCGCCGCATGGAACTGCGCCCCCACCTGTCGCAGGGGGAGGTATGCCTCCGGGGCCAGGATCAGGATGACGAGTCCGGTGTACAGGTCGAGTTCGCCGTGGACCAGCCGCATGCCGATCGTCACGGCGACGAGCGCGACCGACAGGGTCGCGAGGAGTTCCAGGGCGAAGGAGGAGAGGAAGGCGATCCGCAGCGTGCGCATCGTCGCCTGGCGGTACTCCGAGGTGATGGCACGGATCGACTCGGCCTGCGCCTTCGCCCGGCCGAAGATCTTGAGGGTGGGCAGGCCGGCCACCACGTCCAGGAAGTGGCCGGAGAGCCGGGAGAGCAGCTTCCACTGCCGGTCCATCCGGGCCTGGGTGTACCAGCCGATGAGGATCATGAAGACCGGGATGAGCGGCAGGGTGACGACGATGATCGCCGCCGAGACCCAGTCCTCGGTGACGATCCGGGCCAGGACCGCCACCGGCACCACCACCGCGAGGCCCAGCTGCGGCAGATAGCGGGCGAAGTAGTCGTCGAGCGCGTCCACTCCCCGCGTCGCGAGCGCGATCAGCGAGCCGGTCTTCTGGCCGCTCAGCCAGCCGGGGCCGAGCGCCGCCGCCGTCCCGAGGAGCCGGCCGCGCAGTTCGGACTTGACCGCCGCGCTCGCCCGGTGGGCGGCGAGCTCGGTCAGCCAGGAGACCAGCCCCCGCGCCGCCGCGACGCCGGCGAGCAGCAGCAGCGGGGTGGTCAGGTCGGAAACCGACTGGCCCTTCTGGAAGGCCCCCACCACGATCTCGGCGATGAACATCGCCTGGGCGACGACCAGCGCCGCCCCGATGAGGCCGAGGACGACCACCGCGACCAGGAAGAAGCGGGTGGCCCGGGCGTACCGGAGCAGGCGCGGATCGATCGGTTTCACGTGAAACATGCCCCTCTAGTGAGCGTCGGCGATGTGCTGCGTACCGATGCGCTTACGGAACACCCAGTAGGTCCAGCTCTGGTAGAGCAGCACCAGCGGGGTCGCGATCGCCGCGCACCAGGTCATGATCTTCAGCGTGTACGGGCTCGACGACGCGTTCGTCACGGTAAGGCTCCACGCGGGATCGAGCGAAGAGGGCATGACGTTCGGGAAGAGCGCCAGGAAGAGCATCGCCACGGCGGCGGCGATCGTCACGCCCGAGAGCGCGAAGGACCAGCCCTCACGGCCCGCCCTGATCGCGCCGATCGCGCCGACGAGGGCCACCACGGCGACCAGCATCGCCACGAGGCTCCAGCCGTCTCCCGTGTCGACCTGGGTCCAGGTCAGGAAGGCGAGCGCGAGCACCGCCGTCACCAGACCCAGCTTGAGCGCGAGCGCCCGTGCCCGGACCCGGATGTCCCCCACCGTCTTCAGCGCGGCGAAGACCGCGCCGTGGAAGGTGAACAGGGTGAGCGTGACCAGGCCGCCGAGGAGCGCGTACGGGTTGAGCAGGTCCCAGAAGCCGCCGACGTACTCCATCTCCGCGTCGATCTTCACGCCCCGGACGATGTTGCCGAAGGCCACGCCCCAGAGGATCGCCGGGATGAGCGAGGTCCAGAAGATGGCCTGCTCCCAGTTGCGCTGCCAGTTCTCCTCGGGCCGCTTCGCCCGGTACTCGAAGGCGACGCCCCGGACGATCAGGCAGACCAGGATGATCAGCAGCGGCAGGTAGAAGCCGGAGAACAGCGTCGCGTACCACTCGGGGAACGCGGCGAAGGTCGCGCCGCCGGCGGTCAGCAGCCACACCTCGTTGCCGTCCCAGACGGGTCCGATGGTGTTGATGAGGACCCGCTTCTCGGCCCGGTCGCGGGCGAGCAGCTTGGTGAGGACGCCGACCCCGAAGTCGAAGCCCTCGAGGAAGAAGTAGCCGATCCAGAGGACGGCGATGAGTACGAACCAGACGTCGTGGAGTTCCATGCCTCGATCTCCTGAGCCTCAGTACGAGAAGGCCATGGGGCGGTCGGGGTCACGAGAGTCCCCGCCGATCCTGGTGGGCGGGTTGAGGTCGTCCTCGGTGAGCTCGGGCGGTCCCGCCTTCACGTACTTGACGAGGAGCTTGACCTCGATGACGGCGAGAATCGCGTAGAGCGTGGTGAAGACGATCATCGAGGTGAGCACCTCGCCCTGGGAGACGCCGGGGGAGACGGCGTCCCGGGTGCGCAGCACGCCGTAGACGACCCACGGCTGCCGGCCCATCTCCGTGAAGATCCAGCCCCAGGAGTTGGCGATCAGCGGGAACGCCATGGTCCAGAAGGCGGTGATCCAGTACCACTTGCCCAGGCGGGGGCTGAGCGCCTTCCGCTTGAACAGGACCAGGTTCGGCACCTCGTCCTCCCCGGTCCGCAGCCCCGGTGCCAGCATGAACTTCTTCCGGGTCAGCCAGAGGCCGAGCATCCCCAGGCTCAGCGAGGCCATGCCGAAGCCGATCATCCAGCGGAAGCCCCAGTACGCGACCGGGATGTTGGGCCGGTAGTCGCCGGGCCCGAACTTCTCCTGCTCGGCCTTGTTGACGTCGTTGATGCCGGGGACGTACGAGCTGAAGTCGTCGTTGGCGAGGAAGGACAGCAGGCCGGGGATCTCTACGGCCACCGAGTTGTGGCCCTTCTCGACGTCGCCGTAGGCGAAGATCGAGAAGGGTGCGGGGGCCTCTCCGTCCCAGAGCGCCTCGGCGGCGGCCATCTTCATCGGCTGCTGCTTGAACATGACCTTGCCGAGCAGGTCACCGCTGACGGCGGTGCCGAGGCCGGCGATGATCAGGGTGATCAGGCCGAGCCGCAGCGAGGTCCGCATCACCGGGATGTGCTTCTTCCGCGCCAGGTGGAAGGCGGAGATGCCGACCATGAACGCCCCGCCGACCAGGAAGGCCGCCGTCATGGTGTGGAAGAACTGGGTGAGCGCGGTGTTCTGGGTGAGCACCAGCCAGAAGTCGGTGAGCTCGGCCCGGCCGCGCTCGGCGTTGATGCGGTAGCCCACCGGGTGCTGCATCCAGGAGTTCGCCGCCAGGATGAAGTACGCGGAGAGGATCGTGCCGATCGACACCATCCAGATGCAGGCGAGGTGGATCCTCTTCGGCAGCTTGTCCCAGCCGAAGATCCACAGACCGATGAAGGTCGACTCGAAGAAGAAGGCGATGAGCGCCTCGAAGGCGAGCGGGGCACCGAAGATGTCGCCGACGAAGCGCGAGTAGTCGGACCAGTTCATGCCGAACTGGAACTCCTGCACGATGCCGGTGACGACTCCCATGGCGATGTTGATCAGGAAGAGCTTGCCCCAGAACTTCGTCGCCCTGAGGTACTTCTCCTTCCCGGACCGCACCCACGCCGTCTGGAGACCGGCGGTGAGGGCGGCGAGGGAGATCGTCAGGGGGACGAAGAGGAAGTGGTAGACGGTGGTGATGCCGAACTGCCAGCGCGCCAGAGTCTCTGGCGCCAGAGCGAGGTCCACGTCCTTCTCCTTACATCGCCGTGATCAATCGGCAGCATGCCCCTTTCCTCCCCATGTTTTCGGGAGAAAAGGGGTGCTTGTGAACGCGTTCACATTCACAAGCAATATTATTGCTCATACGAAATCCGTATCTGTCACGGGGGGCTATGTCATGGGTCACCCCTTCCCTCGGCCTTCAACATATTGTTGAATCCCGGGCATGACCCTTCGGATACGCATCGTCTGGCCGGCCGGACACACCACGGCCACCCTTGAGGAGACCCCCACGAGCAGCGCGCTCGCGAGAGCCCTCCCGATCTCCTCCACCGCCCGGACCTGGGGCGAGGAGGTCTACTTCGACACCCCGGTCTCCGCCGCCGTCGAGGGCGGAGCTCGCCAGGTCGTCGACCCCGGCACCGTGGCCTTCTGGACCGAGGGCGACGCCCTCGCCCTCCCCTACGGCCCCACCCCGATCTCGCGGGGTGACGAGTGCCGGCTCGCGAGCCCCTGCAACCTGCTGGGCTCGCTCGACGGCGATCCGCGGATCCTGGCCACCGTCAGGGACGGCGACCCGATCCGCGTGGAACGCGTCGCGGACTGATCCGCTCCGGCTCGGTCACCCCTCCTTGCGGAAGCCCTCCGCCACCTTCAGGAACAGGTCGTTCGCCTCGGTCTCACCGATCGTGACGCGCACGCCCTCGCCCGCGAACGGCCGCACCACCACACCGTGCCGCTCGCACTCCGCCGCGAAGTCCACCGTGCGCTCGCCGAGCCGCAGCCAGACGAAGTTCGCCTGGGTGTCCGGCACGGTCCAGCCCTGGGCCACGAGCCCCGCGTGGACCCGCGCCCGCTCGGCCACCAACGAGCCGACCCGCCCGAGCAGTTCGTCCTCGGCCCGCAGCGAGGCCACCGCGGCGTCCTGCGCCAGCTGGCTCACGCCGAACGGCACCGCCGTCTTGCGCAGCGCCGCCGCCACCGGCTCGTGGGCGATCGCGAAGCCGACCCGCAGCCCCGCCAGGCCGTACGCCTTGGAGAAGGTGCGCAGCACGGCGACGTTCGGCCGGTCGCGGTACAGCTCGATGCCGTCCGGGACGTCGGCGTCGCGGACGAACTCGCGGTACGCCTCGTCGATCACGACCAGCACGTCGGAGGGCACCCGGTCGAGGAACCGCTCCAGCTCCGCCCGGCGGACCGCGGTGCCGGTCGGGTTGTTGGGGTTGCAGACGAAGATCAGCCGCGTCCGGTCGGTGATCGCCTCCGCCATCGCGTCGAGGTCGTGCACCTCGCCCTCGGTCAGCGGCACCTGCACCGAGGTGGCCCCGCTGATCTGCGTGATGATCGGGTACGCCTCGAAGGAGCGCCAGGCGTAGATCACCTCGTCGCCCGGGCCCGAGGTGGCCTGGAGGAGGGACTGCGCGACGCCGACCGAGCCGGTGCCGGTGGCCAGGTGCGAGACGGGCACGCCGAAACGGTCCGCCAGCTCCTCCATCAGGCCCGTGCAGGCCATGTCCGGGTAGCGGTTGAAGTTCGCGGCGGCCGCCAGCGTGCTCTCCATGACCCCCGGCAGCGGCGGGTAGGGGTTCTCGTTGGACGACAGCTTGAAGGCCACCGGACCGCCCGCGGCGGCCGGCTTGCCCGGCTTGTAGGTGGGGACGCCGTCCAGCTCGGCGCGCAGCTTCGGGCTGCCCGTACTCGTCCCGCTGGTCTCGCTCACTGTGTGGCCTCCTCGACCGTCCGTACCGCCAATACTCCTCACCTTAAGAGGATTCGCCCCCGCTGCGAATGGCCTGTGGACAACAGGAGGGACACGCTGTGGACACGCGACGCCCCGGGGGGAGCGCGCGGCTGGGTGGCGTGCGCCGGTGGCGGGCGCCGTAGCGCGCATCCCCCGTAGAGGTGAGTTGAGACCTCTTCGAGACCTCACCCCCTCACCAGGCGTACGCCATTCGAGAACCCCAGGTCTCATGACGAAGACCTGAACTACCTTGGATTCCAAGTCTCTTGACGGTTTTTGATCATGCAGAAACGTGCCTGTCAACGCTTGCATATGCGGCCGTCCCAACCGACCCTCATCGCCCTACTATCGGCTCGCCATGACAGCAGCAGGGAAGCACCAGGTGAGCCGGGCACAGACCCGGGGAAGCCGGCAGGGCCGGGCGGGCATCCGGGACGTCGCCGCCGCCGCCGGGGTCTCCATCACGACTGTCTCCGACGCGCTCAACGGCAAGGGCCGACTCCCGGACGCCACCCGCCGCCACGTGCGCGAGGTCGCCGACCGGCTGGGCTACCGCCCGTCCGCGGCCGCCCGCACGCTCCGCACGGGCAAATCGGGACTCATCGGCCTGACCGTGACGACGTACGGGGATGAACCTTTCACCTTCACCGAATTCGCGTACTTCGCGGAGATGGCCAGAGCCGCCACATCGGCAGCACTCGCCCGGGGCTACGCCCTGGTCATCCTCCCCGCCACCTCCCGCCATGACGTCTGGTCGAACGTCGCCCTCGACGGCACCGTCGTCATCGACCCCTCCGACCACGACCCGGTCGTCACGGAACTGGTCCGCCAGGGCCTGCCCGTCGTCTCCGACGGACGCCCCGCCGGCACCCTTCCGGTCACCGCCTGGGTCGACAACGACCACGAAGCCGCCGTCCTCGACCTGCTCGACCACCTCGCCGACGCCGGCGCCCGCCGCATCGGTCTCCTCACCGGAACCACCACCGACACGTACACCCGCCTGTCCACCACCGCGTACCTGAACTGGTGCGAGCGGGTGGGCCAGGACCCCGTCTACGAGGCCTATCCGGCGCACGACCCGTGCGCGGGCGCCGTCGCGGCCGACCGGCTGCTCGCCCGCCCGGACCGGCCCGACGCCGTGTACGGCCTCTTCGACCCCAACGGAACCGACCTCCTCGCCGCCGCGCGCCGCTACGGGCTGCGCGTCCCGGACGACCTGCTGCTGGTCTGCTGCAGCGAGTCGACCGTCTACGCCACCACCGAACCGCCCATCACGACGCTCTCGCTCAAACCCCGCCGCATCGGCACCGCCGTCGTCCAGCTCCTCATCGACGCCATCGAGGGGACCGACACCGACGGCCCGGTGGAGCAGGTGATACCGACCGAACTCATCATCCGCACCTCCTCGCAGCGCCGTTCGCCACGCACGACCGTCAGCCCGCCACGCTCACCCGCGAACGACTGACCACGCGGGGACCGACCCGCCCGGCGCGCCGCCGTCCCCGCCCCTGCCCGTGGGCAGGGGCGGCGAAACCGGCCGCCACACCGGTCCAACCCTGGACTAGACCTTCTCAATTCGGGCGAAACGACCGGTGAACCCGGAGTGGACCCGGATTCATCACCCCTGGTGCGTCACACAGGAGGACCCTCATTCCTATGATGGGCGCACGACATCGTGGACCACCCCGACCAGGCCGGGCCGCGATGTGCAGGGCATCGCGACGGTGGTGGAGGGGTCGATGACTCAGGGGGCCGGGCAGGAGCCCGTGGCGCGCACGGCGACATTGCGTGACTTCCGCGTACCGCCGTACGCCCGGGTACCCGTACAGGGGCATGCCGCCGAGCCGCCGGCCAACGAGCCGATGCCGCTACCGGCGCCGCCCGGCACTCCCCCCGCCGAGCCGCCGGTCGCCGCCGGTCAGTCGGCTCCCGCCGGGCAGTCCGCCTCCGCCGGGCAGTCCGCTCCCGTGGAGCCGCCCGCTCCCGTCGAGCGCCGGCTGTCCCACCCGTCCGGACAGGTACCGCGCGTCGCGCCCGGGCCGACCCGGTTCGTCCTGGGCGAAGCCGTGCCGCTCGAAGCCGTACCGATCACCCCCGCGGCCCCGTCCGCCGCCCCCACCACGCCCGCCGCCCCCACCGCGCCCATGCCCGCCGAACCGACGCTCCAGCTGGGCCGCCGCATCGCCCCCGCGTACCCCGCCGCGACCGGCTCCTCGATCGTCTCCGTCGCCACCGGCCACCCCGGCAACGCCTTCCCCGAGGACGAACTGCCCGAGGGGTACACGCCGACCGAGCGCGACCTCCCCGTCATCCAGCGCGGTGACACCCTCCAGGTCCCCGTCGTCACCCCCGAGGCCGCGAGCGAGCCCGCTCCCGCCGGCGGCGAGGGCCCGGGACCGCTGTTCGTCGTGGGCGACGTCCACGGCTACCTCGACGAACTCGTCGCCGCCCTGCGCGCGCAGGGCCTCATCGACGAGAACGGCAGCTGGTCCGCGGGCAACGCACGCCTCTGGTTCCTCGGCGACTTCACCGACCGCGGACCCGACGGCATCGGCGTCATCGACCTCGTCATGCGGCTCTCCGCCGAGGCCGCCGCCGCCGGCGGCTACTGCAAGGCCCTCATGGGCAACCACGAGCTGCTCCTCATCGGCGCCAAGCGCTTCGGCGACACCCCCGTCAACTCCGGCGCGGGCACCGCCACCTTCCAGGCGGCCTGGCTGCTCAACGGCGGCCAGAAGCACGACATGGACCGCCTCCAGGACGTCCACCTCCAGTGGATGTCCCGCCTGGACGCCGTGGTCCGGGAGGACGACCACCTCCTCCTGCACTCCGACACCACCGCGTACCTCGAATACGGCGAGACCATCGAGGACGTCAACGACACGGTCCACGAGATCCTCAACCGGAACGACGCCGACGAGGTCTGGGACGTGTTCCGGAAGTTCACCAAGCGCTTCGCCTTCCGTGACGAGGGCGGCCCGCAGGCCGTCCAGGAACTGCTCGCGACCTACGGCGGCCACCGGATCGTGCACGGCCACAGCCCCATCCCGTACCTCCTCGGACAGGTCGGCACGGAGGAGGGCGAGGGAGGCGGAGGCCCGATCGTCGACGGACCGCACGTCTACGCCGACGGCCTCGCCATCGCCATGGACGGCGGAGTGACCATGGCCGGAAAGCTATTGGTCGTCCAACTCCCCCTGAACGGCTGACGCATAACCCTGCGCATCCGAAGAAGTCGAATTCCGGAAACACCCTGTCAGGCTGTGGCGTCACCGCAATACCATCGGGTTCATCCGTAGCAGGCTCTCCTCCGTTTCCGCCCGACCGGCCGTCTCACCACGGCTGATCCGGGCCTACGGAGCATCGGGGGATGCACATGAACGTGGCTCCGCACCTGCTGACCGAGGATCGCGCCGAGTACGAGCGGGTCCTCGACGACGCACTGAACACCGCCCACGCACGTCCGGATCTCGCCGGAGTCGGCACCCGGCTCACCGTCGCCCAGCTGCGCTCCATGACGCTGAACGCGACAGCGCTGGTCACCACCGCGGCGTCGAGCGAGTACGACCACTTCGTCAAGGTCCGCGAACAGAAACGCACGGCCGTCGGGGCCCGGACACCCTCCCCGTACGACCGCGACCGTCCCGGTCCCGGTCCCGGCGCGGGCGTCGTCGCGATCCTCACCGTGCTGGTGCCGGTCCTCGCGGGCGCGGCCGCCGTCATCTTCCTACTGGTCGGCGCGGTCCTGCACGCCGTCGCCCCCACCGTGGCGTTCGGCGCCACCCTCCTGACGGCCGGACTCGTCTTCGGCACCGTCGCCGCCGGCGGTCTGCTCTGCGCGGCCGCCGGGCTCCTCCTGACGGCCCTGCGCAACAGCCCGACCGAGGTCAGCGCGGCCGGCCCGCCCCCGGACGACGAACTCTCGCTCGCCCGCGAGGCCTGGCGTCACGCCCTCCTCGAACGCGGCATCCTGCCGTTCCTCCGAGACGCCCTCGCGGCCACCACGCCCCCGGAGCCGCCCGTCCCCCGGCCGGACGGGACCTGAGAGACGACGAGACCGGCCCGCGACTCCCCCGTGGGTCGCGGGCCGGTCTCCGCAGCCGGGGCTCAGTCGGCCAGCGGCAGGTAGACGCGGTTGCCGCTCGCCGCGAACTCGGCGGACTTCTCCGCCATGCCGGCCTCGATCTCCTGCTGCGTGCCGCCGTGCTCACGCCGGATGTCCTGGGAGATCTTCATCGAGCAGAACTTCGGACCGCACATCGAGCAGAAGTGCGCGGTCTTCGCCGGCTCGGCCGGCAGCGTCTCGTCGTGGAACTCCCGCGCGGTGACCGGGTCGAGCGCCAGGTTGAACTGGTCCTCCCAGCGGAACTCGAACCGCGCGTCCGAGAGCGCGTCGTCCCACTCCTGCGCGCCCGGGTGCCCCTTGGCGAGGTCCGCCGCGTGAGCCGCGATCTTGTACGTGATGACGCCCGTCTTCACGTCGTCGCGGTTGGGCAGGCCCAGGTGCTCCTTGGGCGTGACGTAGCAGAGCATCGCCGTGCCCCACCAGGCGATCATGGCCGCGCCGATGCCCGAGGTGATGTGGTCGTACGCGGGCGCCACGTCCGTGGTGAGCGGGCCGAGCGTGTAGAACGGCGCCTCCTCGCAGATCTCCTGCTGGAGGTCGATGTTCTCCTTGATCTTGTGCATCGGGACGTGGCCCGGGCCCTCGATCATGGTCTGCACGTTGTGGCGCTTGGCGATCGTGTTCAGCTCGCCCAGCGTCCTGAGCTCCGCGAACTGCGCCTCGTCGTTGGCGTCCGCGATCGAGCCGGGACGCAGACCGTCGCCGAGCGAGTAGGTGACGTCGTACGCCGCCAGGATCTCGCAGAGCTCCTCGAAGTTCGTGTAGAGGAAGTTCTCCTCGTGGTGCGCCAGACACCAGGCGGCCATGATCGAGCCGCCGCGCGAGACGATGCCGGTCTTGCGGCGCGCGGTGAGCGGCACGTACGGCAGGAGCACGCCGGCGTGCACCGTCATGTAGTCGACGCCCTGCTCGGCCTGCTCGATGACGGTGTCCTTGTAGATCTCCCAGGTCAGCTCCTCGGCCTTGCCGTCGACCTTCTCCAGGGCCTGGTAGAGCGGCACGGTGCCGATCGGCACGGGGGAGTTGCGCAGCACCCACTCGCGGGTGGTGTGGATGTTGCGGCCGGTGGACAGGTCCATGACCGTGTCGGCGCCCCACTTGGTCGCCCAGGTCATCTTCTCCACCTCCTCCTCGATGGAGGAGGTGACGGCGGAGTTGCCGATGTTGGCGTTGACCTTCACCAGGAACCGCTTGCCGATGATCATCGGCTCGATCTCCGGGTGGTTCACGTTCGCCGGCAGCACGGCGCGGCCCGCGGCGATCTCCTCCCGTACGACCTCGGGGGTGACGTTCTCGCGGAGGGCGACGTACTCCATCTCCGGGGTGATCTCGCCCCGGCGGGCGTACGCCAGCTGCGTCACCGCCTGGCCGTCACGGCCCCGGCGCGGCAGGCGCGGGCGGCCGGGGAAGACGGCGTCGAGGTTCTTCAGCCCGCCGCCGCGCGGCGACGTGTGCTTGATGCCGTCGTCCTCGGGGCGGACCGGACGGCCCGCGTACTCCTCGGTGTCACCGCGCGAGATGATCCAGTTCTCGCGCAGCGGCGGCAGGCCGCGGCGGACGTCGGTGTCGATGGTGGGGTCGGTGTACGGGCCGGACGTGTCGTACAGCGTCACGTCCTTGCCGTTGGTGAGGTGCACCTGACGGACCGGCACCCGGAGGTCGGGGCGCGAACCCTCGATGTATCCCTTGTGCCAGCCCGGCGTGCGCTGCTGGTCGGCAGGCTGGTTCTGGTCGGAGGCAGGCGTGCGTGCGTCCTGAATGGTCATGAGACCGATCTCCCTACGCCGGCATTACCCGGTAACAGGTTCGGCGGTCGGCGCAGCCTCCTCCCGTACGTGTGTACGGTGATCAGCGCCCTCTCAGCCCGGTGCTCCGAGCTCCCGCGTGTGCAAAGGTGCCACCACGCTAGCGTCATTCCTGGCGTGCTGAACAGTGGGCCACCGCCGTTCTTGCGATGATCGGCCGGTGACTTCCCCCCAGCAGACCCCCGAGCCGCACGGCCACGCCCACGGTCACGGCCACGGAACGGGCCGTGATCCAGGCCCTTCCCACGGCCGTGACCAGGCGTCCGGCAACGGCCCCGGCCCGTCCCACGGGCACAGCCACAGCCACGGCCCCGCCGCCCCCGTCTCACGGCACCTGCGCAAGGTCATCGCCGCCGTCCTGATTCCGTTCGCCACCGCCGTCCTGGTCGGGCTCGTGGTCCTGTGGCCGGGCGGCACCCCGGCGCACGAGCGCACCGGAGTCGGCTTCGACCGGCAGACCGAGCAGGGCACGGTCGTCTCCGTCGAGCAGGTCGACTGCAAGACCGTGAACGCCGCCCAGGTCCCACCGACCGGGGACACCTCCACCCCGGAGGGGCGCGAGGCGGTCAACGCCCAGCAGGGAGAGTGCGCGAAGGCGACCATCGAGGTCACCAGCGGGGCGGAGAAGGGGCGCACGTTCGTCGAGATCGTGCAGCCCGACGCCCCGCGCCAACTGCGTGAGGGGCAGGGCGTGGTGGTGGCGTACGCCCCCGACGCCCCGCGCGACCTGCAGTACTCGGTGACGGATGTGAACCGCAAGCTGCCGATGGCGCTGCTCGCCGGCATCTTCGCCGTCGCGGTGGTGGTGGTCGGCCGGATGCGCGGGGTCATGGCGCTGATCGCGCTGGCCGTGAGCTTCCTGGTGCTGACGTTCTTCATCCTGCCGGCGATCCTGCAGGGGTCGAATCCACTGGTCGTCGCGGTGGTCGGATCGAGCGCGATCATGCTGGCCGCGCTCTACATGTGCCACGGTCTGTCGGCCCGGACCTCGGTCGCGGTGCTCGGCACCCTGGTCTCACTGCTGCTGATCGGTCTGCTCGGGTCGCTCTTCATCGGCTGGGCCTCGCTGAGCGGCAACACCGACGACTACACCGGTCTGATCCACGGGCTGTACCCGGAGATCGACATGTCCGGTCTCCTCCTCGCCGGAATCATCATCGGTTCGCTCGGCGTGCTCGACGACGTCACGGTGACCCAGACCTCGGCGGTCTGGGAGCTGCACCAGGCCGATCCGCGCATGGGGCCGCGGGGGCTGTACCGCGCCGGGATCCGGATCGGCCGCGACCACATCGCCTCGGTGGTGAACACGCTGGTGCTGGCCTACGCGGGTGCCGCCCTCCCGCTGCTGCTGCTCTTCTCGATCGCGCAGAGCAGCATGGGGACGGTGGCCAACAGCGAGCTGATCGCCCAGGAGATCGTGCGGACGCTGGTCGGTTCGATCGGTCTGGTCGCCTCCGTGCCGATCACCACGGCACTGGCGGCGCTGGTGGTCTCCGCCGACCGGGCGGACGCCGACGACCGACAGGGCAACGGCGGCCGCAAGGCCGTGGCGGCACGGGGTGGACGGCGCCGTCGCGCCAAGTGAGCGCGCGGGACGGGCCTCGTCGCAGGGCCGGGCCTGATTCCCTACGCGGGGCCGGCGTTCTCCTCGGCGAGGATGCGGCCGAGGGCGGCCTCCAGGTTGTCCTCGAAGTCGCCGAGTGTCCGTTCCTGACCGAGCGGAACGAGCTTGTCCGTACGGTCGAGGAAGGCGACCAGCGGCGGCGCGCTGGCCCGGAACAGGGCCCGGTCGCCGCCGACCTGGAGCCGGATGGAGACGTCCGACAGCCCCTCGGGCTCGGTCGGCGCGATGTGCACGTCGCCGTCCCCGCTCGGCCGGTTGATCCCGTCGAGCAGTAGTTCCCTGCCGAACGCCCAGGTCACAGGAGCGTCTCCGGGGAGGTGGAAGGTCATCCGCACCGCGTAAGGATCCCGGGACTCGTATCGCAGCTCGACCGGGATCTTGAAGGAGAGCTCCTCGGAGACGAGGAAGCTCATCAGGACCTCGGCCTGAACCGACTCTCGCATCATGTACCCCGCAGTAGATGAAGCAGTTGTGTAAACACAGCTGCTGAAAGCTGTGACCGAAACGGCCAGGAATGATCCCCCATGGCCCTCTTGACGCAATCGTGCTGTACGGGATAGCAGATCACAAGGAGTGATTTTTCAGATACTGATAGAGAAAGCGAGCGAACTGAAGAGGCGCCCGATCTCGGTACGTAGTCGTTCGACTGCTGGGAGCAACCGTTCTTCCTGGTGGAGGGGGAGGGAAATGGCCATGGCGCCCGCGGCGGAGCCCGCCGTGATGGGGATCGCGGCACAGACCGTGCCGAGCGCATATTCCTGACGCTCCACCAGGGGCTCCATTCGCCCCAAACCACCCAAACGTTCCAAAAGCACGCTTCGGTTACGCACCGTGTACGGAGTGATGGATTCCACGGGATGGCGGTCAAGGTGGTCTTGACGAGATCTCAGATCGAGTTGGCTCAGCAGACACTGCCCGATCGCATGGGCGTGCGCGGTCTCACGGAAGTCGGCCCACTCCTCCACCGCGGGAGCGGAAGGAGTGTCGGCGACGGCGACGAGCTCGATCTCGCCCTCGCGGTAGAGGGCGAAGTAGACGGGTACACCGATCTCGTCCCGCCAGCGGGCAAGGGAGTCTTCGATCTTGATGCGACGATTCTGCACATCTCCGCCGCCGGCCAGTCGGACGGCGGCGTCGCCCAGGACGAACACACCCTTCTCGCGACGTAGATAGCCTTCGTGCGTCAGGGTGCGGAGCAGGTGGTACGTGGTGGGAAGCGGGAGGCCCGTCTCCCGGGCGAGCTGTTTGGCCGGAGCGCCGTCCGCGTGGGAGGCGACGGCCTCCAGAAGTCTCAGCGCCCGCTGCACCGAGCCGATCAGGGTAGGCGCAGCCGTCTGCGTAGCCGTGGCCAAAGGTCACCCCCAGGCGTGACGACGGATGCAGTGCACCCGCCCGCGGGGGCCGCCCCCGCGCGCCCGCCGGGCCAGGGAAAACCGCTGGTCAGTACAGGGGTCTACGCCCGTAGTCCCCAACACGGCGGAGAGGTTCCACTCTAGTGGCAGCCCTTGGGCCCATGCCCTGATTCGACCAGTGCGTTCCCCCGCGCGGGCTAATCCCCACCATCGGCCTCTTACTGATCAGTAGCTCGTGCTACCAGTCCTCTTTCGAGCCGGTGGAGGAGCTGAACTTCCGTACGACGTAGATCAGTCCGGCGACCAGCGCGGCGAAGAGCAGCACCTTGAAGAGCAGTCCGACCACGAAGGCCAGGACGCTCGTGATCAGCCCGCCGAAGACGAACAGGGCCAGAGCGGGTATCGCGACCCACTTCACCCACCAGGGCATCCCCGCGAGAATCTCCTGTACGGCCATCGTCCCTACCTCGCTCTCGAAGATCCGTCGGCGCCCTCCGCGCCGAACATCCTCAAGGCTAGGGGCCGGGAAAGTCCCACGGGGGCCCCGCGGCCCCCGCTCTCCCCTGATCCGCCCCCTAGGGGGTGCCGTGCGATCAGGCCGGGCGATCCACCCCCCAGGGGGGTGCCGGGCCGATCCGGCCGGGCCGATCCGGCCGGGCCGATCGAGCCGTGCCGATCAGGCCGGGCCGCCCCGCCCGAGCCGGCCGGCCCGAGCGGCTCGGGCCGGCAGCTCCTCGGACGCCCGTCAGCTCTCCGGCGGGGAGAAGACCACCATCACCCGCAGGTCCTCGCTGATGTGGTGGAACCTGTGCTCGACCCCGGCCGGCACATAGACCACGCTGCCGCGCGCCACCTGCGTCGTCTCCGCCCCGACGGTGATCGACGCCCGGCCGCTCACCACGAAGTACACCTCGTCCTGGCCGTGCGGCTGCTGCGGGTCGAGCGCCCCGGCGTCCAGCGCGTACAGGCCCACCGACATGTTCCGCTCGCGCAGGAACTGGAGGTACGCGCCGTCGTTGGCGGCACGCTCCGCCTCCAGCTCGTCCAGTCGGAATGCCTTCATCGTCCGTCCGCCCCTGCCTCGGCCCGATCATCTCTGCCACGATCAGACACATGAAGAATTTCGTAGTCAAGACGCTCGCCAACGCGGGCGCCCTGGGAGTCGCCATCTGGCTGCTCCAGGACATCACCCTCACCGGTGACAGCACCGGCAAGAAGGCCCTGACCCTCATTCTCGTCGCCCTGGTCTTCGGGGTCGTGAACGTCCTGGTCAAGCCGATCGTCAAGCTGCTGACGCTGCCCCTCTTCATCCTGACCCTCGGTCTGATCACCCTCGTGGTCAACGCCCTGATGCTGCTGCTCACGTCCTGGCTGGCCGAGCAGCTCGACCTCAGCTTCCACGTGGAGGGCTTCTGGACGGCCGTCCTGGGCGGCCTGATCATCTCCGTCGTCTCGTGGGCGCTGAACGTCGTGCTCCCCGACGGTGACTGAGTGGCGGCCATGACCTACCGCGTCTGCTTCGTCTGCACGGGCAACATCTGCCGTTCGCCGATGGCCGAGCACGTCTTCCGCCGCCAGGTGGAGGAGGCCGGCCTGGACGGGACGGTGGAGGTCGACAGCGCGGGCACCGGAGGCTGGCACGAGGGCGACGGCGCCGACCCCCGCACGGTCGCGGTGCTCGAGGAGAACGGCTACACCTCCGCGCACGTCGCCCGTCAGTTCCGGGCCTCCTGGTTCCCCGCCCTCGACCTGGTGATCGCGCTCGACGAGGGCCACCTGCGGGAGCTCCGGGCCCTGGCCCGCACCCCCGAGGAGGCGGCCCGGATACGGCTGCTGCGGTCGTACGACCCGGCCGTCCGGGGCGGGCTCGACGTCCCGGACCCTTACTACGGGGGCCGCGAAGGCTTCGAGGAGTGCCTGGAGATGGTGGAGGCGGCGAGCGGAGGCCTGCTCGCCGCCGTCCGCGCGGAACTGGAGGAGCGGACAGCATGAACGACAGCGCATACGGCGACGGCACGCGCGCGGTACGGGCCGGGCTGCCCGAGCCCGTGAAGTACGAACCGACCCTGCCGGGACCGGTCTTCGCCGCCCACTTCCACCTGCCCGGCGAGCCGACCGGCGGGTACGCGTACGGCCGCGACGAGAACCCCACCTGGACCCACCTCGAGCGGGCGATCGGCGAACTGGAGGCCCCGGGGGAGGAGGGCGTCGAGACGCTGGTCTTCGCCTCCGGCATGGCGGCGATCTCGGCCGTCCTCTTCTCCCAGCTGAAGGCCGGCGACGCGGTCGTCATGCCGACCGACGGATACCAGGCCCTGCCGCTGCTGCACGAGCAGCTGAGGGCGTACGGCACCGAGGTCCGCACCGCGCCGACCGGCGGCGACGGCCAACTGGCCGCGCTCGACGGGGCCCGGCTGCTGTGGCTCGAGACCCCGTCCAACCCCGGCCTCGACGTCTGCGACATCCGCCGTCTGGTGGGGGAGGCGCACGCCGCGGGAGCGCTCGTGGCCGTGGACAACACCCTCGCCACCCCGCTCGGCCAGCGGCCCCTCGCGCTGGGGGCGGACTTCTCCGTCGCCAGTGACACCAAGGGCCTGACCGGTCACGGCGACGTCCTGCTCGGTCACGTCAGCTGCCGCGACCCCCTGCGGGCCTCGGAGGTAAGGCGCTGGCGCAAGATCGTCGGAGCGATTCCCGGGCCCATGGAGGCCTGGCTCGCCCACCGTTCGCTGGCCACGCTCCAGCTGAGGATCGACCGGCAGTGCTCCACCGCGCTGTCGCTCGCGCAGGCGCTGGCCGGACGCGCGGACGTGTCCGGACTGCGCTACCCGGGGCTGCCCGACGACCCGTCGCACGCGGTGGCCGCCCGGCAGATGCGGCGCTTCGGCCCGGTGGTCTCGTTCGAGCTGGCGGACCGGAAGCGGGCCGAGCGGTTCCTGGAGGAACTGCGGCTCGTCGACGACGCCACCAGCTTCGGCGGTGTGCGCTCCACCGCCGAGCGGCGCGGACGCTGGGGCGGGGACGCGGTCGCGGAGGGCTTCATCCGGTTCTCGGTGGGTGCCGAGGATCCGGAGGACCTGATCGGCGACGTCCTGCGGGCTCTCGACGAGGCCGGCGCCGCGGGCTGATCACCCGCCGCAGGACGACGGAACGAGGCGCTCCGAACCTCCCCCCTCGTGGCTCGGAACGCCTCGGTTCCAGGCGCGGAGACCGCTCGAACAAGGCTAGTTGACTGTGCGTCAGTGTCCAATCACGGTAGCGACAGGGGCCTATCGACTTATTTATAGTTGGACGGTCCTGAGGCGCAGTCAGCCGACCGCCTGAGTCGCACGGCCGCACGGCCGGGAGGGGGCGGGCATGGATCTGTCCCTGCTGCGCACGTTCGTCGCGGTGCACCGGGCGGGCTCCTTCACGCGTGCCGCCGCGCTCCTGGGGCTCTCCCAGCCGGCCGTCACCAGCCAGATCCGGACTCTGGAACGGCAGCTGGGGAGACCGCTCTTCCTGAGGCAGGCGCGTGGCGTCACCCCGACCACCATCGGCGACGAGCTGGCCCACCGCGCCGCGCCCCACCTGGACGCCCTGGTCGAGATAGCCGAGACCGGTCTCGACGAGCGGGGCGGCGGCCGCACCCTCCATGTCGCCGGCCCTCCGGAGTTCACCGCCCTCCGCGTGCTGCCCGCGCTCACCCCGCTGCTCGCCCAGGGGCTCGCCGTGCGGGCCTCGTTCCTCGGCAACACCGAGGAGATCCTCGACGGTCTCGCCGCCGGCCACCACGACCTGGCCGTCACCACCGCCCGTCCCCGTGGCGGCCTGCTCGCCTCCACCCCGCTCTGCGACGAGGAACACGTCCTGGTCGCCGCGGAACCCTGGGCATCCCGTCTCTCCCCCGAGATGCTGCTCGGCGAGGGTTCGGTGGTCCTGGAACAGCTCCCGGTGGTCGAGGTGCACGAATCGCTGCCGTTCTTCTCCCGCTACTGGGCCGCGGTCTTCGACGGCAAGCCCGCGGCCGTCGCGACCGTGATAGCCCCCGATCTGCGGGCCGTCCGGGATTCCGCCGTCTCCGGTGCCGGTCTGGCCGTCCTGCCGCGCTATCTGTGCGAGGAGGATCTGGCGGCGGGGCGGCTCGTGGCGCTGCTCGATCCCCCGGTCCCTCCCCTGCGGACCTACTTCCTCGTCGCGCGCACGGGCACTCCGGCGCTGCCCCCGCTCGCGCGGGCCCACGAGGAGCTGTTGCGCGCCGCGGCGGACTGGTGAGTTTCAGGGCACCCTGAACGGGCCATTTTCTTCCCATGAACGAACGGCCCGTGATCAAACGCACCGCACGCGCCATCCTGCTGGACGGGGACGACCTCATCCTCATCAAGCGCACCAAGCCGGGGATGGACCCCTACTGGCTCACGCCCGGTGGCGGCGTGGAGCCCTCCGACACCACCGTCGTCCAGGCCCTGCACCGCGAGGTGCACGAGGAACTCGGAGCCAAGATCACCGACGTGGTGCCCTGTTTCGTCGACACCGTCGAGCACATCGTCGACGGCGGGGTCTCGGGGGTGAAGGTCCAGCACTTCTTCGTGTGCCGGCTCGACTCCATGGACACCTCGCTGCGCCACGGCCCCGAGATGGACGAACCGGTCGGCGAGTACGAGATCGTCCGGGTGCCCTTCAGCCGGGTCGGCATCGCCGCCGTGCACCTCGTGCCCCTCTCCCTGCGCCACTACCTCGACGGGAACATCGAGGGCGTCCGCGCGATGCACGCCCCCGACCTGGGCTGATCAGCCCGTGGCCACCGGGGTCAGTTCGGTCAGGAAGTCATGGCGGATGCGCTCCGACGGGACCCCCGCCCCGCGCAGCGCGTCCACGCCCTGGCGGACCATGCCGAGCGGGCCCGAGAGATAGGCGTCGCATTCGTTCCAGGGGCCGTAGCGGCAGACGGCTTCCGGCAGCCGCCCCTGCTCCTCGGTGACCGGGTGGACGGACAGCCAGGGGAAGGTCTTCTGGAGCCGCAGCATCGTGTCGATGTCGTAGAGGTCGTGGTCGTGGCGCGCCCCGTAGAAGACGTCGACGGGACGCCGGTCACCGTGCTCGGCCACGTCCTCGACCAGGGCCTTGATCGGGGCTATCCCGGTGCCGCCGCCCAGGCAGAGCAGACCGCTGTCCGTGGCGTGGTCGACCGTCATGGAACCCGCGGGCGGACCGAGGCGCAGGACGTCGCCGGGGCGGGCCCGGTGGACCAGTGCGTTGGACACCCAGCCGGCCGGGATCGCCTTCACGTGGAGGGACAGCAGCCCGTCGGGCCGGGGCGCCGAGGCGAAGGAGTAGTGACGCCAGATCCGGGGCCACCAGGGCGTCTCCAGCGTCGTGTACTGGCCCGCGAGGAACGGGTACGGCTGGTCGGGCCGGAGCGTCACGACGGCGACGTCCGGGGTGCGCAGGTCGTGGGAGACCACCTCCGCGTGCCACCAGGCGGGGGCGGTCTGCTCGTTCTCCGCCGCCGCGTCGATCATGATCTGGGAGATCGTCGTGTACGTGCGCACCCAGGCGGCCTCGGTCGCCTCGTCCCAGGTCCCCGTCGCGTACCGGACGAGCGCCCCGATGAGGGCCTCGCCGACGGCCGGGTAATGAGCCGCCTGGGTGCCGTACTTGCGGTGCCCCCGGCCGAGGTTCTGGAGGTACGCGGTGAGGACCGGCGCGTCGTCCATGTGCTCGGCAGCGGTCAGGATCGCCTTCAGGAGCCGGTCCCGCTGGGTGTCCATGGCCGCGGGGAACATCTCGCGCAGCTCGGGGTTCCGGACGAAGAGCAGGGCGTAGAAGTACGAGGTCACCTTGTCGGCGATCGGCGCGATCTCCGACAAGGTGCGGCGGACGAGCAGGGCGTCGGCGGAGGCTCCCCCCGTTATCGGGGGTTCCTTCCCGTCCGCCTCCGGTTCACCGCCGGGCTCGTACGCCGCCCCCGGCTCGATGCGGTCCGCGTGCTCTGCGGCCGCCGTGGTGGTCGGAGCATCCATCATGTGCCTCGCCCTCGCGCTGACCGGCTTTCGTGCTCGCAGCATGAACCCCCGGTCGACCACGTGGGACGGAAAGCGGTGTTCTCGGGCCATAGAGCCGGGTTTCTGGCTAAGCTGCGCTGTTTCGCACCAGGGCGTACGCCTCGCGCAGGTCCCCTCCGGTGTAGCTGTGGCGGGACAGTCCGGCGAGATGGTGGTCCGCGTTCACGGCCACGGTGTGGGGCACGCGCGCGAAGAGCGCGGCGTCGGACATCGAGTCCCCGTACGCGACGCAGTCCGCCGGTTCCACGCCGTACCCGGCGCAGAGCTCCCGTGCGATCCGCACCTTCGCCGCCGCGTCGAGGATGCCGGGCCGGTGGATGGGCTCGCGGAAGGGGACGGACGGCCACGCCGAGCCGTGCACGGTGTCGGCCCCCCATCCCAGCAACCGCTCGACGAAGAAGTCGGGCGAGAGCGAGATGACGGCGCAGAGGTCGCCCCTGGCCCGGATGTCAGCCCAGACCTCCCGGATCCCGGCCAGCCACGGGGCTCCCTCGAACGCCGCCGCCACCTGCTCCAGCGTGAGCTCGGCCCAGAGGTCCCGGGCCCGCACCGCGAACTCGTCCGGCATGAGGCCTTGCAGGAAACCCTGCTCGAGGACGCCGATCTCCTCGACGAGACCCAGTTGCCGGGAGATCTCCACCGCGGCGGCCGACCCGCGGATCAGGGTGCCGTCGAGGTCGAAGAGGTGCAGTCGCCGCGTGGAGGGTTTCACGTGAAACATCGTCCGACGTGCCACGAGGGAGAGGCAACAGCCCTTCCCGGCATCGGCCGGATCCGGTAAAGCGGTGGACGGAAGATCGCCGCTTCGGACAGCCTGAAAGGTATGCCGACTTCCCCCACCCCCCTCGCACAGCTCCCCGTCCGGCGCCTCACCTCGGACGACCTCCTCGCCTGCTCCGACCTCTCCGAGAACCGGGGATGGCCGCGCGAGGAACACAAGTGGGGTCTCCTGCTCATGGCGGGCACCGGGTACGGGATCGACGACCCGGCCGGCCCGGGACTGCTCGCCTGCTGTGTGGTCACGTCGTACGGCCCCGGGCTCGCGGCCATCGGCATGGTGCTCGTCGCCGAGCGGTACGCACGCCAGGGCGTCGGACGCCGGCTCATGCGACACGTCCTGGCGGAGGCCGGCGACACCCCGCTCACCCTGCACGCGACACCGAACGGACAACCCCTGTACGAGGAGCTCGGTTTCACGGAGACGAGCCGGGCGGAGATGGTGCGCGGGCGTTTCACGTTCACCACGCCCGCCCCCGCCGTCCCGGTCCGTCCCGCGACGGCGGAGGACCTCCAGGCGATCCTGCGCCTCGACCGCGAGGTCTTCGGCCTGGACCGTACGGCCCTCATCACCCGGCTCCCCGCCTTCGCGGACCATCTCCGGGTCGCCGAGGAGAACGGCGAGATCACGGGCTTCGCGGCGGCCTGGCCGAACATGGACACCCATGTCGTCGGCCCCCTGATCGCCCGCGATCCCGGCACGGCCAAGGCTCTGATCGCCTCGCTCGCCGCAGCCACGGACCGGCCCCTGCGCACGGACATCGATGTGCGCCACACGACCCTGCTGAGCTGGGTGAAGGAGAACGGCATCGATCCGATCGCCTTCAACTCGGTGATGGTCCGGTCCGTACCCGACCTTCCCGGCGACTGGAGCCGGCGTTTCGCACCGCTGACGGTCGCGGCCGGATAGGTCCCGGCGGGCCGCACTCCCCCCGCCGGCCCGACCCTCCGGGAGTCGGCGGGACAGATTTACTTGCACACGCGCATTATTGCGCCGCATCGTTTACGCTGGTCGAGAGCCGCGCTCCGGCGCTGAGGAGAGACCGAGGAGAGACCATGACCGCCACGGACCCCGCACTGACCGCGCTCTCGCAGCGCTGGTGCGCCCTCTCCCTGCTCCACGGCCGGATCGAGTCCCACCTCGAGCGCGCCTTGGAGACCGGGCACGGACTGAGCGTGCGGGAGTACTCGCTCCTCGACGTCCTCAGCCGCCAGCACAGCGGCCCCGGCGGCCACCTCCAGATGAAACAGGTGGCCGACGCCGTCGTGCTCAGCCAGAGCGCCACCACCCGGCTCGTCACCCGGCTCGAGGACCGCGGCCTGCTCACCCGGTACCTCTGCGCCACCGACCGGCGCGGGATCTACACCGATGTCACCGAGGCCGGCCTGAAGCTTCTCGAAGAGGCCCGCCCCACCAACGACAGCGCCCTGCGCCAGGCCCTCGACGAGGCGGCGAAGAATCCGGAGCTCGCCCCGCTGGTCCAGGTCGTGGAGGGCGCGGGCGTCCCTGCCTGAGCCGGCGGAAGGACCGTAGCGGCCGGGCGTACGCTGCGGAGCATGAACGATCTTGACATACGCCCCGCCACCGCAGAGGACATCCCGGCCATCGTCGCCATGCTCGCCGACGACCCGCTCGGCGCGCAGCGGGAGTCCCCCGACGACCTCGCCCCGTACCTCACGGCCTTCGAGCGCCTCGCGAACGACCCCCACCAGCACGTCATGGTGGCCGTCCGCGGCGAGAAGGTCGTCGGAACCCTCCAGCTCACGGTGATCCCGGGACTCTCCCGCCGCGGCACCACCCGGTCGATCGTCGAGGGCGTCCGCATCCATGCCGACGAGCGGGGCAGCGGCCTCGGCACCCGGCTCATCGAGTGGGCCGTCGAGGAGTCCGGTCGCCAGGACTGCCGCCTGGTGCAGCTGACCTCCGACGTCACCCGCACCGATGCCCACCGCTTCTACGAGCGACTCGGCTTCGAGGCCTCCCATGTGGGCTTCAAGAAGAGCCTCTGACGTCCATGGGGCGGTGCCGCTGAGGCACCGCGCGCGAACAGCGTGCCGGGGCGCTCCCGGCACGCTGTTTCACGTGAAACCCCCTGCTCAGCTCAGAGGCCGCGCCACCCCGCCTCGTCGACGCCGCCCGGCACCGCGTCCTCCGGCGCGTACGGCTCCCGCGTGAAGACGAACGACCCGAGGTCGAGATGGCTCACGCTGCCGTCCTCGCGCCGCACCGCCCGGAGCGTCTCCCCCTCGTAGTAGCCGTTCAGCCCGACCCAGCCGCCGCCGGGCAGCGCCCGGAAGCGGGCGCGCCGACCGGCACCCCGAAGGGGTTCGAGCACCACGCTCCGCTCGGGACCGAGCCTCAGGCCGTACGCGTACGTCCCCCAGTACCAGGGCCCCGTGAGGGACAGGAGCTCCTCGTCGACCTCGGCCTCCGGCAGCGGGCGCCACGGCTGCGGGAACCTCGGCTCGGCGTCCGCCACGATCCGTACCAGGTCGGCGGCCACACCGCCGATCGGGACCCCCGAGGTGGTGTTGGAGAGGGCGACTCCCGCCAGCCCGTCCTCGACGCTCACCCAGAGGCAGGCGACGAAGCCCGGGAGGGATCCGGTGTGGCCGATCAGGGTCCGTCCGTCCTTGCTGATCAGCTGGAGCCCGAGCCCGTAGCTCCCCTCCCAGTCCCCCTCGCCGGCCGCGGCCGCCGGTGCCCGCATCTCCGCCACGGAGGCCGCACCGAGTACCCGCTCATGTCCCGCCGCGAGGAACGCGGCGAACCGCCCGAGGTCGGCAGCGGTCGACCAGAGCTGCCCCGCCGGCGCCATGACGCCCAGGTGCTCGGACGGCTCGGGCAGCATCACATCGGCCCAGGGGTGCACCGCCCAGCCGCCGGCGTGCGGAGCGACGGGGTCGACCGTCGTCCGGTCCATCCCCAGCGGCTCCAGGATCTCGCGCCGCAGCGCCTCCTCCCAGGTCACGCCACGCACCGCCTCGACCAGCGAACCGAGCAGCGTGTAACCGGGGTTGGAGTAGTGGTGGCGGCGCCCCGGGGCCCGCAGGAAGGGCTCCTTCCCCAGCACGTCGGAGAGCTCCGGGCGCAGCTCGGCGGACGACCTCTCCCACCATGAGCCGGGCGTCTCGGCGGCGAGGCCCCCGCTGTGGCCGAGGAGTTGGGCGATCGTCACCTCTCCGACCCCCGTGCCCTTGAGGTGCCGGTCCAGCGGATCGTCGAGCCCGAGGAGACCCTCGTCCCGCAGCCGCAGCACCAGAACGGCGGTGAACACCTTGGTGATCGAGCCGATCCTGAACTGCGTGTCGGCGTCCGGCGCGTGTCCGTCCACGCAGCTGCGCGCACCGCTCCAGACCATCGCTCCGTCGCGGACCACCGCCCCCACCAGGGACGGCGCCCGCCCCTCGGCCTGAGCCACCGCGACGCGGTGGAGCAGGGCGCGCTCGGTACCGGGCAACAAAGCTTCGAAAGATGTCGTCACGGACGATCCAACGCCCTGTCACATACGAAGCTTCCCGCGCGGGGTGCTCGGATCAGGTCTGCGCCATGTCGACGAAGCGCGAGTAGTGGCCCTGGAAGGCCACGGTGATCGTGGCCGTCGGACCGTTACGGTGCTTGCCCACGATGATGTCCGCCTCGCCGGCTCGCGGGGACTCCTTCTCGTAGGCGTCCTCGCGGTGCAGCAGGATGACCATGTCGGCGTCCTGCTCGATCGAGCCGGACTCACGCAGGTCGGAGACCATCGGCTTCTTGTCGGTGCGCTGCTCGGGACCACGGTTCAGCTGCGAGAGCGCGATGACCGGGAGCTCCAGTTCCTTGGCGAGGAGCTTCAGGTTTCGCGACATGTCGGAGACCTCCTGCTGACGGCTCTCCTGCCGCTTGGAGCCACCCGACTGCATGAGCTGCAGGTAGTCGATGATGACGAGCTTGAGGCCGTTGCGCTGCTTGAGCCGGCGGCACTTGGCCCGGATCTCCATCATCGACAGGTTCGGCGAGTCGTCGATGTACAGCGGGGCCTGGGAGACGTCCGGCATGCGGCGGGCGAGGCGCGTCCAGTCCTCGTCGGTCATCGTGCCGGAGCGCATGTGGTGGAGCGCGACCCGGGCCTCGGCCGAGAGCAGACGCATCGCGATCTCGTTGCGTCCCATTTCGAGGGAGAAGATGACGCTGGGCAGGTTGTGCTTGATGGACGCCGCCCGGGCGAAGTCCAGGGCGAGGGTCGACTTACCCATGGCGGGTCGGGCCGCGATGATGATCATCTGGCCCGGGTGCAGCCCGTTGGTGAGCGAGTCGAGGTCGGTGAAGCCGGTGGGCACACCGGTCATCTCTCCGCTGCGGGAGCCGATCGCCTCGATCTCGTCGAGCGCCCCCTCCATGATGTCGCCGAGCGGCAGGTAGTCCTCGGTGGTCCGCTGCTCGGTGACGGCGTAGATCTCGGCCTGTGCCGAGTTCACGATCTCGTCGACGTCGCCGTCGGCCGCGTAGCCCATCTGCGTGATCTTGGTGCCGGCCTCGACGAGGCGGCGCAGGACGGCGCGCTCGTGGACGATCTCCGCGTAGTACGAGGCGTTGGCCGCAGTCGGTACCGACTGGACCAGGGTGTGGAGATAGGAGGCGCCGCCGACGCGGGTGATCTCGCCGCGCTTGGTGAGCTCGGCGCCGACCGTGATCGGGTCGGCCGGCTCACCCTTGGCGTAGAGGTCGAGGATCGCCGCATAGACCGTCTCGTGGGCGGGCTTGTAGAAGTCGTTGCCCTTGATGATCTCCACGACGTCCGCGATGGCGTCCTTGGAGAGCAGCATGCCGCCGAGGACGGACTGCTCGGCGTCGAGGTCCTGCGGGGGGACGCGCTCGAAGCCGTTGAGGCCGCCGCCCCAGGAACCGTCGCTGCCCCGCTCGTGCTGGTCGTCACGGCCGCGACCGCGACCGCGGCCTTCGCCGCGGGTACGGGTGGGCAGCAGGTCACTCGGTCCGCTGTCGGCCCAAGGGTCGTCCATGGGCTCGGTCATGCTCACCAAGCGCCTCCTCCCGTCCGCTCCGCGGACCTCGCCCTGCCACTCTTTCCTACGCCACGGGCTTGATCAACGAGTGGCTCTGCGACCGCTTCTGGCGCGTCGGGCGCCGCACCACGGTAGGCCCGCGGGAGGCGTCAGCCAATCTGGTTATCCACAGGCCCTGTGGGTGAAGGCCCAGATGCTGTGGAGAACTCGCCGGAACCTGTGCACGGATCGGGGGACAGCCATGTGGACAAACTCATAGCACCCTTGAACTCACCACCCTGACCTGCGGTTTCTCCATCCACGGCCTGTGCAGGAGAAAAAGTTCTCCCCCGGGATCAAGATCAGAACAAACGGCCCACACCCGAAGCCCCGAGCCCCCGGGAAGTAAGGATCAACAATGCACTAGATCTCTTACCTGTGGAAGATTAGATTGACCCCATGAGCCAGGCTCCCGTGACCTCCAAGGCCGTCCGTCGACAGCACGACCGCGAGATCGTCTCCCTCGCCCTGCCGGCCTTCGGCGCCCTCGTCGCCGAGCCGCTCTTCCTCATGGTCGACAGTGCCATCGTCGGTCACCTCGGGACCCCCCAACTGGCGGGCCTCGCGATCGCCGCCGCTCTGCTCTCCACCGCCGTCAGCGTCTTCGTCTTCCTCGCCTACGCCACCACGGCCGCCGTCTCGCGGCGCGTGGGCGCGGGAGACCTCCCGGCCGCGATCCGGCAGGGGATGGACGGCATCTGGCTCGCTCTTCTGCTCGGCGCCGCCGTCGTGGCCCTGACCCTGCCCACCGCGCCGGGGCTGATCGGCGTCTTCGGGGCCTCCGACACCGCCGCGCCGTACGCCGTCACCTATCTCCGGATCTCCAGCCTCGGGATCCCCGCCATGTTGGTGGTCCTGGCCGCCACCGGCGTGCTGCGCGGCCTCCAGGACACCCGTACACCGCTCTATGTGGCCATCGGAGGCTTCGCCGCCAACGCCGCGCTCAACGTGGGACTGGTCTACGGAGCCGGTCTGGGTATCGCCGGCTCCGCCTGGGGCACGGTCATCGCCCAGTACGGCATGGCCGTGGTCTACCTCGTCGTGGTCGTGCGGGGCGCGCGGCGCCATGGAGCCTCCCTCCGCCCTGACGCGGCCGGCATCCGTGCCTCCGCGCAGGCCGGCGTCCCCCTGCTCGTCCGTACGCTCTCGCTCCGCGCGGTCCTGATGATCGCCACGGCCGTCGCGGCCCGGCTGGGCGACGCCGAGGTCGCCGCCCACCAGATCATCCTGTCCCTGTGGAGCCTCATGGCCTTCGCCCTCGACGCCATCGCCATCGCCGGCCAGGCCATCATCGGCCGCTATCTCGGCGCGGACGACGCCCAGGGAGCCCGGCAGGTCTGCCGTCGCATGGTCCAGTGGGGCGTGGTGTCCGGCGTCGTCCTGGGCGTGCTCCTCGTCGCCGCCCGCCCCGTGTTCATTCCGCTCTTCACCGGCGACACGACGGTCCAGGACACCCTGCTGCCGGCCTTGCTGGTGGTCGCGGTCTCCCAGCCGATCTCCGGCGTCGTCTTCGTGCTCGACGGCGTCCTGATGGGTGCGGGGGACGGCCCGTACCTCGCCTGGGCCATGCTGCTGACCCTCGCTGTCTTCGCCCCGGTGGCCCTGCTGATCCCGGCGTTCGGCGGAGGTCTCACGGCCCTCTGGTGGGCGATGACGCTGATGATGACGGTGCGGATGCTCACGCTCTGGCTGCGTGCCCGCTCCGGTCGCTGGATCGTCACCGGGGCCACACGCTGAACGTTTCACGTGGAACGCCCGGTTTCGCGTGAAACAGACGCCCCGTTTCACGTGAAACAGCGGAAGGGCCGCGGAAACAGCGGAAGGGCCGCACCCCGAGGGGTGCGGCCCTTCCTCACTGCTGAGCGCAGACTGCCAAGGGCAGCGTTACGCGGCGACGACCTCGACGCCGAGCTTCGCGGCAACCTCGGGGTGCAGACGCACGGACACCTGGTGCGAGCCCAGGGTCTTGATCGGCGAACCGAGCTCGACGCGACGCTTGTCGACGTCGGGGCCACCCGCGGACTTGATCGCCGAGGCGATGTCGGCCGGGGTCACGGAGCCGAAGAGACGGCCGGCGTCGCCGGAGCGAACGGCCAGGCGCACCTTCGTGCCCTCGAGCCGGGCCTTGATCTCGTTGGCCTGCTCGATGGTCGCGATCTCGTGGATCTTGCGGGCGCGGCGGATCTGCGCCACGTCCTTCTCGCCACCCTTGGTCCAGCGGATCGCGAAACCACGCGGGACCAGGTAGTTGCGAGCGTAGCCGTCCTTGACGTCGACGACGTCGCCAGCGGCACCGAGGCCAGAGACCTCGTGGGTGAGGATGATCTTCATTTTTCGGTCACCCTTCCCTTATCGCGCGGTGGACGTGTAGGGCAGCAGCGCCATCTCACGGCTGTTCTTCACGGCCGTGGCGACGTCACGCTGGTGCTGCGTGCAGTTGCCGGTAACGCGGCGGGCACGGATCTTGCCACGGTCGGAAATGAACTTCCGCAGCATGTTCGTGTCCTTGTAGTCCACGTACGCGGTCTTGTCCTTGCAGAACGCGCAGACCTTCTTCTTAGGCTTGCGCACAGGCGGCTTCGCCATGGTGTTTCTCCTGTGTGATCAAGAAGTGGGGGTACGAGCTGCTTCCAGGCGAGGCCTAGAAGGGGGGCTCGTCCGAGTAGCCGCCGCCGGAGTTTCCACCCCAGCTGCCTCCGCCGCCCTGCTGGCCGCCGGAGGGAGCACCGCCGCCGGTCGCCCACGGGTCGTCGGCGGGAGCACCGCCACCACCCTGCTGGGAACCGCCGGAGTTTCCACCCCAGCTGCCACCGCCGCCGGCCTGCTGGCCGCCGCCGCCGTATCCACCCTGGCCACCGCGACCGGTGGTCTTGGTGACCTTGGCCGTGGCGTTCTTGAGGCTGGGGCCGACTTCCTCGACGTCCAGCTCGTAGACCGTGCGCTTGACGCCCTCACGGTCCTCGTAGGACCGCTGCTTCAGGCGGCCCTGCACGACGACGCGCATGCCTCGCTGAAGCGACTCCGCGACGTTCTCCGCCGCCTGACGCCAGACCGAGCAGGTGAGGAACAGGCTCTCGCCGTCCTTCCACTCATTGGTCTGACGGTCGAAGGTGCGGGGGGTGGACGCGATACGGAACTTCGCGACCGCCGCACCGGACGGGGTGAAGCGCAGCTCGGGGTCGTCGACAAGATTGCCGACGACCGTGATGACGGTCTCGCCTGCCATGGGGGAACCTCTCGGCGGGTTTGCTTCTGGCTGCTTTGTTGCTACTCGGACCCGATGACCTCTGAGCTAGAAGCTCAGTGGGTCTCGGGACGGAGGACCTTGGTCCGGAGGACCGACTCGTTCAGGTTCATCTGGCGGTCGAGCTCCTTGACGACCGCAGGCTCGGCCTGCAGGTCGATGACCGAGTAGATGCCCTCGGGCTTCTTCTTGATCTCGTACGAGAGACGACGACGGCCCCAGGTGTCGACCTTCTCGACCTTTCCGTTCGCCTCACGGACGACGGAGAGGAAGTTCTCGATCAGGGGGGCGACAGCGCGCTCCTCCAGATCGGGGTCGAGGATGACCATCACCTCGTAGTGACGCATGTGGAACCCACCTCCTTTGGACTCAGCGGCCACGGTCGTTCCGTGGCAGGAGGGTCGTGATGCGTGAGCAACGGTATCCGCCACCACTGACAATCCCCTCGACGAGCGAGGGGGCCGTCGGGGATCCCGGAGGGAACTGGGCAGACACCGGCGCAGCTGTACAGAGTACCCGCACATCGCTCTCCGGTTGAAATTTCCCCGGGAAGGGCCGCAACCTGGACACGACGGATGTCGGCGGCGCCCTGATGCGCCGCCCTCGTGCAGCAACGCCAGGAGGTGCCCCATGGCACAGGCAATGCGACCCGACCCCGGCCACTCCCTCTTCGCGACCGACGGCAAGCCCCACCCCCTCCAGGACGCCCTGGTCGGCGTGACGGTGGTCCTGGGCGTCCTCGCCTTCGTCACCGCGATGTTCGACAGCCTGCACCTGCTGAGCTCCTGGGCGGGCCTGATCGGCATCCTGACCGGTGCCTACGGACAGTTCATCTCCGTGACGACCCGCGAGCGCTTCCTGCTGGTCCTCGGACTCGGCGCCTCGGCGTTCGGCTTCTACCTCGGCATGGCGCACGGAGGCCTCTTCGGCGGCGTCGGCAGCTGAGCCCAGCGGCACGTCAGGGCGTACACGCCACTCCGGGGCGCTTCCCGGTCACAGTAGGCTTCGGCGCGAGAGCCGGAGCCCCTGACCGATGGGGACACACCTGCCGAGGAGCGCCCCGCATGAGCCTGACCCTGAGGACCATCAGCCGTGAGCAGCATCTGGCATTCATCCAGAGCCAGCCCGCGGCGAGCCACTGCCAGGTCCCGGCGTGGGCTGATGTGAAGACCGAGTGGCGCTCGGAGAACCTCGGCTGGTTCGACAAGTCCGGTGAACTCGTCGGCGCCGGTCTGGTGCTCTACCGCCAGCTCCCGAAGATCAAGCGCTACCTCGCCTACCTGCCCGAGGGCCCGGTCATCAACTGGTACGCGCCCAACCTCGACGACTGGCTGCAGCCGATGCTGGCGCACCTCAAGCAGCAGGGCGCCTTCTCCGTGAAGATGGGCCCGCCGGTCGTCATCCGGCGCTGGGACTCGGCCGCCATCAAGGCCGGCATCCAGGACCCGGACGTCAAGCGCCTCAAGGACGTCGAGGCCACCCACATCGAGCCGCGTGCCTTCGAAGTCGCGGACCGGCTGCGGAAGATGGGCTGGCAGCAGGGCGAGGACGGCGGCGCGGGCTTCGGCGACGTCCAGCCCCGGTACGTCTTCCAGGTCCCGCTCGCGAACCGCTCGCTCGACGACGTCCTCAAGGGCTTCAACCAGCTGTGGCGCCGGAACATCAAGAAGGCCGAGAAGGCCGGCGTCGAGGTCGTCCAGGGCGGCTACGAGGACCTGGCCGAGTGGCAGCGCCTCTACGAGATCACGGCCGTCCGCGACCACTTCCGGCCGCGCCCGCTCTCGTACTTCCAGCGCATGTGGACCGTCCTCAACAGCGAGGACCCCAACCGCATGCGGCTCTACTTCGCCCGCCACAACGGCGTGAACCTCTCCGCCGCGACCATGCTCGTGGTCGGCGGCCACGTCTGGTACTCGTACGGCGCCTCCGACAACATCGGCCGTGAGGTCCGGCCCTCGAACGCGATGCAGTGGCGGATGCTGCGCGACGCCTACGCGATGGGCGCGACCGTCTACGACCTGCGGGGCATCTCGGACTCGCTCGACGAGACCGACCACCTGTTCGGACTCATCCAGTTCAAGGTGGGCACCGGCGGCGAGGCCGTCGAGTACGTCGGCGAGTGGGACTTCCCGCTGAACAAGCTGCTCCACAAGGCGCTCGACATCTACATGTCGCGCCGCTGAGGGTTCCGTAGGCTTTCGTAGTCTCGTACACATCTTTGATACACCGCTGCCACCAGAAAGGTTCCGGGCCGGCCATGGCGCTCTCCCTCTACGTCGACACCGCTCGCTGGCGCGCGCACCAGAAGAGCGTCATCGACCAGTTCCCCGGTCTCATCCCGGTCTGCAAGGGCAACGGATACGGCTTCGGACACGAGCGTCTCGCCGACGAGGCGGCCCGTTTCGGCTCCGACATGCTCGCCGTGGGCACCACGTACGAAGCCGCGAAGATCAAGGACTGGTTCGGCGGCGACCTGCTGGTGCTCACCCCGTTCCGGCGGGGTGAGGAACCGGTTCCGCTGCCCGACCGGGTGATCCGTTCCGTGTCGTCCGTGGACGGCGTCCGGGCCCTGGTCGGCGCCCGGGTCGTGATCGAGTGCATGAGCTCGATGAAGCGGCACGGCGTCCACGAGGAGGAGCTCCAGCAGCTCCACGCGGCCATCGAGGACGTCCGCCTGGAGGGCTTCGCCCTCCACCTGCCCCTGGACCGCCCGGACGGCACGGACGCCGTCGAGGAGGTCATCGGCTGGATGGACCGCCTGCGGGCCGCGCGGCTTCCGCTGCACACCATGTTCGTCAGCCACCTGCGGGCCGAGGAGCAGGCCCGGCTCCAGCAGCAGTTCCCGCAGACCCGGTTCCGCGCCCGGATCGGCACCCGGCTGTGGCTGGGCGACCACGAGGCCACCGAGTACCGCGGCGCGGTCCTCGACGTGACCCGGGTGGCCAAGGGCGACCGGTTCGGCTACCGCCAGCAGAAGGCCGCTTCGGACGGCTGGCTGGTCGTCGTCGCCGGCGGCACGTCGCACGGCGTGGGCCTCGAGGCGCCCAAGGCGATGCACGGCGTCATGCCGCGCGCCAAGGGAGTCGCCCGGGCCGGTCTCGCCACCGTCAACCGGAACCTGTCGCCCTTCGTCTGGGCCGGGAAGCAGCGCTGGTTCGCCGAACCGCCGCACATGCAGGTGTCGATCCTGTTCGTGCCCTCCGACGCCGAGGAGCCCCGGGTCGGCGACGAGCTCGTGGCCCATCTGCGCCACACCACCACGCAGTTCGACCGGCTCGTCGAGCGCTGAGCCGACCGCGACGGACGACCCCCCGGGAGCGGCGCTCCCGGGGGGTCGTCCGTTCTCAGGGCCGCTCGCGGACGCCCCACGGGTAGTTCGGATCGTCGGAGGTGCCCCAGCTCACCCGCTGTCCCTCCTCGGTGCCCGGCGCGGCGTGGCGGGCCGGACGCGCGGCCCGTCCCGTGACGAAGACGTCCTCCGCGCCGTCCAGGACACCGCCCGAGGGGTCGTCCGCGCCGTCCTGCCGCACCGGGTCCTTCTCGGGCGCCAGGATGTCGCGTACGACCATCGCGCACAGGTACAGCGTGCCGAGCAGGTGCAGGATGATCGCGAACTGGTAGCCGTCCACCGGCAGTCCCTGCTTGTTGCCGCTGCTCGTGAACGCCAGGTACATCCAGATGCCGAGGAAGTACACGACCTCGCACGCCTGCCAGACCAGGAAGTCGCGCCAGCGGGGCCGGGCGAGCGCCGCCAGCGGGACCAGCCACAGGACGTACTGCGGCGAGTAGACCTTGTTGGTGAGCACGAACGCGGCGACGACCAGGAAGGCCAGCTGGACGAAGCGGGGCCGGCGGGGGGCCGTGAACGCCAGGTAGGCGAGCCCGACCGCGGCCATCGCCATCAGCAGCACCGCGTACAGGTTGGCCCGCTCCGGCGGGATCGTCGTGCCCGTCCGCTGGCTGACCAGCAGCCAGATCGACCCGAAGTCGACGTTCCGGGCCCGGCTGAACAGGTAGAACTGCTTCCAGCCCTCGGGAGCGAGCAGCATCACGGGCAGGTTCACGACCAGCCAGGCGCCGCCGGCCCCGAGCACCGCGGCCCCGTACTCCCGCCACTTCCCGGCCCGGGCACAGAGCAGCAGCAGGGGCAGCAGGAGCAGTATCGGGTAGAACTTGGCGGCGGTGGCCAGGCCGAGCAGGATGCCGAAGGCCAGCGGCCGTCCGCGCGACCACATCAGGACGGCGGTGGCGGTCAGCGCGACGGCCAGTATGTCCCAGTTGATCGTCGCGGTGAGCGCGACCGAGGGCGCCAGGGCCACCAGGAGCCCGTCCCAGGGGCGCAGGCGGTGCGTACGGGTCACGCAGACCGCGAGGACGGCCGCGCACACCATCAGCAGGCCCGCGTTGGCCAGCCAGTACGCCCGCTCGTTCTCGGCCGGGTCGCCGCCCCCCGGCGTCAGCCAGGCCGCGACCTCCATGAACAGGCCCGTCAGGACGGGGTACTCCAGGAACGGTATGTCGCCGCCCAGCCGGTCGAAGTAGGGCACCAGGCCGTCCGCGAAGCCCCGCCCGGCGAAGAGGTGGGGGATGTCGGAGTAGCAGGCGTGGGTGTACTGGGAGGTCGTCCCGCGGAACCAGGCCCAGTTGTAGCAGGGCAGCTTCTGCACCATGCCGAGGGCGAACATGCCGATGGCCACGAGGGAGATCACCCGCACGGGCGTGAGCTGTCCGGTGCCGGACAGCGCCCGGCGCCCGTAGGGGCCGCCGATCAGTTCGCTGCCCGCGGCGGCCACCTTGTCCCGGTGGGTGGGAATGACCGTCCGAGAGCGGCCCTGCGGCCGGTCCTGCGGCGCGCTCGTCTTCTGGAGGCTCGGCATGGGGGACATCCTGCCGTACGTCCCCGTGAAAACGGCGAGGGCCGCCGCGGCCGTTCCGTACGGAAGGTACGGAGCGGACGCGACGGCCCTCGGAGCGTGTCCGGGCGGAGGATCAGGGGATCCAGGTCCCGCCGCCGGGTCTGCCGTTCCCGCCGCCGCTCTCGTCCGTCGCCGTATCGGTCGGCGTCGGCGATTCCTGGCTGGGTGGTGTGGTCGTGGGCTCGCCCGTGCTGCCACCCGGGTTGCCCTGGTTGTTGCAGCTCCAGTCCCAGACGTCACAGGTCGTCTTGCCCGGCTTCGGGGTCCTGCTCGCCGGGGGAGTCGTGGTCGCGGTCGCCGGCGGGGTCGTCGACGGCGACATCGAGTCGGTGGGAGTCGGCGTGGCCGTCGGCGTAGGCGTCGGGCTGGTGGCGCCGCCGCCGAAGACGGGCTCGGCGTTCTCGATGTCCATCGGCTCGGGGAACTTCACGAACGGCATGCCCTCGACCGCCTGCGACATGTAGTCCTGCCAGATCCGCGACGGGAACGACGAACCGTGGATCTTCTCCTGACCGCCGGTGCCGTACATGTCCTCGAACTTGCGGTCCTTCTTCGTGTCGTCGTCGTCGTAGCGGTACATGTCGATCGCGGTCGCCAGCTGCGCGGTGTATCCCACGAACCAGGCCGACATGTTGTCGTCGGTGGTACCGGTCTTGCCGGCCACGGCGCGCCCGGGGATGCGTGCCTTCGTACCGGTGCCCTCGGGGTCGTCCACGACGTCACGGAGCACGTCGGTGACCTGGCTGGCGATCGCCGGCGAGAAGGGCTGCTTGGGCGCCGCCTCGTGCTTCTTGATGACGACGCCCTCCTTCTTGATGCTCTCCACCGAGTAGGGGTCGTTCTGCTTGCCCCCGTTGGCGAAGGTCGAGTAGGCGCCGGCCATGCGGATGGCGCTCGGGCTGGAGATGCCGAGGGAGAACGAGGGCACCTCGCCCTGGACGAGCGAGCTCTCCAGGAGACCGGAGTCGACGGCGGACTGGCGGACCTTGTCGATGCCGATGTCCATGCCGAGCTGCACGTACGGCGAGTTGGCGGAGCGGACCATGGCCCGGCGCAGCGAGATGCCGCCGTAGCTGGCGTTCTCGTCGTTGCTCTGCTTCCACTCCTTGCCGCTGCCGTCGAGCCAGATGTCGCCGTTGTACTTCCGGATGACCAGCTCGTCCTTGCCGTTGTAGCGGCTCTTGTCCGGGTCCAGGATCTTGCGGCTGGACTCGTCCTGCACCGGGCCGAGCTTCGGGTCCCGGACGCCGTACTTCATCGCGGCGGCGAGCACGAAGGGCTTGAACGTCGATCCGACCATGGCGCCGGTGGCGTCGGCGTTGTTGGTGAAGTGCTTGGTCGCGTCGGGTCCGCCGTAGAGGGCGACGATCTTCCCGGTGGCCGTGTCGACGGAAGCACCGCCGAACTGGACGTGGGTGTCGTCCTCCGGGCGCTTCTTCGGGTCGATCTTGGTGTCGAGGATCTTCTTGACCGACTTCTCGAGCTTGTTCACCTTGTCCTTCTCGAAGGTGGTGAAGATCTCGTAGCCGCCGCGCTCCAGGTCCTGGACGCTGATGCCGAACTGGCTCTTGATGTTCGCGTTGGCGGTCCTGACCAGGTAGCCGATCTGGCCGCCCAGGTTGGCGCTCTGGCCGGGCTTCTTCACCTTGGGGAAGGTGGTGTACTTCGCCCGGTCCTCGGCCGTGAGACGCCCGTCCTTCTGCATCTCGTCGAGGATCCACTTCCAGCGGAGGGTGGCCCGCTCGGTGTTCGCCTCGGCCGTGGCACGGGGGTCGATCTCGGGGTAGCCGGCCGGGTCGTAGTACGTCGCGCCCTTCAGCACCGCGGCGAGCAGCGCCGACTGGCTGGGGTCGAGGTCCTTGGCGTCCTTGTTGAAGTACGCGCGGGCCGCCGCCTGGATGCCGTAGGCACCCCGGCCGTAGTACGAGGTGTTCAGGTAGCCGGCCATGACGTCGCGCTTCTCGACCTCGTTGCCGACCTTCATGGAGATGAAGAGTTCCTTCACCTTCCGGGTGAGGGTCTGCGACTGGTCGTCGAGGCGGTTGTTCTTGACGTACTGCTGGGTGATGGTCGAGCCGCCCTGGGTCTCGCCGCCCTTGGCCATGTTCCACACGGCGCGGGCGATGCCCATCGGGTCGACGCCGCGGTCGTCCCAGAAGGTCTTGTTCTCCGCCGAGATCACCGCGTTCTGCATCGACGTCGGGATCTGCTCGATGGGGACGATCTGGCGGTTGGTGCCGCTGCCCGTCGCGACCATGCGGGTCTTGTCGGCCCAGTAGTAGATGTTGTTCTGCGAGGTCGCGGTCAGGGCCTGGTCGGGAATCTCCACCTGCGAGTACGCGATCGCGGCAGCGCCCATCAGACTGCCCACGAAGAACAGGAACGTGCCCGTCACGAGCTTCCACGACGGCATCCAGCGACGCCAGCCGTGCTTGTCGTACCGCGGATAGTCGATGATCCGCTTCTTGCCCGGCGGGCGACCGCCGGAGCCCCGCCCCGGACCGCTGCCGCCACCGCCGCCCCCGCGCCGGCCCCCGCCGCCGCCGGGACCACCGGGGCCTCCGGGGCCGTTGTCGGCGCCCTTGCGGCGACTGCCGCGCTGGGCGGCCCGGCGGGCCTCCGCGCGGCCGCCGTAAGGACGCTCCTCCTCCCCGTGTGAGGAGGGTGGGCCGTACGAGGCCGAAGGGGCCTCCACACCTACGTCATGGGCCGACCTGCGGCCCACCGGCTGCTGGGCAGCGCGCCGTGCCGCCGCGCGCCCACCCGTCGGCGGCTGCTGCGGCGGCATTTTGCGACGATGCTCGCTCATCGAACGACTACTCCTCGGGCAGGCGCGTACGCCTGGAAGCGGCAGTTGAGTTCCGGTCCCCCCGAAATGTGCACGCACGGCACCCCATCGGAGGCCCATCCGTACCGCAGCCGGTCACCCGCAGCACTGACGCCCCACGGCATCGCTCGGTTCCCGGTGGTCTGCATGCCGCACAGACTACGCACGGCCAAAACCCACGGAGAGCCGGACTTCCGCCCAAATCAGGCAAGTCGCCCCCTGTGAATTGACGATGTGACGCCGGTCACGGCGGTCCCACTTGTCGAGACAGACGGGCCGTTCTATCGTGCTGATGTATCGAGTCGATACATCAGCACGGCATAAAGGTCCCGGGAAGCGGAGGAGGCGACGGATGAGCAGGCGCTCGGGCATCCTCGAGTTCGCCGTTCTCGGCCTGCTTCGCGAGGCCCCCATGCACGGGTACGAGCTGCGCAAGCGCCTCAACACCTCGCTGGGCGTCTTCCGGGCCTTCAGCTACGGAACGCTGTATCCCTGCCTCAAGACGCTGGTCTCCAACGGCTGGTTGATCGAGGAGCCGGGCAGCGCTCCGGAGGAGGCCCTGGCGGCTTCACTCGCAGGACGCCGGGCCAAGATCGTCTACCGGTTGACGCCTGCCGGTAAGGAGCACTTCGAGGAGCTCCTCTCCCACACGGGCCCGGACGCCTGGGAGGACGAGCACTTCGCCGCCCGCTTCGCCTTCTTCGGTCAGACCGAACGCGAGGTGCGGATGCGGGTCCTGGAGGGCCGCCGCAGCCGGCTGGAGGAGCGCCTCGAGAAGATGCGCGCCTCCCTGGCCCGGACCCGAGAGCGCCTCGACGACTACACGCTTGAGCTGCAGCGCCACGGCATGGAGTCCGTGGAGCGCGAAGTGCGCTGGCTGAACGAGCTCATCGAGAGCGAGCGGGCAGGGCGGGATCAGCGATCCGGCTCCGACGCCCCCGCTCTGCACGACAACGATTCTGGAGAGACGGGCGGCCTGCCCCGGCACGGGGGCAGTACCCGGCCGGATCCGTCCGACGACACCGCCAAGTGAAACCCTGCGCACAGCAGGGCTTCCACGATCACACAGGGAGCAACCGGAATGGGTTCGGTTCGCGTAGCCATCGTCGGCGTGGGCAACTGCGCCGCCTCGCTGGTGCAGGGCGTCGAGTACTACAAGGACGCCGACCCGGCGACCAAGGTGCCCGGCCTGATGCACGTCCAGTTCGGCGAGTACCACGTCGGTGACGTCGAGTTCGTCGCCGCCTTCGACGTCGACGCGAAGAAGGTCGGCCTCGACCTCTCCGACGCCATCGGCGCCAGCGAGAACAACACCATCAAGATCTGCGACGTCCCGAACTCGGGCGTCACGGTTCAGCGTGGCCACACCCTCGACGGCCTGGGCAAGTACTACCGCCAGACCATCGAGGAGTCCGCCGAGACCCCGGTCGACGTCGTCCAGGTCCTGAAGGACAAGCAGGTCGACGTGCTCGTCTGCTACCTGCCCGTGGGTTCCGAGGCCGCCGCGAAGTTCTACGCGCAGTGCGCCATCGACGCCAAGGTCGCCTTCGTCAACGCCCTCCCGGTCTTCATCGCCGGCACCAAGGAGTGGGCGGACAAGTTCACCGAGGCCGGCGTCCCGATCGTCGGTGACGACATCAAGTCGCAGGTCGGCGCCACCATCACGCACCGCGTCATGGCGAAGCTCTTCGAGGACCGCGGTGTCCGCCTCGAGCGCACCATGCAGCTGAACGTCGGCGGCAACATGGACTTCAAGAACATGCTCGAGCGCGAGCGCCTGGAGTCCAAGAAGATCTCCAAGACGCAGGCCGTCACCTCGCAGATCCCCGACCGCGAGCTGGGCGAGAAGAACGTCCACATCGGTCCCTCGGACTACGTGGCCTGGCTGGACGACCGCAAGTGGGCGTACGTGCGCCTCGAGGGCCGCGCGTTCGGCGACGTTCCGCTGAACCTCGAGTACAAGCTCGAGGTGTGGGACTCCCCGAACTCCGCCGGTGTCATCATCGACGCCCTGCGCGCCGCGAAGATCGCCAAGGACCGGGGCATCGGCGGCCCGATCCTCTCCGCGTCCTCGTACTTCATGAAGTCCCCGCCGGTCCAGTACTTCGACGACGAGGCCCTCGCCAACGTCGAGAAGTTCATCAAGGGTGAGGTCGAGCGCTAAAGCGCCGCACGCTTGTCGATCGAGGGTCCCCGAGGCACTGCCCGGGGGCCCTCTTCGTATGTGAGTCTTGCTGCCATGTCCGTCGTACGTGATCTGCGCTTACTCCTGCGCGTGACGAACTTCCGCCGCCTGCTGGCCGTACGCCTGCTCTCGCAGTGCGCCGACGGCGTCTATCAGGTGGCCCTGGCCACGTACGTCGTCTTCTCCCCCGAGAAGCAGACCTCCCCCGCCGCCATCGCCTCGGCCATGGCCGTGCTCCTGCTCCCGTACTCGGTCGTCGGGCCCTTCGCCGGCGTACTCCTCGACCGCTGGCAACGGCGGCAGGTCTTCCTCTACGGGAACCTCCTGCGCGCCCTGCTCGCGTGCGGGACCGCCGTGCTGGTCCTCGCCTCCGTGCCCGACTGGCTCTTCTACGCCTCCGCCCTCTCCGTCACGGCCGTCAACCGCTTCGTCCTCGCCGGGCTTTCGGCCTCTCTGCCCAGGGTCGTCGACGACGAGCGACTGGTGGTGGCGAACTCGCTCTCCCCGACCGCGGGGACGCTCGCCGCGACGCTCGGCGGCGGTCTCGCGTTCGGCGTCCGGATGATCGCCGACGACTCCGACGCTGCCGTGGTGGCCTTCGGCGCCCTGCTCTACCTCTGCTCCGCACTGGCCTCCCTGCGGATGCCCCGAGAACTCCTGGGACCGGACCCGGGCCTCGTCCCGCAGCGGCTCGGCTCGGCTCTGGCCTCCACGGCCCACGGACTGGCCAGGGGGTTGCGGCACCTCGCCGAGCGCCGTTCCGCCGCCCGTGCCCTCATCGCGGTGGGCCTCATGCGCTTCTGTTACGGCGCGCTGCTCGTCACCGTGCTCATGCTCTGCCGCTACGCCTGGAGCTCCACCGACTCCGAGGGGCTCGGTCTCCTCGGAGTCGCCGTCGCCGCCTCGGGCGCGGGCTTCTTCGCGGCCGCCCTCCTCTCCCCCTGGGGGGTGGGACGGCTCGGCCCCTTCGGCTGGATGACCCTCTGCGCGGCCGCGGCCGCCGTCGTCGAGCCGGCACTCGGCCTGACCTTCGCCCCGGTGCCCTTCCTCGTGATCGCCTTCGTCCTGGGGCTGATCACCCAGGGAGCCAAGATCGCGACGGACACCGTGGTGCAGACCGCCGTCGACGATGCCTACCGAGGGCGGGTCTTCTCCCTGTACGACGTGCTCTTCAACGTCGCCTTCGTGGGGGCGGCGGGCGTCGCCGCGCTGATGCTGCCGCCCGACGGCCGTTCCCCTCTTCTGGTGGTCCTGGTGGCCGCGATCTACGCGGCGATCGCCGGGGCCCTGTGGCGGGAACGCACGAAGGGGTGATGTTTCACGTGAAACACCACCCCTGTCCGGCACGGAGAACGCCGCTGTTTCACGTGAAACAACGGCCCGCCGCACGCAGCACGGTTCAGTCCCGTGCCGCCCACCACTCCTTGAGTGCGGCGACAGCCTCGTCGTGCTCCATCGGCCCGTTCTCCAGGCGGAGCTCCAGCAGGAACTTGTACGCCTGACCGATGGCCGGTCCGGGGCCAATGCCGAGGGTCTCCTGGATCTGGTTGCCGTCGAGGTCGGGGCGGATCGCGTCCAGCTCCTCCTGCTCCTGGAGCTGGGCGATGCGGTCCTCCAGGCCGTCGTAGGCGCGGGAGAGCGCGGAGGCCTTGCGCTTGTTGCGCGTGGTGCAGTCCGAGCGGGTCAGCTTGTGCAGCCGGGAGAGCATCGGGCCGGCGTCACGGACGTAGCGGCGCACGGCGGAGTCGGTCCACTCACCGGTCCCGTAGCCGTGGAAGCGGAGATGCAGCTCCACCAGCCGCGAGACGTCCTTGATCATCTCGTTGGAGTACTTGAGCGCCGTCATGCGCCTCTTGGTCATCTTCGCGCCCACCACCTCGTGGTGGTGGAAGGAGACGCGGCCGTCCTTCTCGAAGCGACGCGTCCGCGGCTTCCCGATGTCATGGAGCAGGGCCGCGAGGCGCAACACCAGGTCGGGCCCGTCCTCCTCCAGGTCGATCGCCTGGTCGAGGACGGTCAGCGAGTGCTCGTAGACGTCCTTGTGCCGGTGGTGCTCGTCGCTCTCCAGCCGCAGCGACGGCAGCTCGGGCAGCACGTGGTCGGCGAGGCCCGTGTCGACGAGGAGACCGAGGCCCGTGCGGGGGTGTGCCGAGAGCAGCAGCTTGTTGAGTTCCTCACGGATCCGCTCGGCGGAGACGATCTCGATCCGGCCGGACATCTCCTTCATGGCCGTGACCACCTCGGGCGCGACCTCGAAGTCGAGCTGCGCGGCGAACCGCGCGGCGCGCATCATCCGCAGGGGGTCGTCGGAGAAGGACTCCTCCGGCGTACCCGGCGTGCGCAGCACCCGGGCGGCGAGATCCTCAAGGCCGCCGTACGGGTCGATGAACGTCTTCTCGGGCAGGGCCACGGCCATGGCGTTGACGGTGAAGTCACGCCGGACGAGGTCCGCGTCGATGGAGTCGCCGTAGGAGACCTCGGGCTTGCGCGAGGTCCGGTCGTACGCCTCCGAGCGGTACGTGGTGACCTCGATCTGGTAGCCGTCCTTCTGGGAGCCGACCGTCCCGAAGGCGATTCCGACCTCCCACACGGCGTCGGCCCACGGACGGACGATCTTCAGTACGTCCTCGGGGCGGGCGTCGGTGGTGAAGTCCAGGTCGTTGCCGAGTCGGCCGAGCAGCGCGTCCCGTACCGAGCCACCGACCAGCGCAAGGCTGAACCCGGCCTCCTGGAAACGGCGGGCGAGGTCGTCGGCGACAGGGGACACACGCAGCAGTTCACTGACCGCGCGGCGTTGCACCTGGCTCAGTGCAGTCGGGGTGTCTTCGTTGGCGTTCGGCACAACAGAAAAGGGTACGTGCCCCGGCTCGCCGCGACGTCCCCGATTTCCCGTGGGGAGAGATCGGCTGGAGCAGTCCCCGGCACTTGCTCCCAGCGTGCCTCGTTACCATGCCTGGACACAGCAACCGGGAATCACCGACACCACCGGCACCACTGACAACGACGAGGACGGGCGAACGCGTGGCCGAGGCGGCAGACATCCAGGGAACCGGTCCCTCACCTGCCCGCCGATGGCTGCGGCGCACGATCACCGTCGCCTTCGGGGCGCCGCTTCTTGCCGGACTGCTCCAGGCGCCCGCCGCCGCGTCCCCGGCGGTCGCAGGCGAGGACGGCACCGGATCCAGGACCGTCGATGTGTCGCTCGACACCCTGACTCCGAACACCCCGGTCGAGGGCGACACCGTCACGGTCACCGGGACGGTGACCAACCGGGGGAAGAAGACCGTCACCGACGCGACCCTGAACCTGCGCGTCGGACCGCGAATGACCAGCCGCAGCGAGATCGAGCAGGTGACGGGACGCACCGGGTACCGGTACGACAGCGACCCCGCTCCGCTCGAGGACGCCCCCACCGTGAGGATCCCCCGCCTCGGCGCCGGCCTCAGCACGGATTTCTCGCTGTCCGTCCCGGTCTCCGAGCTCGGCCTCGACGACGCGGGCGTCTACCAGCTGGGCGTCTCCCTCAGCGGGCACACCTCCGACCAGGGGTCCGACCGGGTGCTCGGCATCGAGCGGACCTTCCTGCCGTACCAGCCCGAGGCCACCAAGAAGAAGACCCAGCTGACCTACCTCTGGCCGCTGATCTCCTCCTCCCACGTCTCGGCGGAGACCGCCACGGACGACCAGCAGACCCCGGTGTTCGAGGACGACGCGCTGGCCGCCGAGCTGCGCCCGGGCGGGCGTCTGGACCAGCTGGTCTCGCTCGGCAAGGACCTTCCCGTCACCTGGGTGCTCGATCCCGACCTGCTGGCCACCGTCGACGCCATGGCGAACGGCTACCGGGTCAAGGACGGCACCCTGCACGTCCCGGGGAAGAACAGGGAGGTCGCCGAGCGGTGGCTGAACGCGCTGGAGAAGGCGGTCCAGGGGCGCGAGGTCGTCGCCCTGCCCTTCGCCGACCCCGACCTCGCCTCCCTCGCCCATCACGGCAAGGACGTCCCCGGATCGCTGGGGCACCTCCAGTCGGCGACCGATCTCGCCGGGACGACCGTGGAGACCGTCCTGCACCTCCGGCCGTCGACCGACTTCGCCTGGCCCGTCGACGGCGCCGTCGACCCCTCCATCGTGGCGGTCGCGACCTCGGCGGGCGCGGACAAGGTGATCGCCCGCAGCGACAGCGTCCGCGACGACCTCTCCTACACGCCCACGGCGGCCCGCCCGCTGGGGAACGGCAGCACCACGGCCGTGGTGAGCGACGCCGTCCTCTCCACCACCTTCGACGGCGACATGGTCCGCGCGGAGAGCTCCACGCTCGCGGTCCAGGAGTTCCTCGCCCAGTCGCTCGCGATCACCCTGGAGCAGCCGGAGGACCAGCGCAGCGTGGTGGTCGCCCCCCAGCGGACGCCGACCGCCGCCCAGGCGCAGAGCATGGCCGCGGCCCTGCACGGCCTCTCCGCCAAGCGCTGGAGCCAGCCGCTCGGCCTCGTGGCCGCCGCGGCGGCCAAGCCCGACGCCGACGCCTCGACGGCGGTGCCCGGCGCCTCCCGGTACCCGAAGAAGCTGCGCGCCCGGGAACTGCCGGTCCAGGCCTTCCGTGACATGAAGACCACCCGCGACGAGCTGGGCGACTTCAAGGTCGTCCTGGAGCAGCCGGAGCGCGTCGTGGCGCCGTTCGGCAACGCGATCAACCGCGAGATGTCTGTCTCCTGGCGCGGGGAGGTCAGGGCGGCCCTGGTCTACCGCAGCAACGTCCTCGAGTACCTCCAGGGGCTCACCAAGAGCGTGCAGCTGGTCGACAAGTCGGACCTCACGCTCTCCGGCCGCAGCGCGACCATCCCCGTGACCGTGCAGAACAAGCTGCTGCAGGGCGTGGACCATCTGGTGCTGCGCCTCACCTCCGGCAACAAGAACCGGCTGGAGGTGAACGGCGAGGGGTTCGCCGAGCTCCCCGTGAAGATCAACGGCGGCCACAGCCAGTCGGTGAAGTTCACGGCTTCCGCCAACGTCAACGGCCAGGTGCCGATGACCGCCCAGCTCTACACCGAGGACGGCACGCCCTACGGGCAGCCGATGACCTTCAATGTGAAGGTCTCCGAGATGACCCCCACCGTGATGCTCGTGATCGCGGGAGGCGTCCTGCTCCTCGTCCTCGCCGGCGTACGGATGTACACCCAGCGCAAGCGGATCGCGGCCCGGAACGCCGAGGCGGAGGCGGCCGAGGCCGAAGAGGCCACCGAAGGGGAGACCACCGGGGGCGGACCCGCCCGGGGTGAACCCTCCGGGGACGAGCCCGCCGGGGCAGAACCCGCCGGGGCCGGACCCGCTGGGGCAGAACCCGAGCAGCCGAGTGACCCGACACCGGACACCGGGTCCGAAAGCGGCGGCCCCTCGGGCCCGGGTGAGAAAGTGGACCGTTGAGCGATGTCGTGGCCGGTCGGCCGGGGACGATGAGGTGGGGTAACCATGAACGCGCCGTACGACGGTGACCGCGGCCAGGGCGCTGGCGGCCCCGCGCCGCAGGGTGCCCCCGGCCCGCAGGGCCACGAGCCCCACGCGCAGGACCCGCAGGGGCACGACCCCTACGGGCAGGGCCCGCACGCCCAGGACCCGTACGTCCAGGACGTCTTCACGCACGACCCGTACCGTGCTCAGGACCTGGCCGCGCAGGACCCGGTGACCGAGGCCCTGTACGACCGCGCCGCGCACCCGCCGCCCCCGCCCGGGACCTACCAGGAGCCGCAGGCGCTCTACCAGCAGCCGGTCGCGCCCCAGCACGCCCCCGACCCCCGTGTGTGGGCGCAGACGCCCGCACCCGAGCCCGAGGGCCCTTCCCGCCACCTGCCGTACGGCGACGACGCGCGCACGGTCCAGTTCACCGGTGTCGACGACCTGGTGACCCGGGCGGGCGAGGAGGAGCCCGAACCGGACGCCTTCGCCCACCTCTACCGGGACCAGCAGACGCCCGGCCAGGTGCCGCCGCCCGCCCCGGAGGCGGACCCGTTGCCCGCGCCCGCCGCCAAGAAGTCCGGCCGGGCCTCGGGGCTGCTGAAGTCGAGCGCCGTCATGGCGGCCGGCACCCTGGTCTCCCGGCTCACCGGCTTCGTCCGCAGCCTGGTGATCACCGGTGCGCTCGGCGCCGCCCTGCTCGGTGACACCTTCACCATCGCCTACACCCTGCCGACGATGATCTACATCCTCACCGTCGGCGGCGGTCTCAACTCGGTCTTCGTCCCGCAGCTCGTCCGCTCGATGAAGAACGACGAGGACGGCGGCGAGGCCTACGCCAACCGCCTGCTCACCCTGGTCATGGTGGCGCTCGGTCTGATCGTCGTCCTGGCCGTCTTCGCGGCACCGCTGCTGATCCGGCTGATGTCGAACACCATCGCCGACGACGCCGCGGCCAACAGCGTGGCCGTCACCTTCGCCCGCTACTGCCTGCCCACGATCTTCTTCATGGGCGTGCACGTGGTGATGGGTCAGATCCTGAACGCCCGGGGCAAGTTCGGCGCGATGATGTGGACCCCGGTCCTCAACAACATCGTCATGATCGTCACGTTCGGCCTGTTCATCTGGGTCTACGGCACCTCCGCCGAGTCCCACATGGGTGTGCAGACCATTCCGGACGAGGGCATCCGCCTCCTGGGCATCGGCACCCTCCTCGGCCTCGTCGTCCAGGCCCTGGCGATGATCCCGTACCTCCGTGAGACGGGCTTCCGTTTCCGGCCCCGCTTCGACTGGAAGGGCCACGGGCTCGGCAAGACGGTCAAGCTGGCCAAGTGGACCGTGCTGTTCGTCCTCGCCAACCAGGCGGGCGTCCTGGTCGTCACCCAGCTCGCCACGGCCGCGGGTGAGGCGTCCGGCAAGAACGGCGCGGGCTTCCTCGCCTACTCCAACGCGCAGCTCATCTGGGGCATGCCGCAGGCCATCATCACCGTCTCCGTCATGGCGGCCCTGCTGCCGCGGATCTCCCGCGCCGCCCACGACGACGATCCCGGAGCCGTCCGGGACGACATCTCGCAGGGCCTGCGGAACTCGGCCGTCGCGATCGTCCCGGTCTCCTTCGCGTTCCTGGCGCTCGGCGTCCCGATGTGCACCCTGCTCTACGCCTCCAGCGGGGTCGAAGCGGCCCAGGGCATGGGCTTCATCCTGATGGCCTTCGGCCTCGGTCTGATCCCCTACTCCGTCCAGTATGTCGTCCTCCGCGGCTTCTACGCCTACGAGGACACCCGGACGCCCTTCTACAACACGGTCATCGTCGCGGCCGTCAACGCGGCGGCCTCGGCGGTCTGCTACGTCGTCCTGCCCGCCCAGTGGGCCGTCGTCGGCATGGCCGCCTCGTACGGACTCGCCTACGCCGTCGGCGTCGGCATCGCCTGGCGCCGCCTCCGCAACCGACTGGGCGGCGACCTGGACGGCACCCACGTCCTGCGGACCTACGCGCGGCTCTGCATGGCCTCCGTGCCCGCCGCGATCGTCGCCGGCGCCGTCGGCTTCGGCCTGTTGAAGCTCCTGGGCGAGGGCGCCCTCGGGTCGCTCGTCGCGCTGCTCGTCGGCGGAGCGGTACTCCTCGGCGTCTTCTTCGTCGCGGCGAAGCGCATGCGCATCGCGGAGTTGAACACGCTGGTGGGAATGGTGCGCGGGCGCCTGGGACGCTGACTCGGCGGTCCCGCACGACCATGGGCGGGGACCGCGTGTCGTGCGGAGCACCGGACTGTGGGCACAATTGGCATGGCTGTTGGATGTGGCGCAACGGATGGGGAGGCAGGAACGACGGTGGCGGAACGTAGCACGGCTGCCGTCGACGTGGCCGACAACAGCGGTGACGACCCGCTGACCGCCAAGGCGGACACGGCCGCGACCGACGGGGTGGCGGAAGAGCAGAAGACGGCGGAGAAGACCGCCGAAGCCACGGAGAACAAGGCGGTCGAACGAAAGAGCGGCGAACAGCCCTCCATCAAGGCACCCGAACTGCACAGCGGGCACAAACTGGCCAGACGCTACCGGCTGGAGGAGTGCGTCACCCGTTTGGACGGCTTCAGCAGTTGGCGTGCCGTCGACGAGAAACTGCGGCGCGCCGTCGGGGTCCACCTGCTGCCCGCCGACCACCCCCGGGCGCGGTCGGTCCTGGCCGCGGCCCGTTCCTCGGCCCTGCTCGGCGACCCCCGGTTCGTCCAGGTCCTCGACGCCGTCGAGGAGAACGACCTGGTCTACGTCGTGCACGAGTGGCTGCCGGATTCCACCGAGTTGACCGCGCTGCTCGCGACCGGCCCCCTGGAGCCCCACGACGCCTATCAACTCGTCAGCCAGGTCTCCCAGGCGATGGCTGCCGCTCACCGCGAAGGCCTCGCCCACCTCCGGCTCACCCCGAGCGCCGTCCTGCGCAGCTCCACCGGCCAGTACCGGATCCGCGGCCTCGCCGTGAACGCCGCCCTGCGCGGCATCACCGCCGAGCGTCCGCAGCGCACCGACACCGAGGCCATCGGCGCCCTGCTGTACGCCGCGCTCACCCAGCGCTGGCCGTACGACACCGACGCCCACGGCCTCTCCGGGCTCCCCAAGGGCATCGGCCTGCTCCCGCCCGACCAGGTCCGCGCCGGCGTCCACCGGGGCCTCTCCGAGATCGCCATGCGCGCCCTCGCCAACGACGGTGCCACCGCCTCGCGGCAGGAGCCGCCCTGCACCACTCCGGACGAGCTGGCCAAGGCCGTGGCCGCGATGCCCCGCGTCAAGCCGCCGGAGCCGGAGTACACCGCCCCGCCCGAGTACCAGCGCACGACGTACCAGCAGGGCACGTACGGGCGGCCCCAGCCGCACCCGGCCGCGACCCAGTCGGTGGTCATCCCGCCGCCTCCGCTCCAGAGCCGTACCGGCAGGGCGCTCAAGTGGGCCGTCTCGGCCCTGTTGATCGCCGCACTGGGTCTCGGCAGCTGGCAGATCGCGGACCGGCTCCTCGACCAGGACAACTCGTCCAAGAACCCGGTCACGACCCCCACGGTCGACGACGAGAAGCCCGAGCCTCCCCAGCCGCTGGCGATCCGGTCGGCCGAGGAGTACGCACCCGACGGGAAGCCGCAGAACGCGCCGGGCGTGTCCGACACCTACGACAGTGACAGCGCCACGTACTGGCGGACGAAGACCTTCGTCGACGGTCCTGTCCTGGCGCCGTACAAGCAGGGTGTCGGCATCGTCTACGACCTCGGGAGCGAGCAGAACGTCTCGTCCGCGTCCATAGTGTTCCGCTACGGCGGACCGCAGACCGCGGTCTCGCTCTACGCCGCGGACTCGCTGACCCCTTCCGGCAGCGTGGACTCCATGAAGAAGATCGCCTCGGTCGAGACCTCGGACTCGACGGCGAAGCCGGAGACCAAGACGCCGGTGAAGACCCGCTACGTGCTCCTCTGGCTGACCTCCGTGCCGTACTCCGGCGGTGACGAGTACTTCGGGGCCGGCTACAAGCAGGCGATCACGAACGTGTCCTTCCAGGGAACCGCCCCGTAGTCGCGGAGCCGCCCCCTCCATGAGCGCCGAGCCCAGCTCGGCGCTCATTTACTTCCGGGCACGGAACGGATTGAATGCGTGCACGGCTGCCGAGCGAGGAGGGGAACCGTGGCGCCTGCGGCTGACGCCCCCCGACCGACGACGGACGAGGAACTCCTCGCGCGTCACGTCGCCGGGGACCCGGACGCCTTCGGTGAGCTCGTACGCCGACACCGCGACCGGCTCTGGGCAGTTGCCCTGCGGACCCTGGGGGACCGCGAGGAGGCCGCTGACGCCGTCCAGGACGCCCTGATCTCCGCCTTCCGGGCCGCCCACACCTTCCGCGGCCAGTCGGCCGTCACCACCTGGCTGCACCGCATCACGGTGAACGCCTGCCTCGACCGTGCCCGCAAGACCGCCTCACGCCGCACATCGCCCGTCGACGACACCGACCGCTTCGAGCAGCTCCTCGGCCCTCACGAATCAGCGGAGGCTCCGGTGGAACGCCAGGATCTCCACCGCGAGGTGCTGGCGGCTCTCGCCGCGATCCCGGAGGACCAGCGCGCCGCGCTCGTCCTGGTCGACATGCAGGGATACCCCGTGGCAGAGGCCGCCCGTATCCTCGGCGTTCCCACCGGCACCGTGAAGAGCCGCTGTGCACGCGGACGGGCCCGCCTCCTGCCGATGGTCACTCATCTGCGCGCCGACACGGTGGGTAACGAGGCCGCCGAAGGGGGAAGGAACCGGACGCCGGGGGCATCCGTCCCAACGGTGCCGGGGCCGACCGATACCGGACCGACTGATCCAGCTGCTGTGAAGGGCGGAGGTGGGCGCACGTGACTTCCACGGCCGGCAAGGCCGACACCACACAGCACCCGGACGTCTCGGAGATTTCCGATCTGGCCGAGGGGCTCCTGTCGCCGACTCGCTCCACAGCCGTCCGTCGGCACGTGGACGCCTGTCCCCTCTGCGCTGACGTCCGGTCCTCTCTGGAGGAGATCCGCGGCCTCCTGGGCACCCTTCCCGGCCCTCCCCGCATGCCCGCCGAGATCGCGGGCCGCATCGACGCCGCTCTCGCCGCCGAGGCCCTTCTGAACTCCACCACGCCCGAAAGCGAAGCCGCTGTTTCACGTGAAACATCGCGCTACCCGGACGAGACCGCATCCCCCTCCCGCACGCCCTCCCCGGCCCCGGACCGTCCCGCGGGCGGCCCCCGCGCCGGCACGGGCCCCGGCCGCCCGGGGAAGGCCCGCCGACGCCGGATCGCCCTGCTGCCGACGCTCGGTGCCGCCTTCGGCGCCGTGATCCTGGGCACGAGCCTGTACCTGAGCCAGGTGGGGAATCCGACCGCCGGCGAGAGCGCGTCCGACACCAAGAAGGCCGATGTCGTCGCCGGTGCGGCCGTGAGCCCCTTCTCCGGGGCGCCCGTCGAGGACCGGGTCCACGAGCTCCTGGCGGGGAGCGCCGCCGTCAAGACGCCCCAGGGCATCGGCCCCGAGTCGATGTCCTCCGAGACCGTCCCGTCGACCCCCCAGCGCAACCGGGACGGCGCGGTCCCCCGCTGCGTCCTGGCCGGCACCGGTCGCACCGATCCGGTGATCGGCCACGAGCGCGGCGAGTACCAGGGCGTGCCCGCCTACCTGCTGGTCCTGTCGGATCCCTCCGACAGCACACGGGTGCAGGCATACGTGGTGGACGCCTCCTGCGCCGATGGGTCCGGGAACAGCGCGGGCCCGGCCGCCGAGGTCCTGCACAGCCAGACGTACCCACGCGCCTGACGTCTCTCCGTCTCGTCCACGGTGCCGTGCGGCGGTCTCGGGAATGCGCGCCCCTTAGGATCCGTTGGGTGGGGTGAGCGACCGAGACAACCGCCCCCGTAGGCAGTGGCAGTCTGCAGAGACGAGGAAGAAACCCGTGAGCGACGTCCGTAACGTGATCATTATCGGCTCCGGGCCCGCGGGTTACACCGCGGCGCTCTACACGGCCCGAGCGTCGCTGAAGCCCCTGGTCTTCGAGGGGGCCGTCACCGCCGGTGGCGCCCTGATGAACACGACCGAGGTCGAGAACTTCCCCGGCTTCCGCGACGGCATCATGGGCCCGGACCTCATGGACAACATGCGGGCCCAGGCTGAGCGCTTCGGTGCGGAGCTCGTCCCGGACGACGTCGTCGCCGTGGACCTGACCGGTGACATCAAGACCGTCACGGACACCGCAGGCACCGTGCACCGCGCCAAGGCCGTCATCGTCACGACCGGCTCCCAGCACCGTAAGCTCGGCCTCCCCAACGAGGACGCGCTCTCCGGCCGCGGTGTCTCCTGGTGCGCCACCTGCGACGGGTTCTTCTTCAAGGACCACGACATCGCCGTCGTCGGCGGCGGCGACACCGCGATCGAGGAGGCCACCTTCCTCTCGCGCTTCGCCAAGTCCGTCACCATCGTCCACCGCCGTGACGCCCTGCGTGCTTCGAAGGCCATGCAGGAGCGCGCCTTCGCCGACCCGAAGATCTCCTTCGCCTGGGACAGCGAGGTCACCGAGATCCACGGCGAGCAGAAGCTCACCGGCCTGACCCTGCGCGACACGAAGACCGGCGCCACCCGCGAGCTGCCGGTCACCGGCCTCTTCATCGCCGTGGGCCACGACCCGCGGACCGAGCTCTTCAAGGGCCAGCTGGAACTGGACGACGAGGGTTACCTCAAGGTGGCCGCCCCCTCGACGCGCACCAACCTCACGGGCGTCTTCGGCGCCGGCGACGTCGTCGACCACACCTACCGCCAGGCCATCACGGCGGCCGGCACCGGCTGCTCCGCCGCCCTCGACGCCGAGCGTTTCCTGTCCGCTCTCGCCGACAGCGAGAAGCTGGCCGAGACCCCCGCGGTCTGATCCACCTCTCCCCACCCACACCCCGCGAGATCAAGGAGGCCGCTGTGGCCCTCAAGACTGTGACCGACGCTTCCTTCGAAGAGGATGTCCTCAACAGCGACAAGCCCGTCCTGGTGGACTTCTGGGCCGCCTGGTGCGGACCGTGCCGCCAGATCGCCCCGTCGCTCGAGAGCATCGCCGCCGAGCACGGTGAGATCGAGATCGTGAAGCTGAACATCGACGAGAACCCTGCCACGGCTGCCAAGTACGGCGTCATGTCCATCCCGACGCTGAACGTCTACCAGGGCGGCGAGGTCGTGAAGACCATCGTCGGCGCCAAGCCGAAGGCCGCGATCCTGCGCGACCTGGAGGACTTCATCGAGCCCGCCAAGGCCTGATGCTCATCCGCTGTTCCACGTGAAACAGCGAAGGCGTTTCACGTGGAACAGTGAAGGCCCGTCCCCTTACGAGGGGGCGGGCCTCTGCGCTTCCCGGGGCTCAGAGGGGTCGCAGAACGGGCTCCTTCTGCACCGCGCCGAGCAGCCGGTCCAGCGCCATCTCGACGTCCTCCTTCCAGGAGAGCGTCGTCCTGAGCTCCAGACGCAGCCGGGGAAAGGCGTGGTGCGGACGGACCGTCTTGAAGCCCACCGCGAGCAGATGCTCAGCGGGCAGCACACAGGCGGGCTCCTTCCAGCGGGCGTCCCCGAACGCCTCGATCGCCTTGAAGCCCCGCCTGATCACGTCCTTGGCCACGGTCTGCACCATCACGCGGCCCAGTCCCTGCCCCTGATAGCCGGGCATGATCCACGCCGTCATCAGCTGGACGGCGTCCGCTGCCACGGGGCTCGTCGGAAAGGCCGTGGACCGCGGCACATAAGCCGGGGGAGCGTAGAGCACATAGCCGACCGGCACCTCGTCGACATAGACCACCCGACCGCAGGATCCCCACTCCAGCAGAACGGCCGAGATCCAGGCTTCCTTCTCCAGCTCCGGGCGCCCCGCCTTCACCGCGGCCTCTCCACTGACCGGGTCGAGCTCCCAGAAGACACAGGAGCGACACCGCTGGGGAAGATCCGGAAGGTTGTCCAGTGTGAGCGGTACGAGCCGACGCCCCACGGCTTCTCCTCGATTCCCTCGCCATCGAGTACGGATACGCCTCTCGGAATCGTATCGATCGGGCGATCAGGGCGACACCGCTCACAGGCAAAGGGCGGACCCCGTTCCGGAAAGACCGGAGCGAGGCCCGCCCTGAGCGGACTCGGTGGAACGCGAGGGGTCAGCCCTGCTCGTCGCTCTTGTGATCCAGGACCCGGCCCTCTCCGGGAGCCAGCGTGGAGAGGATCCGTTCCAGATCGTCCATCGAGGCGAACTCGACGACGATCTTGCCCTTCTTCTGCCCCAGGTCGACCTTCACCCGGGTCTCGAAGCGGTCCGAGAGCCGGGAGGCGAGATCTGTGAGCGCGGGCGACACCCGTGCCCCCGCACGGGGGCCCTTCGGCTTGACCGGCGCCCCGGGCTCCGAGCCCATCAGCGTGACGATCTCCTCGACGGAACGCACCGAGAGTCCCTCGGACACGATGCGGTACGCGAGCCTGTCCTGGGCCTCCGGGTCCTCGACGCCCAGCAGGGCGCGCGCGTGACCGGCGGAGATCACGCCGGCCGCGACCCGGCTCTGCACCGGCGGGGAGAGACGCAGCAGCCGGAGCGTGTTCGAGACCTGCGGGCGCGAGCGTCCGATCCGGTCGGCCAGCTGGTCATGGGTGCAGTTGAAGTCCTTGAGCAGCTGGTCGTAGGCCGCCGCCTCTTCCAGCGGGTTCAGCTGAGCCCGGTGGAGGTTCTCCAGGAGGGCGTCCAGGAGCAGCTTCTCGTCGTCGGTGTGCCGCACGATGGCCGGGATCCGCTCCAGCCCGGCCTCACGGCAGGCGCGCCAGCGCCGCTCACCCATGATGAGCTCGTAGCGCTCGGTGCCGACCTGGCGCACGACCACGGGCTGGAGGAGGCCGACCTCCTTGATGGAGGCGACCAGCTCGGCCAGGGCGTCCTCGTCGAAGATCTCACGCGGCTGACGCGGGTTGGGCGTGATGGCGTCGAGCGGCAGCTCCGCGAAGTGCGCGCCGGCCGGAGACGCCGGGACGGCCGCCTCGGGCTCGTTCCACGAGGCCATCGAGTCCGGAGACTGGGCACTCTGGGGAAGGGTCGCCAGCTTGGCGGCGGCCACACCGCGCTCGGGGGTCAGCACGGGGACGGCACCCTGGGAGGACACGCTCGCCCCGACACCGACCGCGGGCACCTGTCGTTCCTGGGGAGCGGACGGGATCAGCGAACCGAGCCCACGCCCCAATCCTCTGCGTCGCTCACTCACTGGATCCCCTCCGACATGCTGCGCTGGTTGTTCTGGTGCCCGACCTGGGCGTGCCCTCCGTGGGCGTGCTGGGGGTCGTAGTACACGGTGGCCCCCCGCAGAGCGATCTCACGGGCCGCTTCGAGGTACGACAGGGCTCCGCTGGAGCCCGGATCGTAGGTGAGGACCGTCTGGCCGTAGCTCGGCGCCTCCGAGATGCGGACGGACCTCGGAATGCTGGTCCGCAGCACCTCCTCGCTGAAGTGGGTGCGCACCTCTTCGGCGACCTGGGAGGCGAGCCTCGTCCTGCCGTCGTACATGGTGAGCAGGATCGTCGAGACGTGCAGCCCCGGGTTCAGGTGTCCCCGCACCAGGTCGACGTTCCGCAGGAGCTGGCCCAGCCCCTCCAGCGCGTAGTACTCGCACTGGATCGGGATCAGCACCTCGGCGCCCGCCACCATGGCGTTGACCGTGAGCAGACCGAGCGAGGGCGGGCAGTCGATCAGGATGTAGTCGAGGGGCTGCTCGTAGGCCTGGATCGCACGCTGCAGGCGGCTCTCGCGGGCCACCAGCGACACGAGCTCGATCTCCGCACCGGCGAGATCGATGGTGGCGGGGGCGCAGAAGAGTCCTTCGACTTCCAGGACGGGCTGGACCACCTCGGACAGCGGCCTGCTGTCCACCAGGACGTCGTAGATCGAGGGGACCTCGGCGTGGTGGTCGATGCCCAGCGCCGTCGAGGCGTTGCCCTGCGGGTCCAGGTCGATGACCAGGACCCGGGACCCGTGCAGGGCGAGGGACGCGGCAAGGTTGACCGTCGTGGTCGTCTTGCCCACGCCGCCCTTCTGGTTGGCGACCACCATCACGCGAGTCTGGGCCGGTCGGGGAAGACCCTCACCGGCACGACCCAGGGCTTCTACTGCCAGTTGGGCAGCACGACCAATGGGGGTGTCGTCCATCGGGGGCGGTGTTTCACGTGAAACATCCTCCCCCACCGATTCGGTTCGGGGACCGGGGACCGGATCGGTCATCGGTCCCGCGATGTTGGCGTCGGACCGCAAGGATTCACTCTCCTCGGCTTCAGGCTCGCGATGAGCAGAGCCTGCCATGCTTTCGGGGTCGTGAACCAGCGAGGTCGGTGGTTCTGTGGGTGAATCCACCTCTGTGGACAACTCCGTAACCCTCGCGAGTGGCTTCACGCGGGGGCCGCGGTCCCGGGGCGTGGCAGCCGCGCGGCCGCGACTGATGATCCCCTGCAGCAGTGAGCGATGTTTCACGTGAAACACCATGCCCGTGCTGCCCGGTCAGGACCGCTCGACACTCCGAAATGGTACGTATGCGACGCTCAGCGGCGTCGGCGGGTCTTACTCGTACGGGCGGCCTTGGCTCGCTTCGCCGCGAAGCGCACACCGCCCGGGCTCTCGCCGACCTCCACCCGGACGACGGTGGTCAGCGGGTCGACGACCCCCTCGCCGACCTGGAGCACCGAGGTCTCCACCACGCCGAGCCGGGAGAGCGCGGCACGGGCACCGGCGATCTCCTCCTCGGCGGTGTCGCCCTTGAGTGCCAGCATCTCGCCGTACGGACGCAGCAGAGGAACGCCCCAGCCCGCCAGGCGGTCCAGGGGGGCGACCGCACGGGCGGTCACCACGTGCACGGGAGTGATCTTGCCGAGCATCTCCTCGGCGCGCCCGCGAACCACGGTCACGTGGTCGAGGCCGAGCAGCTCCACGACCTCCTGGAGGAAGTTCGTCCTACGCAGGAGAGGCTCCAGGAGCGTGATCTTCAGATCGCGCCGGACCAAGGCCAGGGGAATGCCGGGGAGTCCCGCACCCGAGCCCACGTCGCAGACGGTGACGCCCTCGGGAACGGCCTCCGCGAGGACGGCACAGTTCAGCAGGTGACGTTCCCAGAGTCGCGGGACCTCGCGCGGGCCGATCAGACCGCGCTTCACACCCGCGTCCGCGAGGAGCTCCGCGTACCGCACGGCCTCCGGGAAATACTCACCGAAGACTGTCCGCGCCTGCTCCGGCGCCTCGGGGAGCTCCGCTGCCTCCGTCACGGGAACCGTCCTTCCGTACCGCACGCTTCACGTGCGAGCGCGCTGTGATGGCTGACTATCAGGCTGACAAAGATCGGCCCCGCCTGCGAACAGACGGGGCCGAGACTACGTGAGGGGTCAGGCCGGGAGCACGACGACGAAGCGCTGCGGCTCCTCGCCCTCGGACTCGCTGCGCAGACCGGCGGCGGCGATCGCGTCGTGGACGACCTTGCGCTCGAACGGCGTCATCGGGTCCAGCTTGACCGGCTCGCCCGTGGACTTCACCTCGGCCGCCGCCTTGGCACCCAGCTCGGCGAGCTCGGAGCGCTTCTGGGCCCGGAAGCCGGCGATGTCGAGCATCAGTCGGCTGCGGTCACCGGTCTCCCGGTGAACGGCCAGACGCGTCAGCTCCTGGAGAGCCTCCAGAACCTCACCATCGCGACCCACGAGCTTCTGCAGCTCACGGGTGCTGGAGTCGCTGATGATCGAGACCGCGGCCCGGTCCGCCTCGACGTCCATGTCGATGTCGCCGTCCAGGTCGGCGATGTCGAGCAGGCCTTCGAGGTAGTCGGCCGCGATCTCACCCTCCTGCTCCAGGCGGGTCAGGGTGTCGCCACCCTCGGCGGCGGAGGAGGTGGTGCCTTCCGTCACGGATGGACTCCTTCTTGCGTCGTGGGGGCTTACTTCTTGGAGGACGGGTGCTTGGGCCGCTGCTGGCCCTTGCGCTGACCGGACTTGCCCTGACGGGAGCCTCCGGAGTTGGCGCGGCTCGGACGTCCGGGCTTGTCGCCCTGTGCCTCGTCCTTGGCCTCGGCCTGGCCCTGGGGCTTCTTCTCGAGCGAGGTGGTCGCCGCTTCGGCGGCCGGCTCGGAGACTTCCTCGGCGTCCTTGGCCACGCCCTGCGGGGCCGCGGCGGCCTGGCGCTGGGACTTGGTCTGGCGCTTGGGCTGCTGGCGCCTGGCCGTCGCGGCACCCTCGGCCTCGGCCACGATCGTGTCGCTCTTGATCACGGTGCCGTCGGCCTGGGCGACGTAGCCGGCCTTGGAGAGGCCCGCGAAGAAGCGGCGCTCGTTGTCGTTGCGGTCGGCGCCCTTGGCGACGATGACCTTGACGATGTTCTTACGGCGACGGCCTCGGACCTCGTGGTGCGCGGTGACGCTCTTCAGCAGGCGCTGGAGGTAGGCGTCCTGCGCCTTGCTGCCCGGGGTCGGGTTCTGGTTGATCACGTACATCTGCTGGCCCATGGTCCACACGTTGGTGGTCAGCCAGTAGACGAGGACACCGACGGGGAAGTTGATGCCCATGACGGCGAAGATCACCGGGAAGATGTACATGAGCATCTTCTGCTGCTGCATGTACGGCGTCTTCACCGAGAGGTCGACGTTCTTCATCATCAGCTGGCGCTGCGTGAAGAACTGCGAGGCCGACATCATGATGATCATGACCGCGGTGACGATGCGGACCGAGGTCAGCGAGGCGTCGAGCGCGGCGACCTCGGCGGCACTGTTCGTGAACTTGGCGGCCAGCGGGGCGCCGAAGATGTGCGCCTGACGGGCACTCTCCAGCAGCGACTGGTTGATGACGCCGATCGTCTTGCCCTCGGCGATATGGGAGAGCACCGAGTACAGCGCGAAGAAGAAGGGGGACTGCGCCAGGATGGGCAGGCACGAGGAGAGCGGGTTGGTGCCCGTCTCCTTGTACAGCTTCATCATCTCTTCGGACTGACGCTGCTTGTCGCTCTTGTAGCGCTCCTGGATCGCCTTCATCTTCGGCTGGAGCGCCTGCATGTTCCGGGTCGACTTGATCTGCTTGACGAACAGCGGGATCAGACAGATCCGGATCAGCACCACGAGGGACACGATCGACAGGCCCCAGGCCCAGCCCGTGTCAGGGCCGAAGATCGCCCCGTACAGCTTGTGGAACTGGACGATCACCCATGAGACAGGTGTGGTGATGAAGCTGAAAAAATTGGCAATCGTGTCCACTAATCAGGCTCCTTGAGCATTGGGCGAGGTCTCTGCGGCCGGGCTCGTCTCGGCGGTGGACCCGCCCGTGTCGCCGCGCAACGCGTTCCTCAGCATTTCGTGCCAGCGGGGGCGCTTACGCGGGGGTACGTGGTCCACACCGCCGGGCGACCACGGGTTGCACCGCAGGATGCGCCAGGCGGTCAGGGCCGTGCCCTTGATCGCGCCATGCCGGTCGATGGCCGTGAATCCGTAGTGGGAACACGACGGGTAGTACCGGCAGACGGGCCCGAGAAGCGGGCTGATCGTCCACTGGTACAGCTTGATGAGAGCCAGCAGCGGGTACTTCATCGCGTGCCCCCTCCCAGCAGCCGCTGGAGAGCGGCGTCCAGGTCTCGGGCCAGCTGTGCGTGGTCGGCGTCGCCGGCTCCGGGCAACGCCCGTACGACCACCAGGCTACCGGGAGGAAGCGCGGCAAGTCGGTCGCGGACGAGATGGCGCAGGCGACGCTTCACCTTGTTGCGTACGACGGCAACGCCCACGGCCTTGCTCACGACGAAACCCGCACGCGACGGGGGAGCGCTCTCCCCAGGCGCATGCGGGTCCGTTGCACCGCTGCGTAGGTGGACGACGAGGAGCGGGCGACCGGCCCGGCGACCTCGGCGTACCGCGGTTGCGAAGTCCTCGCGCCGCCTCAGCCGATTCTCGGTAGGCAGCACGTCATGACCTGTTTAAGTGGATCAGGCGGACAGGCTCGCGCGACCCTTGCCACGGCGGTTCGCCAGGATGGCGCGGCCGGCACGGGTACGCATGCGCAGGCGGAAGCCGTGGGTCTTCGCGCGACGACGGTTGTTCGGCTGGAAGGTGCGCTTGCTCACTCGGGGGCTCCAGAAATGATTCGGGTGGTGGCGGGACATCGCCTGGCTGTCACCGTGCGCCCACGAGTAGCTCGCAATACGCCCGAGTGCACCGCTTCACGATCACTGACCGTGATCTTTGCCCATCGGAGGCAGGCGGCAGCAGCCATCGACAACTCGACCTGGGTACGGTACGCGCGGCTACGCCATCCGGTCAAACCGACTTGTCGCCACCCCCCATTGTGCACAGGCTGTGGACAACAACTTGAACCACGTCAGGCGGCCCGACTACCGTGGACGGTCTCCACAATCTTTTACCGTTCTGTCCCACCTGTCCTCAACGGACTCGTCCTCACGGACTTCGACCCACTGTCCCCGAGAACCACACCATCGTGGGACCTGCGAGAAAGCGTGCCCTGTGGCTGACGTACCCGCCGATCTTGCCGCAGTGTGGCCACGGGTCCTCGAGCACCTTCTCGCCGACGGGCAGCAGGGCATCGAGTCCAAGGACAAACAGTGGATCGAGCGCTGCCAGCCGCTCGCCCTGGTCGCGGACACCGCACTCCTCGCCGTGCCGAACGAGTGGGGCAAGCGCGTCCTCGAGGGCCGGCTCGCCCCGCTGATCAGCGAGACCCTCAGCCGCGAGTGCGGCCGGCCGATCCGGATCGCGATCACCGTCGACGACTCCGTCGGCGAGCCGACCCCGCCCGCCCCCGCGGCGCAGCAGCCGCAGCCGCCCCGCTACGACGAGCGCGAGCAGCCCGAGCCGTACGGGAAGTACGACGGCTACGGCCACCGGCCGATGCCCGACGACGGGCTGCCCACCGCGCGCCCGGCCTACCCCGACTACGGACAGCAGCGGCCCGGACCCGGCGCCTGGCCGCGGACCCAGGAGGACCTCTCCTGGCAGCAGCCCCGGCTCGGCGGCTACCAGGAGCGCGCCCCATACACCGGCCCGGACCAGTCGCGCCAGCCCCGCTACGACGAACCGGCCCGCGGTTACGAGCAGCAGCGGCCCGAGCGCGCCGAGCTGCCCGACCCGCCGGGCCACGGAGCCCGCCCCGGTCCCCGTCCGGGCGGCGGTCCGGTGCCCGGACCCGGGGGCGGCCCGGGCACGTCGGCGTCCGGCCAGGGCGGCGGAGCCGGGGCTCCCGGTGAGCAGCACGCGCGGCTGAACCCCAAGTACCTCTTCGACACCTTCGTCATCGGTTCCTCGAACCGGTTCGCGCACGCGGCCGCCGTCGCGGTGGCCGAGGCGCCGGCCAAGGCGTACAACCCGCTCTTCATCTACGGCGAGTCGGGTCTCGGCAAGACCCACCTGCTGCACGCGATCGGGCACTACGCGCGGAGCCTCTATCCGGGCACGCGCGTGCGGTACGTGAGCTCCGAGGAGTTCACCAACGAGTTCATCAACTCGATCCGCGACGGCAAGGGCGACGCGTTCCGCAAGCGCTACCGCGACGTGGACATCCTGCTCGTCGACGACATCCAGTTCCTGGCGAGCAAGGAGTCGACGCAGGAGGAGTTCTTCCACACCTTCAACACCCTGCACAACGCGAACAAGCAGATCGTGCTCTCCTCCGACCGGCCGCCCAAGCAGCTGGTGACCCTGGAGGACCGGCTCCGCAACCGCTTCGAGTGGGGTCTCACCACCGACGTGCAGCCGCCGGAACTGGAGACGCGCATCGCGATCCTCCGCAAGAAGGCGGTGCAGGAGCAGCTCAACGCCCCGCCGGAGGTGCTGGAGTTCATCGCCTCGCGGATCTCGCGGAACATCCGTGAGCTGGAGGGCGCGCTGATCCGGGTGACGGCCTTCGCGAGCCTCAACCGGCAGCCGGTGGACCTGGGGCTCACCGAGATCGTGCTGAAGGACCTGATCCCCGGCGGCGAGGACAGCTCGCCGGAGATCACCGCGCCCGCCATCATGGCGGCCACCGCCGACTACTTCGGTCTGACGGTGGAGGACCTCTGCGGATCCTCGCGCAGCCGCGTGCTGGTGACGGCCCGCCAGATCGCCATGTACCTGTGCCGGGAGCTCACGGACCTGTCGCTGCCGAAGATCGGCGCGCAGTTCGGCGGGCGCGACCACACGACGGTGATGCACGCGGACCGCAAGATCCGCGCCCTGATGGCGGAGCGGCGCTCCATCTACAACCAGGTCACCGAGCTCACCAACCGCATCAAGAACGGCTGACACAGGGCCGCCACGGCCTCCGAAGGGCGCTCCGGGACACCTCCCGGGGCGCCCTTCGGCGTTCCACACGGGAGGGAAGGCGCGCCGGGCCGAGCACCCGCTGTTCGAACACTCCGTTCCGATGGCGGGTTCTCCACAGATTGGGGGATGATCTTCCGTCCACAGGGTGGGGACTGTCGAGTTATCCGGATCCTGTCCACAGGCTGAGGCGTTGACAGATCATCATCCCAGGTCAGCCCCCTGTGGAATTGTTGGCAAACGATCCCCACAGCCTGTGGATAAATTTTTTGTCCACAGGGGGTCCCGAAGGTTGTCCACTGGCTGCCCACAGGGGGCAGGCCGTTGCCCACAGCTTCTCCACACCGCTGTCCACTGTTCGGCAACAAAACACCCCCGCTCACCGGACCGAGTGAAAGCGGTCACACCAAGGGAGACGTTTGGCCTGTGGGGAACGCGGGAAAAGCTGGGGACAGCGCTGGGGAGAACTCCCCGTGGCCTGTGTATGGGGTGTGCAGAACTTTCCGGTGTCCACAGAGACCCCTGGTTTTCCACGGGTGCCGCCCACAGGGTCGGTGGACAAAAAACTGGGCCTGGCCTGCGAAAACGACGTTATCCACCGTTTCCACAGGCCCTACTACTACTCCCACTTAGAGTTAGCTAGGAATCCGCTTCGAAGTGGGGCCTGTGCACAACTCGGCGCCGGAGCTCCGACGCGCTCTCGTCTCGACTTGACCCCGAGCAGCACCGAGTGTCGGCGGCGTACGTCAGACTGGTTCCCGCAGTCGACGAAGAGCCAGCAACAGCAGGAGGCGGTTCCGGTGAAGATCCGGGTGGAGCGCGATGTACTCGCGGAGGCGGTGGCCTGGGTGGCCCGCAGCCTTCCGGCCCGTCCGCCGGCGCCCGTGCTCGCGGGCCTTCTGCTGAAGGCCGAGGACGGCGCGCTGAGCTTCTCGAGCTTCGACTACGAGGTCTCGGCCCGGGTCTCCGTCGAGGCGGAGGTCGAGGAGGACGGCACCGTCCTCGTCTCCGGCCGACTGCTCGCCGACATCTGCCGCGCCCTCCCCAACCGTCCGGTGGAGATTTCCACAGACGGTGTACGGGCGACCGTCGTCTGCGGCTCCTCCCGCTTCACCCTCCACACCCTGCCTGTGGAGGAGTACCCGGCGCTGCCGGAGATGCCCACCGCGACCGGCACCGTCCCCGGTGAGGTCTTCGCCTCCGCCGCCGCCCAGGTGGCCATCGCCGCCGGCCGTGACGACACGCTGCCCGTCCTCACCGGTGTGCGCATCGAGATCGAGGGCGACACGGTCACCCTGGCCTCCACCGACCGCTACCGCTTCGCGGTCCGCGAGTTCCTGTGGAAGCCGGAGTCCCCGGACGCCTCCGCGGTCGCCCTGGTGCCCGCGAAGACCCTCCTGGACACCGCCAAGGCGCTCACCAGCGGCGACACGGTCACCCTGGCGCTCTCCGGCTCCGGCAAGGGCGAGGGCCTCATCGGCTTCGAGGGCGCGGGCCGCCGCACCACCACCCGACTGCTCGAAGGCGACCTGCCGAAGTACCGGACGCTCTTCCCCACCGAGTTCAACTCGGTCGCGGTGATCGAGACCGCCCCCTTCGTCGAGGCCGTCAAGCGTGTGGCCCTGGTGGCCGAGCGCAACACCCCGGTCCGGCTGAGCTTCGAGCAGGGCGTCCTGATCCTGGAGGCCGGCTCCAGCGACGACGCACAGGCTGTGGAGCGTGTGGACGCGCAGCTGGAGGGCGACGACATCTCGATCGCCTTCAACCCGACCTTCCTGCTCGACGGCCTGAGCGCCATCGACTCCCCGGTCGCCCAGCTCTCCTTCACGACCTCCACGAAGCCGGCGCTGCTGAGCGGCAGGCCCGCGCTCGACGCCGAGGCGGACGAGGCCTACAAGTACCTGATCATGCCGGTGCGCCTGTCCGGTTGATCCCGTTTTTCCGGGGCATCGCCTGAGCGGCTGACCCCACAGGTGTGCACCCGGGTCCGGGCGTAGGCTCGGACCCGGGTAAACCGCACACGACGCTTAAGGAATCTCTGATGGAGCTCGGTCTCGTCGGTCTCGGCAAGATGGGCGGCAACATGCGCGAGCGCATCCGCCGCGCAGGTCACACCGTCATCGGATACGACCGCAACCCGGACCTCGCCGATGTCCACAGCCTCGAAGAGCTTGTGGGCAAGCTGAAGGGTCCGCGCGTCGTGTGGGTCATGGTTCCGGCCGGTGCCGCGACCCAGTCCACCATCGACGAGCTGGCCGACCTGCTCTCCCCCGGTGACATCGTCGTGGACGGCGGGAACTCGCGCTGGACGGACGACGAGAAGCACGCCGAGGAGCTCGCCGCCAAGGGCATCGGGTTCGTCGACTGCGGCGTCTCCGGCGGCGTCTGGGGCCTGGAGAACGGCTACGCGCTGATGTACGGCGGCTCCGCCGAGGACGTGGCGCGGGTCCAGCCGATCTTCGACGCCCTCAAGCCCGAGGGCGAGTTCGGCTCGGTCCACGCGGGCAAGGTCGGCGCCGGCCACTTCGCGAAGATGGTCCACAACGGCATCGAGTACGCGATGATGCAGGCCTACGCCGAGGGCTGGGAGCTCCTGGAGAAGGTCGACTCCGTCACCGACGTGCGCGAGGTCTTCCGCTCCTGGCAGGAGGGCACGGTCATCCGTTCCTGGCTGCTGGACCTCGCGGTGAACGCGCTGGACGAGGACGAGCACCTGGACGAGCTGCGCGGCTACGCGTCGGACTCCGGCGAGGGCCGGTGGACGGTCGAGGCCGCCATCGACAACGCCGTGCCGCTGCCCGCGATCACCGCGTCGCTGTTCGCGCGGTTCGCGTCGCGGCAGGACGACTCCCCGCAGATGAAGATGATCGCCGCGCTGCGCAACCAGTTCGGTGGCCACGCGGTCGAGACGAAGAAGTAATCCACAGGCTGTGCACCCCGCGGTGCACAGCCGACGGGGGAAGAAGGTCGGCGCCCACCATGCACGTCACGCATCTCTCGCTGGCCGACTTCCGCTCGTACGCCCGGGTCGAGGTTCCGCTCGACCCGGGCGTCACCGCTTTCGTGGGAGCCAACGGCCAGGGCAAGACCAACCTGGTCGAGGCCGTCGGCTACCTGGCCACCCTCGGCAGCCATCGCGTCGCCTCCGACGCCCCGCTCGTCCGGATGGGGGCGGAGCGCGCGGTCATCCGGGCCGCCGTCACCCAGGGCGAGCGCTCCCAGCTGGTCGAGCTCGAGCTCAACCCGGGCCGCGCCAACCGCGCCCGTATCAACCGGTCCTCCCAGGTCAGACCGCGTGACGTACTGGGCATCGTACGGACCGTGCTCTTCGCGCCCGAGGACCTCGCCCTGATCAAGGGCGACCCCGGCGAGCGGCGGCGCTTCCTCGACGAGCTGATCACGGCGCGCACGCCGCGCATGGCGGGCGTGCGCTCCGACTACGAACGCGTCCTCAAGCAGCGCAACACGCTCCTCAAGTCGGCCGCCATGGCCCGCCGGCACGGCGGCCGCGGCATGGACCTGTCCACCCTCGACGTCTGGGACCAGCACCTGGCCAGGGCGGGCGCCGAGCTACTCGCCCAGCGGCTCGACCTCATCGGCGTACTGCAGCCGCTCGCCGACAAGGCGTACGAGCAGCTGGCGCCCGGCGGCGGACCGATTCTGCTGGAGTACCGGCCGTCCGCGCCGGGGGCGGGGCACACCCGCGAGGAGCTGTACGAGCAGCTGATCGACGCCCTCGCCGAGGTCCGCAAGCAGGAGATCGAGCGGGGCGTCACGCTCGTCGGACCACACCGGGACGAGCTGCTGCTCAAGCTCGGCGAACTGCCCGCGAAGGGGTACGCGAGCCACGGCGAGTCCTGGTCGTACGCGCTCGCGCTGCGGCTGGCCTCCTACGACCTGCTCCGGTCCGAGGGCAACGAACCGGTCCTGGTCCTCGACGACGTCTTCGCCGAACTCGACGCGCGGCGGCGCGAGCGGCTCGCGGAGCTGGTCGCGCCCGGCGAGCAGGTCCTCGTGACGGCCGCGGTGGACGACGACGTACCCGGAGTCCTCGCGGGCACGCGGTACGAGGTGGCCGGCGGGACGGTGGAACGCGTATGAGCGAACAGCCCGTGGACGGTCCGGCCTCCGCGCGGGCCGCGGAGGCTCCCAGGGTTCCCGAGCACTCCGGCGTCGACCTGGCACGGGTCGCGCTGCGCGCCGCGAAGGAGCAGGCGAAGGCGCGGGGCGCGGCGGCCCAGCAGAAGAAGCAGGCCCGGCGCGGGGGCGGGCTCCGCTCCGGCGCGCGAGCAGACGGGCGCGACCCGATGGCGCTCGGCGCGGCCATCAACCGGCTCATCACCGAGCGCGGCTGGGAGACGCCCGCGGCGGTCGGCGGGGTCATGGGGCGCTGGCCGCAGATCGTCGGCGAGGACCTGGCGAAGCACTGCGTACCGCTGAAGTTCGACGACGAGCCGGACGCGCGGGTGCTGACCGTGCAGTGCGACTCGACGGCGTGGGCGACGCAGCTGCGTCTCCTTGCGCCGACGCTGGTGGCGCGGCTCAACGAGGACCTGGGACACGGGACCGTGCGGATGATCAAGGTGCTCGGGCCGGGGGCGCCGCGGCGGGGGTACGGGCCGCTGAGGGCCCCCGGCAGCGTGGGGCCGGGCGACACGTACGGCTAGGACGCCGGGCGACACGTACGGCCAGGGCGCGGGGCGGGGGGTCTGGGCGTGTGCGGCCAGGGCGGTGCCGCGGGCTGTACGGGGCTCGGGCGCCGGGCGGGCGGCGCCGCGGGCTGTGCGGCCAGGGCGCCGGGCGGGCGGTCTCGGATGGTGCGGCCGAGGGGTCAGGGTTCGGGCGCGCAGGGCGCGGGTTCCCGTGGAAGGCGCCGTCGCGCGGGGCGCCGTGCCCACCCGTTCCGCCCTTGCGGAAGGTGTATCCACAACGCGGTGGAGCGGTCGGATCCGGGTTGCCCACTGCGCGCTACGGCTCGAAGCGCTGGGTGGCCGTCAGGGGCGTCTGGAGCCCCTATCCGGATATGGGGAGTCGTCTCGCGCCCGCGCAGGGCGGCACATGAGGACTCAGGTACCGGCAAACCCCCATGAGTGTCGGCGCTACCGGTAGACTGGAAGACAATCCCGCCACCCTGCGGAACATGTCGAACGACGCAGCCGCTCCCGTATGCCCGGAGAACGGCCTGTGCTGTGCCAGAAAGGGCGCTTCGTGGCCGATTCCGGCGACCCCAACGAGAACAACCAGTACACCGCCAGCAACATCCAGGTACTCGAGGGCCTGGATGCCGTGCGCAAGCGCCCTGGCATGTACATCGGCTCGACCGGTGAGCGCGGTCTGCACCACATGGTGCAGGAGGTCGTCGACAACTCGGTCGACGAAGCCCTGGCCGGCCACGCCGACACCATCGACGTGACGATCCTGCCCGACGGCGCCGTACGCGTCGTCGACAACGGCCGCGGCATCCCGGTGGGCATCGTCGCCTCCGAGGGCAAGCCGGCCGTCGAGGTCGTGCTGACCGTGCTGCACGCGGGCGGCAAGTTCGGCGGCGGCGGCTACGCCGTCTCCGGCGGTCTGCACGGCGTCGGCGTGTCCGTGGTGAACGCCCTGTCCACCAAGGTCTCCGTCGAGATCAAGACGGACGGCCACCGCTGGACGCAGGACTACAAGATGGGCGCCCCGACGGCCCCGCTCGCCCAGCACGAGGCGACCGACGAGACCGGCACGTCGGTGACCTTCTGGGCCGACCCGGACATCTTCGAGACCACCGAGTACTCCTTCGAGACGCTCTCGCGGCGCTTCCAGGAGATGGCCTTCCTCAACAAGGGCCTCACCATCACGCTCACCGACGAGCGCGAGTCCGCGAAGGCGACCGTCGGCGCCGACGACCCGGACGCCGAGGCGACCGCCGAGCCGACCGCGCGCACGGTGAGCTACCACTACGAGGGCGGCATCGTCGACTTCGTGAAGTACCTCAACTCGCGCAAGGGCGAGCTGATCCACCCCACCGTGATCGACCTCGACGCCGAGGACAAGGACAAGAGCCTGTCCCTCGAGGTCGCGATGCAGTGGAACAGCGGCTACAGCGAGGGCGTGTACTCCTTCGCCAACATCATCCACACCCACGAGGGCGGCACGCACGAGGAGGGCTTCCGTGCGGCGCTGACCTCGCTGATCAACAAGTACGCGCGCGACAAGAAGCTGCTCCGCGAGAAGGACGACAACCTCACGGGTGACGACATCCGCGAGGGTCTGACGGCGATCATCTCGGTCAAGCTGAGCGAGCCGCAGTTCGAGGGCCAGACCAAGACCAAGCTGGGCAACACCGAGGTGAAGACCTTCGTCCAGAAGGCGGTCTACGAGCACCTCAACGACTGGCTGGACCGCAACCCGAACGAGGGCGCGGACATCGTCCGCAAGTCGATCCAGGCCGCCACCGCGCGCGTGGCCGCGCGCAAGGCGCGCGACCTGACCCGCCGCAAGGGCCTCCTGGAGTCGGCGTCGCTGCCGGGCAAGCTGTCCGACTGCCAGTCGAACGACCCCTCCAAGTGCGAGATCTTCATCGTCGAGGGTGACTCCGCCGGCGGCTCGGCCAAGTCCGGCCGCAACCCGATGTACCAGGCCATCCTGCCGATCCGCGGCAAGATCCTGAACGTCGAGAAGGCCCGCGTCGACAAGATCCTGCAGAACACCGAGGTCCAGGCGCTGATCTCCGCCTTCGGCACCGGTGTGCACGAGGACTTCGACATCGAGAAGCTCCGCTATCACAAGATCATCCTGATGGCGGACGCCGACGTCGACGGCCAGCACATCAACACCCTGCTGCTGACCTTCCTCTTCCGCTTCATGCGACCGCTGGTCGAGGCCGGTCACGTCTACCTCTCCCGCCCGCCGCTCTACAAGATCAAGTGGGGCCGGGACGACTTCGAGTACGCGTACTCGGACCGGGAGCGGGACGCGCTCGTCGAGCTGGGCAAGCAGAACGGCAAGCGGATCAGGGAGGACTCGATCCAGCGCTTCAAGGGTCTCGGCGAGATGAACGCCGAGGAGCTGCGCGTCACCACGATGGACGTCGAGCACCGCGTCCTCGGCCAGGTCACCCTGGACGACGCGGCCCAGGCCGACGACCTGTTCTCGGTGCTGATGGGCGAGGACGTCGAGGCACGGCGCTCGTTCATCCAGCGCAACGCCAAGGACGTTCGCTTCCTCGACATCTGAGTCGGTCCCAGCTGACCGTACGAAAGGACTGACGACCAGCAATGGCCGACGAAAACACCCCTGGCACCACCGAAGAGCAGGAGCCCGTGCTGCGGATCGAGCCCGTCGGGCTCGAGACCGAGATGCAGCGCTCCTACCTCGACTACGCGATGTCCGTCATCGTGTCGCGCGCGCTGCCCGACGTCCGGGACGGGCTCAAGCCGGTCCACCGTCGCGTGCTGTACGCGATGTACGACGGCGGCTACCGGCCCGAGAAGGGCTTCTACAAGTGCGCCCGCGTCGTCGGTGACGTCATGGGTACGTACCACCCGCACGGCGACTCCTCGATCTACGACGCGCTCGTCCGCCTCGCCCAGCCCTGGTCGATGCGCATGCCGCTCGTCGACTCCAACGGCAACTTCGGCTCCCCGGGCAACGACCCGGCCGCCGCCATGCGTTACACCGAGTGCAAGCTCATGACGCTGTCGATGGAGATGCTCCGGGACATCGACGAGGAGACCGTCGACTTCCAGGACAACTACGACGGCCGCAACCAGGAGCCGACGGTCCTGCCGGCCCGCTTCCCGAACCTGCTGATCAACGGCAGCGCCGGTATCGCGGTCGGCATGGCGACCAACATCCCGCCGCACAACCTGCGCGAGGTCGCGGCCGGCGCCCAGTGGGCGCTGGAGCACCCCGACGCCTCCCACGAGGAGCTCCTCGACGCGCTCATCGAGCGGATCAAGGGCCCGGACTTCCCGACCGGCGCGCTCGTCGTGGGCCGCAAGGGCATCGAGGAGGCGTACCGCACCGGCCGCGGCTCGATCACGATGCGCGCGGTCGTCGAGGTCGAGGAGATCCAGAACCGCCAGTGCCTGGTGGTCACGGAGCTGCCGTACCAGACCAACCCCGACAACCTGGCGCAGAAGATCGCCGACCTGGTGAAGGACGGCAAGGTCGGCGGCATCGCCGACGTGCGCGACGAGACCTCGTCGCGGACCGGCCAGCGCCTCGTCATCGTGCTCAAGCGCGACGCCGTCGCCAAGGTCGTCCTCAACAACCTCTACAAGCACACCGACCTGCAGACGAACTTCGGCGCGAACATGCTGGCGCTCGTCGACGGCGTGCCGCGCACCCTCTCGCTGGACGCGTTCATCCGCCACTGGGTGACGCACCAGATCGAGGTCATCGTCCGCCGGACGAAGTTCCGGCTGCGCAAGGCCGAGGAGCGCGCCCACATCCTGCGCGGCCTCCTCAAGGCCCTGGACGCGATCGACGAGGTCATCGCGCTCATCCGGCGCAGCGACACGGTCGAGGTCGCGCGCGCGGGCCTGATGGACCTGCTGCAGATCGACGAGATCCAGGCCAACGCGATCCTGGAGATGCAGCTCCGCCGGCTCGCCGCCCTGGAGCGCCAGAAGATCGTCGCCGAGCACGACGAGCTCCAGGCGAAGATCAACGAGTACAACGCGATCCTGGCCTCCCCGGAGCGCCAGCGGGCGATCGTCAGCGAGGAGCTCGCCGCCCTCGTCGAGCGGTTCGGCGACGACCGCCGCTCCAAGCTCGTGCCCTTCGACGGTGACATGTCCATCGAGGACCTGATCGCCGAGGAGGACATCGTCGTCACCATCACGCGCGGTGGCTACGTGAAGCGCACCAAGACCGAGGACTACCGGTCGCAGAAGCGCGGCGGCAAGGGCGTGCGGGGCACGAAGCTGAAGCAGGACGACATCGTCGACCACTTCTTCGTCTCCACCACGCACCACTGGCTGCTCTTCTTCACGAACAAGGGCCGGGTCTACCGGGTCAAGGCGTACGAGCTGCCGGACGCCGGCCGGGACGCCCGCGGCCAGCACGTGGCCAACCTGCTCGCCTTCCAGCCGGACGAGCAGATCGCCCAGATCCTGGCCATCCGCGACTACGACGCCGCGCCGTACCTGGTGCTCGCCACCAAGGCCGGCCTGGTGAAGAAGACCGCGCTGAAGGACTACGACTCGCCCCGCTCGGGCGGTGTCATCGCCATCAACCTGCGCGAGCGGGAGGACGGCAGCGACGACGAGCTGATCGGCGCCGAGCTGGTCTCCTCCGAGGACGACCTGCTGCTCGTCAGCAGGAAGGCGCAGTCGATCCGCTTCACCGCCACCGACGACGCGCTGCGTCCGATGGGGCGTGCCACGTCGGGCGTGAAGGGGATGAGTTTCCGAGAGGACGACGAGCTGCTCTCGATGAATGTCGTCCGGCCCGGTACTTTCGTCTTCACCGCGACCGACGGCGGGTACGCGAAGCGCACCCCCGTCGACGAGTACCGCGTCCAGGGCCGTGGCGGCCTCGGTATCAAGGCCGCCAAGATCGTGGAGGACCGCGGCTCGCTCGTGGGCGCGCTGGTGGTCGAGGAGACCGACGAGATCCTCGCCATCACGCTGTCCGGCGGTGTGATTCGTACGCGAGTCAACGAAGTCAGGGAGACCGGCCGTGACACCATGGGCGTCCAGCTGATCAACCTGGGCAAGCGCGATGCCGTCGTCGGCATCGCACGGAACGCCGAGGCCGGCGGCGACGACGAATACGTCGACAACGCGGACGAGGTCGAGGGCGCCGTCGAGGCGACCGAGGCAGCGGTGGCCGAAGTCGAGGCAGCCGAGGGCACGGAGCCCTCGGCCGGGGAGCACGAGGAGTAAGAGCGTGAGTGGAGCCACGGGCGCCGGATCGGCGGCCGCCGGAGCTTCTGCTGGTGCTGGAGCGAACGGCGCCCGTGGCCCCGCCACGGACTCCCAGGGGGTTGCGGTGACGGACACTCGGGGGCAGCAGCCCTCGTCCTACGAGACGTACAACGGGCCGCTGCCCGGCGAACGCGCGGGAGCGCAGCAGCAGGGCGGCCCGTACCACCCGCCGCAGGCGTACGGCGCTCCGGCGCCGGGCGGCACGGCGGGCGGTCAGACCGGTGCCGTGCGCCGGCCGCGTACGGGGGCGCGCACGACGCCCCGTACGCGCAAGGCGCGGCTGCGGGTGGCGAAGGCCGATCCGTGGTCGGTGATGAAGGTGAGCTTCCTGCTCTCCATCGCGCTGGGCATCTGCACGGTCGTGGCCGCGGCGGTGCTGTGGATGGTCATGGACGCCATGGGCGTCTTCTCGACGGTCGGCGGCACGATCAGCGAGGCCACGGGCTCCAACGAGTCCAACGGCTTCGACCTGCAGTCGTTCCTGTCGCTGCCGAGGGTGCTGATGTTCACCTCGGTGATCGCCGTGATCGACGTGGTCCTGATGACCGCCCTGGCGACGCTGGGCGCGTTCATCTACAACCTGTCGGCGGGCTTCGTGGGCGGTGTCGAGCTCACGCTGGCCGAGGACGAGTAGCCCGCGGGGGGCCGTCCGGGGATACGGATTTTGGGACTGGCCCCCACGTGCGCTAATGTTCAGGAGTCAGCGCGCGGGACACACACCGCACAGCGCGGCGGGGCTATAGCTCAGTTGGTTAGAGCGCATCCCTGATAAGGATGAGGCCACAGGTTCAAATCCTGTTAGCCCCACAATGAAGATAGGCCCGGACGGTTACTCCGTCCGGGCCTATTTGTTTGTCCGGGGCGCGTTGGAGGTTTGAAGCTCGTACAGGTCACCGATCGGTATCGGTCGATGTGTAGAGTGGGCGTCAGAAGTCTCCTACGTCAACGAAAGACGAGGTCGCGCGGTGAAGAAGCTTCTCCTGGTCGCACTGGCCGCCATCGGCGGGCTCCTCGTGTACCGCCAGATCCAGGCGGATCGCGCCGAGCAGGACCTGTGGACGGAGGCGACCGACTCCGTGCCCGCAGGTTCGGGTGTCTGAGACGAAGACCATCTGTGGGTGAAGCCCCGGCCGCGCGTGAGCGGGCCGGGGCTTCGCTTTGCCTGAGCAATGTGATCGCTTGCTTGAGTGAAGAGAAGGAGCTCGTGTGAAGACGCAGGCCGGGATCGGCCGGAGGGCGGGGGCCCTGCTCACGGCGGCCGCCGCGGTGGGCACCGTGGCCGCGCTGCCCGGCCAGGCGAGGGCGGCCGAGGGGCCCGCCCTCCCCCCGTACACCTTCGACAGCACCGCCCAGCGCGTCCAGGGGGCCGCCTCGAGCTCGGACGCGCCGCAGCTGAAGGCCGGGGGGACCTACCGCGGCACCCTGAAGAAGGACGGCAAGGTCTACTACCGGGTCGATCTCGACGACAAGCGGAACGCGTACGTCTCCGTGGTCGCCGTCCCGAAGACCGGCGGCAAGGTCGACTACGGCGACGGCATCCGGGTGAGCATGCAGGACGGCACCGGCACCGAGTGCGGCTACCAGCAGGTCGGCTTCGCGTCGGCCGCCTACCCGCGCCCCCTCTCCGCGTACGCCCGCCGCATCGTCGACGCGGACGGCTCCACCTGCCAGAAGGCGGGCGCGTTCTACGTCCTCGTCGAGCGGGAGCAGAAGGCGACCTCCTCCCCGGACGACTGGGAGCTGGAGGTCCGGCACCTGTCCGAGCCGCCGCTCAGGAAGGCCGGGCCGACCGAGCTTCCGGAGACCTGGTCCTCCGCCACCCCGGCGCCCCCGACGGGCGGCCCCGAGCAGCGTCAGGGCGGCGCGGGCGTCCACGACGCCGCCTCGCTGACACAGGGCGAGTGGAGGTCGGACATCCGGCCGGGCCAGACCCTCTTCTACCGGGTGCCCGTCGACTGGGGACAGCAGCTCTACGCCACCGCCGAGCTCGGCAGCAGCGCCGCCGCGGACGAGTACGTGAGCTACGCGCTCGTGCTCTCCCTGGAGAACCCGGCGCTCGGCCACGTCGACGAGAACACCGGAAGCTACAACGGGAAGCCCGCGACGGTCGCCCTCGGCCCGCAGCGGCCGGTGGCGCACGAGAACCGCACCGCGTACGACGAGGCCACGAGCGGCATGCGCTTCGCCGGCTGGTACTACCTGTCGGCCACGCTCAACCCGGAGATCGCCGAGGAGTACGGGGACAAGCCGGTCCCGCTGACGCTGCGGGTCAACCTCATGGGCACCCCGAAGGCCGGTCCCGGGTACGACGGCGACCCCGGCGCCTTCGCGGTGACCGCCGGGGACCGGGACGCGGCCGCGAGCGGAACGAGCGGCGCGCAGGCCGCGGAGCAGGCGGAGCGGAGCGGTTCCATGCGGGTCCTCGCGGCGGCCGGGATCGGCAGCGGGACCGTGCTGCTGCTCGGCCTCGGCGCGTGGACGCTGCTGGCGCGGAGGCGGACGGCGGCCTAGGCGGCCCGTAGTGCGAGCTCGGGGCGGCCCCGGGCCCCAGGGGGGTGGGCGAGGGGCGCTGCCGGTCCCGGGGGGGCGGCTCAGGAGTGTCGGGGCGGCTCGGGCCCCGGGGCGGGGTGCGCAGGTCTGGGTGAGGGCGCGGGGCGGCTCAGGTCTGGGTGAGGGCCCAGAAGCCGACGGCGAGGCAGACGAGCGCGAGCAGGAGTACCGGGACCGTCACCTTCGGGGGCGGTCCCGGCCGGCGTACCGGGGCGGACGGCGCGGGTCCGGCCGGCCGGCCGGGAACCTGATCGGGTCGAGCGGTGTATGGATGAGTAGGGGCTTGTCCGTACGGCGCCGCCGACGTGGGGGCCTGGTCGAGGGAGGTGGTCGGATGCCGGACCGGCGGGGGCAGGTGGAAGCTGCCCGTCTCGGAGGCGACCGGCACCTGCTGGGGCTGGAACGCGGGATGTGGCTGTGGCTGGTGATACGGCTGTGCCTGCGGCTGCGCGGACTGCTGCTGAGGCGGTACGGGGCCGGGCACGGGAGTGGGAGGGGGCACGGGGGGAGCGGTCGCGGACGACGGCACCGCGTCGGAGGGGAAGGTCCGGGCGGCGGGGGTTCCCGGTGCGGCGGGGCCCGTCGGGCCCTGGGGCCCGAAGCCGGCGGGCAGCGGGCCCAGTTGGTCGCGGATGTCGATCGGCTGCTCGCCGGGGATCGGTTCGGGCAGCATCTCGACGGCGGCGCTCAGCGCCTTGCGCGCGCCCGTGGCCGTCCGGAACCGGGCCTGCGGGTCCGGCTGGAGCAGTCCGGCCAGCACCTGCCACAGGGGCTCCGGCATGCCTTCCGGGGCGCCCGGGGTGCCGTGCGCGACGAAGTGCTCGACCAGGGCCTGGGAGTCCGGGCTGCGGCCCTGGAGCAGATAGAGCGCGACCAGGCCCACGGCGAAGAGGTCGGCGGTGAAGTCGGGCTCCGCGCCCATGAGTTGCTCGGGCGCGAAATAGCCGGGCGTCCCCACCACGTAGTTGGTCTCGGTGAGCCGGGGTTCGCCCTTCCGCATGGAGATGCCGAAGTCGGAGAGCCGCAGGTGGGGCCGTCCGGCACCCGTGACCTCCAGCAGGATGTTGGCCGGCTTGATGTCCCGGTGGACGACGCCCTCGGCGTGCACCGCGGCCAGCCCCGACAGCAGCTGGTCGAGGAGGGTGCAGACGAGGCGGGGCGGCAGCGGGCCGTAGTCGCCGACGACGTGGACCAGCGAGCCGCCGGCCACCAGGTCCATGGTGAAGAGGACCTTGTCGTCGTCGGCCGCCCAGCTGGCCGGAGCGAGCACGTGCGGGTGGTCGATCCGCAGCGCCTGCTCGCGGACGAAGCGCAGCAGCGTGTGCGCGTCGCTCTGGAGGAGCACCTTGGCCGCCACGTAACGGCGGCGCCGGTGGTCCCAGGACCGCCACACCGCACCCGCCCCACCGCGTCCGATCGGGTCGATCAGCTCGTACCGACCAGCGAAGACCTCACCCATCGCGCTGCGTCCGCTCCCCGTGCGTCGTCTCTCGGTGGTGCGGGCCCGGTCGCCGGGCCCCGCGTCAGTTCTGGTGCGACTCGTAGTGGGCGACCGCGTCCCCGGTGCGCCCGGCGCCGTACACCCGGAGGAACTCTGCCAGTTCCGGATGGGCGGGGGCGAGGGAGTCGGCCGCGTCGATGATGTCGCCGGCGGCTGCCACGGAGCGCAGCAGCGACTGGATCTCGCGGACCACGCGGCGCACGGTCGGAGCGCCCGAACCGGGGGCCGTGGGACCGGTGCCGGTGAGGACGGAACCGCCCTGCGACTTCTTGACCTCGTCCATCCGGTCGGCGGCCTCGGCGGCACTGACGCTGCCGTCGGCGACCTGGACGGCGAGCTCCTGGAGGGCCTGGACACGCTGGACGACCGCAGGGTTGCCGATCTTGGCCCGCTGGCCGCTCATCAGCTGGGACAGCATGGGCGCGGAGAGCCCGAGGACGGCCGCGAGCCTGGCCTGGTTGAGCCCGAGATCGTCGATCAGCCGACGGAAGAGCGCCCCCAACGGCTCCCCGTACCAACTGCGCTGAAGCTCTCTGGCTCTTGCCGTGGCTTCCTGCTGCGCTGTGTCCATCACTTCTCCCCATCCCTGCGGTTCGCCACTGCGAACCTCGGTCAGCATCTTACGGAGAGTGGTCGCCGACCGGGAGTCCCAATCCTTTTGCCGGACATGGGGGGTGACCGGGTACGCTGTCCTCGTTCCGGGGCCTTAGCTCAGTTGGTAGAGCGCTGTCTTTGCATGGCAGATGTCAGGGGTTCGACTCCCCTAGGCTCCACTCGGAAAAGACCTCCTTGACCTGCGGAAACGCGGTCGGGGGGTCTTTTTTTTGCCCTGCTCGCGGGGCCGGTCCGGCGGAGAGTCGGCAGCGATGTCCCGTGCCGGTGGGGCACGTGTTGGCCCGTACGGGTGGTGTTCATCGGAAGAACCGCGCGGTGGTGGCGTCGGTCCGCGGAAATCGGACGTGCCTCCACATCATGAGGAAGGTACGAAAAGCGCGCAATCCGAAATGAACCATCCGAGAACATCACGAAAGTGAGGGGTCATGGCCACCGCCAAGGTCAAGCAGTTCTGGGCCGCCTTCATCTCCGTCCTCTTCGCCCTGCTCGCCTCCGTCGGCCTGACGGGCACCGCCGCCGCCGCTCAGCAGCCCGCGGTGCAGCAGCCCGAGGAGCCGGCCGGTCCCGCCGCCGCGTCCGCGCCCGCCACCACGGCCGAGCGGGCACCCGCCTCCGTACCGGCGCAGCGGACGCACCAGTGGCCGCTCGCCGGCGACCGTTCGCTGCCGCCGACCCTCAAGCAGCGCATCGCCGCCGAGGCCCACGGCTCCTCCCCCTCCGCTCGTCGGCGGTCGTCCTCCACGCCCGTGACCGAAAGCGACCCGGCCGCCCTCACGGACCTCGCCCTCGCCGCGGCGGCGTAAGGCGCGGGGAGACGACACGCGTACTCCCCGCACCCGCACCCGCCCTGTGGGGCGGAACCAGCGGCATCCCGTAGGACTCAGCCGGATCAGCCGTACCTCGTAGGACCCGGCAGGACCAGCCGTACCTCGTAGGACCCGGCAGGACCAGCCGTACCTCGTAGGACCCGGCAGGACCAGCCGTACCTCGTAGGGCTCAGTAGTGCTTCGCAGGATCCAGGCGTCACCCAGCAGGAACCCGGTCGGTCAGCGACGCTTGTCGTCGCGTTCGGCGGCTTCGGCTTCGGCCGCGGCTTCGGCCTCGGTCTGCTTGGCCTCCACCTCCGGGTCGAGGGAACTGACACTGCCGTCGACGGACGTCAGTACGGTCTCCTCCTCCACCTCGGTGGGAGCGGGCGGCTCGACCAGCCAGTCGGGGTTGGCCTGCTTGTCCCACCACTTCCAGACGGCGAACGCGCCGACGGCCAGTACGCCGAGGACGGCGACGCCCTTGACGACACGACCGGCCTTGGCCCGACGCTCGTGCTTCTTCACGATCTTCCGGATTTCCTTCGGCGTCACCTGACCGCGCAGCGCGGCCCAGGCGGCAGTGGAACGCGACCCCGCCTCCCCGAGGACGGGACCGGTCGCGGCGACCGCGCTCTCGACACGCGGAACGGTGTAGTCGGCTGCCTGACGGGCGGCCCAGCGGGTCTTGACCGCCGCGGTGTGCGCGGCCGCGTCGACCCGTGGCGGCACATGCGGTGCGACGTACGAGTCGTACTGCGCTCGGCACAGCCGAGCTGCCTTCGAGACCTTCGGCGCGAGCGCTTCACGCGCCTCGTGAGCGTAGTGCGTGGCCTGGTCCTTGGCCGTGCCGGCGTACGGCGCCACCACTTCCGCGGCGTGCAGGACGCTCTCCTTCGCCGAATCTGTCGCGGCGCGCACGCTCTCCATGCGGGTCACGGGATTCCTCCTCCTCGGTGGCGACGATGTCGGTTTTTCACCTTTCCATCCTTTTCGGAATCATGCCCCTCGGATCGCGGTCCGGCATGCGGGGCGGGCATCCGGGGCATGGCGGCCGGGCGGCCGGGGCATGCGAGGATCGGACTCGCCAGACAGACGTGGCATGACGCGACACGACGTGGACGGAAGGCGACCGTGGCCGAGCAGCAGTACGCGATCCTGAAGACGAACCGGGGCGACATCGAGGTGCGGCTGATGCCGTTCCACGCCCCGAAGACGGTCCGGAACTTCGTCGAACTCGCGACCGGCGGGCGCGAGTGGACGCACCCCGCCACCGGCACGGTCTCCTCGGACCCGCTCTACGACGGCACTGCGTTCCACCGGGTGATCAAGGGCTTCATGATCCAGGGCGGCGACCCGCTCGGGAACGGCACCGGCGGCCCGGGCTACGAGTTCGCGGACGAGATCCACCCGGAGCTCCAGTTCGACCGCCCGTACCTGCTGGCGATGGCCAACGCCGGCCCGGGCACCAACGGCTCGCAGTTCTTCGTCACCGTCGCCCCCGCGACCTGGCTGAACCGCAAGCACACGATCTTCGGCGAGGTCGTGGACAAGGAGAGCCGGAAGGTCGTGGACGCGATCGCGACCGCCGAGACCGACCCGCACACCGAACGTCCCGTCCAGGACGTGGTCGTCGAGTCCGTGGTGATCGAGAAGCGCTGAGGCGGAAGGGACGGCACCTCCCATGGATCCGCGACCTTCCGGCACACCGCATTCCGGCCTGCCGCGCTGCTACCGCCACCCCGAGACCGAGACCGGCGTCCGCTGCACGCGCTGCGACAAGCCGATCTGCCCGGAGTGCATGATCTCCGCCTCCGTGGGCTTCCAGTGCCCCGACTGCGTGCGCAGCGGCTCGGGGACCGGTCACGCCCCCGGCGCCAACCAGCCGAGGACGCTCGCGGGCGGCCGGGTGGCGGAGGACGGCCACTTCGTCACCAAGATCCTGATCGGGATCAACCTCGCGGTCTACCTGGCGGTGCTGGCGGTCGGGGACCGGCTCGTCGCCGAGCTCGATCTCATCGGTTACGCCTTCAGCCCGGTGCTGGGCGAGATCGTCGGCGTCGCGGACGGCGAGTGGTACCGGCTGCTGACCGCCGCCTTCCTCCACCAGGAGGTCTGGCACATCCTCTTCAACGTGATCGGCCTGTGGGTGTTCGGGGGGATCGTCGAACCCGAGCTGGGGCGCGTCCGGTTCGCGGCGCTGTGCCTGCTCTCCGGTCTCTCGGGGTGTGTGCTCGCCTATCTGCTCGCCGAGCCCAACCAGCCCTCGCTCGGCGCCTCCGGCGTCGTCTACGGGCTGATCGGCGCCTGGGTGGTGCTGGCCCGCAGACGCCGTCACGACATGCGGCCGGTGGTCCTCTTCGTGGCCCTGTCCCTGTTGATGACCTTCACCCGTCCGGGGATCTCGTGGGAGGCGCACGTCGGCGGTCTCGTCGCGGGAGCCCTCGTCACGTACGCGATGCTGCACGCGCCCTCGGCACGCCGGCGCCCGGTGCAGTACGCGGCCTGTGGTGCGGTGCTGCTGCTCGACCTGGGGATCGTGCTCGCCCGCTCGGCCGCGCTCACCTGAGCGCACAGGGCTGTGGAAGAGCTCTTCTGTGAGCTTTCCCCAGAGTTATCCACAGCGTGTGGCGAATCTCCCCAGATCTGGGGGAAAGACCGCGCCCCCACCTCTGACCTGGAATTTCTCCAGAGAGGTGAGGGGCGCAGCGCGTTGAGCCGAGGGTGATTCCGGTCATACCGGCGTCAACCTCGTGCGAGTTATCCACAGATCTTCGTAAGTTATCCAGTGCTGTGCACAACACTGTGGATAAGTTCAGGGGAGAGCTTGACGAGCAGCCGGTACGGCCGCTAGATCGCCGCTACTTCCACTGCGTGGAGACGCCGAAGCCGGCCGCGATGAAGCCGAAGCCCACCACGATGTTCCAGTTCCGGATCGACTCGACCGGCAGGGAACCGTCGGTGACGTAGAAGACCACGATCCACACCAGCCCGATGGCGAACAGCGCCAACATCACGGGCGCCACCCAGCTGCGATTCGTCAGCTTGATGTTGGTGGCCTTGGCGGGCGGGGGCGTGAAGTCGGCCTTCTTGCGGATCCGTGACTTCGGCACGAGGGACTCTCCTGTCGATGCGCTGCGTGACCGCGCAGGGAACTGTGGCTGGCGCCGGGATGTGACGAAGGAGGACGACTGCGTCCCCCAGGCGTCCGTTAGCGTAGTGGTTCCGCGGCACCGAAGGGGATCAGGGTACGTTGAGCAATTCCGCCGCCACTCCCGAAGGGCCGGGCAGCACCACGAGGTGGCGCCCCGTCCGGGTGCTCACGCTTGCCGTCTTCGCCCTCGCCGGACTGATCTTCGTCACGAGCTTCAACACCGCCAAGGGCACCAACATCCGCACGGACGCCTCGCTGCTCAGGCTCTCCGACCTGATCGAGGAACGCAGCCACAAGAACGCCGGCCTCGACGAGTCCACCGCCACCCTCCGCTCCGAGGTCGACGCCCTCGCCGCGCGCGACGACGGATCCACCCGCGCGGAGGACGCGAAGCTCGACGCACTCGAAGCGGCGGCGGGAACCACCGCGGTCTCCGGCTCCGGCCTCACCGTCACCCTCAACGACGCCCCGCCGGACGCGCAGGCCGCCCCCGGCTACCCCGAGCCGCAGGCCAACGACCTGGTCATCCACCAGCAGGACCTCCAGGCCGTCGTCAACGCGCTGTGGCAGGGCGGCGCCGAGGGCATCCGCGTGATGGACCAGCGGCTCATCTCCACCAGCGCCGTGCGCTGCGTCGGCAACACCCTGATCCTCCAGGGCCGCGTCTACTCGCCGCCGTACAGGATCACCGCCGTCGGCGACCGCGGGAAGCTGACCAAGGCCCTCGCGGACTCCCCGGCGATCCAGAACTACCAGCTGTACGTGAAGGCGTACGGGCTCGGCTGGAAAGTCGACGAGCACCGGGCGGTGACTCTTCCCGGCTACTCGGGCACAGTGGACCTCCACTACGCGCAGCCGGTGAGCTGACAGCGGGAGAGCGGGAGGGCCGCTTGCGTCTCGTCGTGCGGACCTTCAGCGAGCTGTGCCTCACCGTCGGCACCCTCATCGTCCTCTTCGTCGCCTACGTCCTGTACTGGACCGGCGTCCAGGCCGGCATCGCCGGCGCCGCCCAGATCGACACCCTCCAGCGCGAGTGGGCGGCCACCCCCGTCCCGGCCGCGCCGGGACCCGCACCCGCGCGCGTGCGGCCGCCCTACGTCCCCGGCAAGGGCATCGCGGTCATGTACGTCCCCCGGCTCGGCCGGGACTGGAAGTGGCCCGTCCTCGAAGGCACCGGGACCGGCGTCCTGAAGAAGGGCCTCGGGCACTACGCGGCCACGGGGCGGCTCGGCGAGACCGGGAACTTCGCCGTCGCGGGCCACCGCCGCACCTACGGCGACCCCTTCAAGGACTTCCCCCGGCTGCGCCCCGGGGACGCGGTCGTCCTCACCGACGGGACGACCTGGTTCACGTACCGCGTCGACCGCGGTCCCCACCGGACCGTGCCCGGCGACGTCGCGGTCGTCGACCCCGTCCCCAGGAAATCCCGCTTCGACGGGCCGGGCCGCTACCTCACCCTCACCACCTGCGACCCCGAGTGGGGCAGCAGCCACCGGCTGGTCGTCTGGGCTCATCTCGACGCCACCCGGCCGGTGACCGACGGTCGTCCACAGGCTTTGGACAGCTGACCCTGCACGGCCCCGCCGACCCGTACTCTGGTCCCCGTAACGAACGGAAGGGGCGGTCGACGTCATGTACGGCTGGATCTGGCGGCATCTGCCGGGCAACGCGTGGGTACGGGCGCTGCTCTCGATCGTGCTGGTCCTCGCGGTCGTCTACGTCCTCTTCCAGTACGTGTTCCCCTGGGCGGAGCCGCTGCTTCCGTTCAACGATGTGACGGTGGACGGCCAGTGAGCGCGCGAATTCTCGTCGTCGACAACTACGACAGCTTCGTCTTCAACCTCGTTCAGTACCTCTACCAGCTCGGTGCCGAGTGCGAAGTCCTCCGCAACGACGAGGTCGGGCTGAGCCACGCCCAGGACGGCTTCGACGGCGTCCTGCTCTCGCCCGGCCCGGGCGCCCCGGAACAGGCGGGGGTCTGCATCGACATGGTCCGGCACTGCGCCGCCACCGGTGTGCCCGTCTTCGGCGTCTGCCTCGGCATGCAGTCGATGGCCGTGGCCTACGGCGGTGTCGTCGACCGCGCGCCCGAACTGCTGCACGGCAAGACCTCGCTCGTCACGCACGAGGGCCGGGGCGTCTTCGCCGGTCTGCCGTCGCCGTTCACCGCGACCCGCTACCACTCGCTGGCCGCCGAGCCCGCCGCGCTGCCGGCCGAGCTCGAGGTCACGGCGCGGACCGAGGACGGCATCATCATGGGCCTGCGCCACCGCGAGCTGCCCGTCGAGGGCGTTCAGTTCCACCCCGAGTCGGTCCTCACCGAGCACGGTCACCTGATGCTCGCCAACTGGCTGGAGCAGTGCGGCGACAAGGGGGCGGTCGGCCGGTCGGCGGGGCTCGCGCCGGTGGTGGGCAAGGCCGTCGCGTGACGACGGGCTCGCCGTGGTTCCGTGCGGCGAACACGCCGGAACCCGAGCCGATACCAGCGGACCCGTACGGCCACGGGCAGCCGTCGCCGCACGCGCCCGAGCCGACGCCGTACGCGCAGGAGCCTTTGCCCGCGCAGGAGTCGACGCCGTACGCGCAGGAGCCGCACGCGCCCGCGGCGACGGGATACGAGCCGACGCCGTACCAGGCCGAGTCGACGCCGTACGCCCCGGAGCAGGCGCCCTACCGGCCCGAGCCCTCGTCGTACGAGCCCGGCCCCGCGCCGGTCTCGTACGGGCCCGAGCCGGCGCGGGTCACGTACGAGCCCGCGTCCTACCCGCCCGAGGCCGCCTCCGCGTACGAGCCCGCCTCCGCGTACGAGCCCGCCTACGTCGCCCCGGAGGGGTCCGCGGCGGGCTACGAGTCCCCGCGCGAGGCCGTGGACGAGCCGTACGCCGCCGAGGAGCCCCCGGAGCCCCCGCGGGTCCGGCACGACGAGACGATGCCCCTACGGGCCGTGGAGCCCCTTCCCGGGCCCGGGCGGGCCGAGCGGCGCCGTGCGGCCAAGGGCGGCCGGGGCAGGGGCAGGAGCGCCGCCGCGCCCACCGCCCCCGCGGAAGCCGCCGGCGAGGCCCGGCCCCTCTCCCGCGTCGAGGCCCGCCGCGCGGCGCGCGCCGCCAAGGAGAGCGCCGGCGTCGTCGCCAGCCGGGCCGTCGGAGAACTCTTCATCACCTTCGGCGTCGTCATGCTCCTCTTCGTCACCTACCAGCTGTGGTGGACGAACGTCCTCGCCGGTCAGGAGACCGACCGGGCCAAGGAGCAGATAGAGGACACCTGGGCCCAGGACGACGACGGCGGGAAGAAGGACGACGGCAAGCCGGGCGCCTTCGAACCCGGCGAGGGCTTCGCCATCATGTACATCCCCAAGCTGGACGTCGTCGTCCCCGTCGCCGAGGGCATCAGCAAGGCCAAGGTCCTCGACAAGGGCATGGTCGGCCACTACGGCGAGGGCAAGCTCAAGACGGCCATGCCCTCCGACAAGCAGGGCAACTTCGCCGTCGCCGGCCACCGCAACACCCACGGCGAACCGTTCCGCTACATCAACCAGTTGAAGCCCGGCGACCCGATCGTCGTCGAGACGCGGAACGCCTACTACACGTACGAGATGGCCAGCATCCTGCCGCAGACCTCGCCGTCGAACATCTCGGTCATCGAACCCGTCCCGAAGGGCTCGGGCTTCACCAAGCCCGGCCGGTTCATCACGCTGACCACCTGCACGCCCGAGTTCACCAGCACGTACCGCATGATCGTGTGGGGCAAGCTGGTCGAGGAACGCCCGCGCAGCAAGGGAAAGCCGGAAGCGCTCGTAGGCTGAGACCCCACACCTCCGGACGGGACGACGGGACGACCTAGTGGCACGCGCGCGCAACCGGATCGCCGGGATGATCAGCGTCTTCGGCGAACTCCTCATCACAGCGGGCCTGGTGCTCGGACTCTTCGTCGTCTACTCGCTGTGGTGGACCAACGTCCTCGCCGACCGTGCCGCCGACAAGGACGGCGCCCAGGTCCGCGACCAGTGGGCCGACCAGGGCCCCGGCGCGCTCGACACCAAGGACGGCATCGGCTTCCTCCACGTACCCGCCATGGACAACGGCGAGGTCCTCGTGAAGCGGGGCACCGGCGCCGACGTCCTCAACCACGGCGTCGCCGGCTACTACACCGACCCGATCAAGTCCGCGCTCCCGCAGGACGCGCAGGGCAACTTCACCCTGGCCGCGCACCGGGACGGGCACGGCGCCAAGTTCCACAACATCCACAAGCTGAAGACCGGGGACTCGATCGTCTTCGAGACCAAGGACACCTGGTTCGTCTACAAGGTCTACAAGACGCTGCCCGAGACCACGAAGTTCAACGTCGACGTCCTCCAGCCCGTCCCCAGGGAATCCGGCAAGAACAAGCCCGGCCGCTACATCACGCTGACCACCTGCACCCCCCTGTACACCTCGGACTACCGCTACATCGTCTGGGGCGAACTGGAGCGCGCGGAGAAGGTCGACCGCGACCGGACGCCGCCGGCGGAACTGCGCTAGCGCGGCACGAACGAAAGAGCCCCGGCATCCGTCCTGGATGCCGGGGCTCTCCCGTTGCCGTGAGCGAGGCCCTCAGGCCCTCAGGCCCTCAGGCCCTCAGGCCCTCAGGCCGTCGGGCGTTCGGTCAGCCGAAGAATCCGCCGCCGCGGTTGTCCCCGTTGTCGTTGCCCCCGCCGCCTATCGTGATGACGGTGACCGGGTCGGTGGTGTTGACCATCGACCCCTCCGGCGGGTTGGTGCCGAGGACCATGGCGTCCTCCTTGTCCGAGTTCTGCTGGATGACCGTCAGGCCCAGGGCCTGGAGCTGGTCCCGGACGTCCTTGAACTTCTTGCCGGTCAGACCCGTGGGGATCTGGACCTGGGTCTGCTGCGGGCCCTTGGAGACGCGGAGCTTGACCTCGGAGCCCTCGGCGGCCTTGCTGTTGCCGTCCGGGGTCTGGGAGAGGACCTGGTCCTTGGGCTGGTCGGAGTCGACGTACTCGGTGACCACGACGAACTTGAGGTCCTTGAGCTGCTGCTCGGCCTGGGAGACCTGGTTGCCGACGACCGGCGGCACCGTGACCTGGTTCTTCTTGGCGACGGTGATCGTCACCTCGGAGTTCTTCTCCGCCTTGGTGTTGCTCTGCGGGTTCTGGCTGATGACCGTACCGGGGTCCTCGTCCGACTCCTGCTGCTCGACCTTGACCTTGAAGCCCTTGCTCTCCAGGCTCTCCTTGGCGCGCTCCTCGGACTGCTCGACGACGTCCGGGACCTCCACGAGGGGGGCGCCCTCGGAGACGTACACCTGGATGGTGCCGCCGACGTCCATCTTCTGCACGTTGTCCGAGACCGGGGTCTGCCGGCAGATCAGGCCCTTGGGCTGGTCGCAGCGCTCGGTGCCGGCCTGGCTGACCTTCACCTGGGCGTTGCCCGCCAGACCCGTCGCCGCCTTCACGTCCTGCCCGACCAGCTGGGGCACGGTGACCTGCTGCGTGCCCTCCTGCTTGTCGAAGAGCGAGACGCCGATGAAGATCGCTCCGACGAGCACCAGGATGCCCGCGAGGACCAGCAGGATCGTCGAGGTGTTCGACTTCTTCTGGCCGCCGCGACGGCGGTCAGGACGGTCGTCGTAGCCGTAGCCGTAGCCGTCGTCCTGGTTGATCGGGGGCATCATCGACGTCTGGCCGGCCGGGTCCGCCTGGCGCAGGGCCGTGGTCGGCTGGTCCTCCGGCGGATAGCCGCCGTAGCCCCCGCCGTACGCGGGCGCGCCCGCCATGCCCATCCCCATGCCCATCGCGGCCGCCGCGGCGACCGGCTGGCCGTCGAGGCAGGCCTCGATGTCCGCGCGCATCTCGTCGGCGGACTGGTAGCGGTAGTCGGGGTCCTTGACCAGCGCCTTCAGGACGATGGCGTCCATCTCGGGCGTGATCTCGGCGTCGAAGTTGCTCGGCGGCTGCGGCTCCTCGCGGACGTGCTGGTACGCGACCGCGACCGGGGAGTCACCGATGAAGGGGGGCCGGACCGTGAGGAGCTCGTACAGCAGGCAGCCCGTCGAGTACAGGTCGGAGCGGGCGTCGACCTGCTCGCCCTTGGCCTGCTCGGGGGAGAGGTACTGGGCCGTGCCGATCACCGCGGCGGTCTGCGTCATGGTCATGCCCGCGTCGCCCATGGCGCGCGCGATGCCGAAGTCCATGACCTTGACCTGGCCGGTGCGCGTCAGCATGACGTTCGCCGGCTTGATGTCACGGTGCACGATGCCGGCGCGGTGCGAGTACTCCAGCGCCTGCAGGATGCCGACCGTCATCTCGAGGGTGCGCTCGGGCAGCAGCTTGCGACCGGAGTGCAGCAGCTCACGCAGGGTCGACCCGTCGACGTACTCCATCACGATGTACGGGATGGAGACCCCGTCGACGTAGTCCTCGCCGGTGTCGTACACCGCGACGATCGCCGGGTGGTTCAGCGAGGCGGCGGACTGTGCCTCACGGCGGAACCGGGCTTGGAAGGACGGGTCGCGGGCCAGGTCGGCCCGCAGCGTCTTCACGGCGACGGTGCGGCCGAGCCGGCTGTCCTGGGCGAGGTACACCTCGGCCATGCCACCACGGCCGAGCACCGAGCCCAGCTCGTACCGGCCGCCGAGGCGACGCGGCTCTTCCATAGCTAATCCAGCCCTCTCCGTCTGTCCCGACCGCACCCATGGGTGGTCCGGCGGTGTGTGCTGTTCGCGGATACGGTACCGGCCCCGGGAATGCGTTCCGCCCGGGGCCGCCAGCTGATACCCGACCGGTACCTGGCCCGTACCGGGTCGGCGATCAGCCCCTGCTCTTCAGGACCGCCTTCATGACGGCCTTCGCGATCGGGGCCGCCAGACCGCCACCGCTGATGTCCTCGCGGTCGGTGCCCGCGGAGTCCTCGACGATCACGGCGACCGCGACGGGGGAGCCCTCGGAGGTCTTCGCGTACGAGATGAACCACGCGTACGGACGCTTGGCGTTCTTCTCGCCGTGCTGGGCCGTGCCCGTCTTGCCGCCGACCTTCACGCCGTCCATGTTCAGGTCGGCCTTGCCGCCGGTGCCGTTGGAGACGACGTTCTCCATCATCTCCTGGAGGAGCTGGGCGTTCTTCTGCGAGACCGGCCGGCTCATCTCCTCCGGCTCGTTCTTCTTGATCAGGTCGACGTTCGGGGCGCGCAGCTCGTCGATCATGTACGGCTTCATCAGCTTGCCGTCGTTGGCGATCGCCGCCGTGACCATCGCCATCTGGAGCGGGGTGGTCGCGGTGTTGAACTGGCCGATGGACGAGAGCGCGTTGCCGCCGCGGTCGGCCTGCTTGTCGTAGACCGAGGCGGAGGAGCGGACCGGGGTGAACTGCTCGGCGTTGAAGCCGAACTTCTCGGCCATCTCGACCATCTTGTCGCGGCCGATGTCGTCACCGAGCTTCGCGAACACCGAGTTGCAGGAGATCTCCAGCGCCCGGTTGAGGCTGGCCTTCGCGCAGCCCTGGGCGTGGTTGACCATCTCCTTGGTGGAGAGGGGGATCTTCCAGCCGTCGGGGGTGTCGGTCGGCGCGTTGATGTCGGTGACCGCGCCGTTCTCCAGCGCCGCGGCGGCGGTCACGACCTTGAAGACGGAGCCGGGCGGGTAGATCTCACGGATCGCGCGGTTCAGCTTCGGCTTGTTCTTGTCCTTCTCCAGCGCGACCCAGGCCTTCTCGTCCTTGCCGGAGTAGCCGGCGAAGGTCGAGGGGTCGTACGACGGGGTGGACGCCATCGCCAGGATCTTGCCGGTCTTCGGCTCGATCGCCACGACGGCACCCGTCTTGCTGCCCAGTCCCTCGAAGGCGGCCTTCTGCGCGGCGCCGTTGAGGGTGGTGACGACGTCGCCGCCCTTCTTCTTCTCGCCGGTGAACATGGCGAGCGTGCGGTCGAAGAACAGCCGGTCGTCGTTGCCGGTGAGGATGCCGTCCTCGATCTTCTCGATCTGGTTGGCGTCGTAGGCCTGCGAGGCGTAGCCCGTGACCGGGGCCCACATGGGGCCGTCGATGTAGGTGCGCTTGAACTTGTAGTACGGGTCCTTGGAGTCCACGGAGCCGGTGATCGGCTTGCCGTCCACGATGATGTTGCCGCGGGCGTTGGCGTACCGCTCGATCTGGACGCGCTTGTTCGTCGGGTGGGTGTTCAGCTCGTCGGCGCGGACGAACTGGAGCCAGTTGTCCCGCAGGAGCAGGGCGAGGACGAGCAGGCCGCAGAAGATCGCGACCCGCCGCAGCGGCTTGTTCACGGACGGACCACCTGGGTCATCTCGGCGTCGGGGGACGGGGCGGGCGCGGGCGCGGGGCGCCGGGCGGTGTCGCTGATCCGGATCAGGATGCCGATCAGGGCCCAGTTGGCGATCACCGATGATCCGCCGTACGCGAGGAACGGCATGGTCATACCGGTGAGCGGGATGAGGCCCATCACGCCGCCGGCGACGACGAAGATCTGGAGCGCGAAGGCGCCGGAGAGGCCCATCGCGAGCAGCTTGCCGAAGGGGTCGCGGGCGGCGAGCGCGGTGCGGACACCCCGCTCGATGATCAGCCCGTAGATGAGCAGGAAGACCATCACACCGGCGAGACCCAGTTCCTCGCCGACGGTGGCGAAGATGAAGTCGGAGTTGGCCGCGAAGCCGATCAGGTCCGAGTTGCCCTGGCCGAGGCCGGTGCCGAGGATGCCGCCGGAGCCGAAGGACATCATGACCTGGCTCATCTGCTGGCAGGCGGCGATGCCCTCCTTGGCGCAGCCGAACGGATCGGCCCAGGCGTCCACACGGTCCTGCACGTGGCCGGCGAAGGAGGCCACGCCGACCGCGCCCGCGACCGACATGAGGAGACCCATGACGATCCAGCTGGTCCGCTCGGTCGCCACGTACAGCATGATCACGAACATGCCGAAGAACAGCAGCGAGGTGCCGAGGTCGTTCTCGAAGACCAGGATGAGGAGGCTGACCGCCCAGATCGTCAGGATCGGGCCGAGGTCGCGGCCGCGCGGCAGGTAGAGCCCCATGAAGCGGCGGCTGGCAAGAGCGAGGGCGTCGCGCTTCACCATCAGGTAGCCGGAGAAGAAGATCGCGAGCACGATCTTCGCGAACTCACCCGGCTGGATGGAGAACCCGGCGACGTTGATCCAGATCTTGGCGCCGTAGACGGCCGAGCCGAGGCCCGGCACCAACGGCAACAGCAGGAGCACGAGCGCCGCCACCATGGAGATGTACGTGTAGCGCTGGAGGACCCGGTGGTCCTTCAGGAACAGCAGCATGCCGACGAACATGGCGATGCCGATGGCCGAGTACATCATCTGCTTCGGTGCGTCCGGGCTGAAGCTGTCGTACAGCCGCATCGAGGTCGCGATCAGCCGCGGCGACTGGTCGAGCCGCCAGATCAGCACCAGGCCCATGCCGTTGAGCAGGGTGGCGAGGGGGAGCAGCAGAGGGTCCGCGTACGGGGCCCACTTGCGCACCACGAGGTGGGCGACGCCCGCCAGGAGCGCGAGGCCGAGGCCGTAGCCGAGCATGCCGGACGGGACCTTGCCGTCGATGGCCAGGCCCACGTTGAGGTAGGCGAACACCGGGATGACGACGGCGAAACCCAGCAGGGCCAGCTCGGTGTTGCGGCGGCTCGGCGCCTCGATCGCGCCGATGGTGGTCGTGTTGGTGACAACGCTCATGGTGGTGAAAGGCCCCCTACGGGTGCTTACTGCTTGCCGCAGTTCGAGGCCAGCTTCTGCTCCTCCGCGGTGAGGGTGGGACCCGGGGAGGGAGCGGCTGTGGTGGGCTTGGAGTCGGGGGTGGCGGTGTCGCCGGGCTTGGTGGCCGGCGGCTTGGTCGCGGCGGCCTTCTCGGCGGCCTCGCGCTGCTGCTCGGTCTTCTTGCACGCCGTGGCCTGCAGGGCGAGTTCGGAGATCTTCGTCTCGGCCTTGCCGAGGCTGCCGCCCGCGATCGTGTCCTCGACCTGCTTCCGCTGGTAGGCGGGGAGGTACTTGAGTTCGATCTCGGGGTGGTCCTTCTCGACCTTCGAGAGCGAGATCCACGCCAGGTCCTGGCTGATGCCCTGGTACAGCGCGACGTGCTGGTCCTTGGCACCCACGTAGTACTGCGTCTGCGTCCAGCGCCAGCCGCCGTAGAGCCCGCCGCCGGCGACGGCGAGGATCAGGACGAGGAAGAAGGAGCGCTTGAGCCACTTGCGGCCGGTGCGCGGCTTCTCGAAGTCGGCGTCCGCGTACGACTCGAAGGAGCCCTGCGGCGGCATGCCGCCGTACCCGTGGTCGTCGCCGCTGCCGGGCGGCCCGAAGCCGCCGGCGGGCGGCTGCTGGTGCGGCGCGGTGCGGCCGAGGCCGGAGGCCCGGCCGGCCGGGGTCTGCATGGCGCCGCCGTCGTTCGGCTGGGCGGCCTGGTTCTCGGCGACCGCGCCCACGATGACCGGGGTGTCGCTGAGGTGACCGGCGAGGGTGTCGCCGCCGTCGACGTCGAGGACGTCGGCGACGATCACCGTGATGTTGTCGGGGCCGCCGCCGCGCAGCGCGAGCTGGATCAGCTCCTGCACGGTCTCCTGCGGGCCCTGGTAGCTGGCGAGGGTGTCCTCGAGGGTCTGGTGCGAGACCACGCCGGACAGCCCGTCGGAGCAGATCAGGTAGCGGTCGCCGGCCCGGACCTCGCGGATGGAGAGGTCGGGTTCGACGTGGTCGCCACTGCCGAGCGCGCGCATGAGGAGCGAGCGCTGCGGGTGGGTGGTGGCCTCTTCCTCGGTGATCCGGCCCTCGTCGACGAGGCGCTGGACCCAGGTGTGGTCCTGGGTGATCTGGGTCAGGACGCCGTCGCGGAGCAGGTAGGCGCGCGAGTCGCCGACGTGCACGAGGCCGAGCCGCTGGCCCGTCCACAGCAGGGCGGTGAGCGTGGTGCCCATGCCCTCCAGCTGCGGGTCCTCCTCGACCATCATCCGGAGCTGGTCGTTGGCGCGCTGCACCGCCGTACCGAGCGAGGTGAGGATGTCGGAGCCGGGGACGTCGTCGTCGAGGGTGACGAGGGTGGAGATCACCTCGGAGGAGGCGACCTCGCCGGCCGCCTGGCCGCCCATGCCGTCGGCGATGGCGAGCAGTCGGGGCCCGGCGTAGCCCGAGTCCTCGTTGCCCTCGCGGATCATGCCCTTGTGCGAGCCCGCGGCGAATCGCAGGGACAGAGTCATGCGCACCTGCCCTGTCGACGCTGCATCGGGGTACGGCCGGTCTCGACCCACACTGCCCACCCTCCGGTCGCTCCGGTCGCTTCAGTCGCTCCGGTCGGGAGCGCGGAACGGCCTGTGGCGGTCCCGGCTCGCTCGCTCCGCTCGCTCATTCTCGTACTACTTCCGCAGCTCGATGACGGTCTTGCCGATGCGGATCGGCGCGCCCAGCGGAATCGGTGTGGCGGTGGTGAGGCGGGTCCGGTCGAGGTAGGTGCCGTTCGTGGACCCGAGATCCTCGACGATCCACTGGCCGTCCCGGTCCGGGTAGATCCTGGCGTGGCGGCTGGAGGCGTAGTCGTCGTCGAGGACGATCGTCGAGTCGTGCGCCCGGCCCAGCGTGATCGTCTGGCCCTGGAGGGCGACGGTCGTGCCGGTGAGGGTGCCCTCGGAGACGACCAGCTTGGTCGGGGCGCCGCGGCGCTGGCGGCCCCCGGTGCTCTGCTGGCCGCGCTGCTGCGGAGGCGCGGCGGCCTGGCGCGCGGCCTGCTGCGGCCGTGCCTCCTGGCGCCGCGAACCGCGCTGGGTGACCCGCGTACCGAACAGGTCGCTGCGGATGACCTGTACGGCCACGATGACGAACAGCCACAGAACGGCCAGGAAACCCAACCGCATGACCGTCAGGGTCAGCTCTGACATTGCCCCCGCTTCACCCTTCGGCTTGCCGGTAAACGATGGTGGTGCTGCCCACGACGATCCGCGAGCCGTCGCGGAGCGTAGCGCGGGTGGTGTGCTGCCCGTCCACCACGATGCCGTTGGTGGATCCGAGATCCTGGATCGTCGAGGGCGTTCCGGTCCGGATCTCGCAGTGCCGACGGGAGACGCCGGGATCGTCGATCCTCACGTCCGCGTCGGTGCTGCGGCCGAGGACCAGGGTCGGGCGGGAGATCTGGTGGCGGTTGCCGTTGATCTCGATCCAGCGGCGCGTCCCGCTGCCCGCGCCGGTGCCGGGCACGGCGACGGGACCGCCGGGCCGGGCGCCGCCGGGTGCCGTCGGCCGGTGGCCGACGGGAGCGCCGGGAGGCGGGGACGCGGGCATGGGCGGGGCGCCGGCCGGGGGGTATCCGTAACCGCCGCGGCCCTGTCCCTGGCCCTGCTGCTGGTGGCCGGGGGCGGGCGGCTGCTGCTGTGACGTACTCGACGCCAGCGTGCGGCTGCGGACGCGGTACAGGCCGGTGTCGAGGTCCTCGGCCTTCTCCAGGTGGACCTTGATCGGTCCCATGAAGGTGTACCGCTGCTGCTTGGCGTAGTCCCTGACCAGGCCGGCGAGCTCGTCGCCGAGCTGGCCCGAGTAGGGGCTGAGACGCTCGTAGTCCGGCGTGCTCAGCTCCACGATGAAGTCGTTGGGGACGACGGTCCGCTCGCGGTTCCAGATCTGCGCGTTGTTGTCGCACTCGCGCTGGAGCGCGCCGGCGATCTCGACGGGCTGGACCTCGGACTTGAAGACCTTGGCGAAGGTGCCGTTGACCAAGCCTTCGAGGCGCTGCTCGAATCGCTTCAGGACTCCCATGGGGCACCTCCTCCGTCGTTGTCGTCCTGGTACTGCTTACTGATCGTATCCACGCGTCGGGAAATCGGCTGGTTCCCCTTCTCTGCCCTGTGGACGAGTGTCACCTCTCACAGGCTTCCCCCACGGATCGTAGAGGCGGCCTGTGGACAGTGTCCCGCACCCGGCTGTGGAACCGGGGCGCGGTCCGGAGGTCCGTGCGGGACGACGGTGCGGTCCATCCCCTTCGTCCCTCCTCCTCCACGCTTCTCCCCCTTGCTCCTCAGGGGCTTCTCGCTCCCTCTTCCCCTGCTTCCCCTCCCTCCACCCCCCTCACCTTGTTCTGCACGAGTGGGGCCGAAACAACGGATGTGAATCCACGGTCTCCGACGTGCTAATCTTCAGATGTCGCCAGGCGCTCACACCGAAAGGTGAGAGGGTCCGGAGCACACCCAATGCGCGGGTGGCGGAATAGGCAGACGCGCTGGATTCAGGTTCCAGTGCCCGAAAGGGCGTGGGGGTTCAACTCCCCCCTCGCGCACCAGTCGAGACGGTCGGCATCGTTCACACGATGCCGACCGTCTTGCTTTTCCCCCACGGCCCCGTGCGCCGTACGGATCGCGGAATGTGACGTACGACGCTTCCGCCCCCCGAGGGCCGCGGGCCGGGCTCGTGGCCCTCGGGGTCCGTGCGGAGGCGCGGCAACTGTCAGACGGCCTCGGTGTCCACGTCCAGTTCGATCAGCCCCGCCGCGGCGAGGGCGTTGCGGTAGGAGTCCTCCCGGGTCTCGCCCACGGCCTGGACGTAGCCGACCCGCTGGCTGTTGCTGTGCACGTCGGCGCTGACGGCCTCGCCCGGTTCCACGTACATGCCGACGGAACGGCAGCCGGGCGCCGCCGCGGCGGCGTCCAGGCCCGAGACGCCGCGGAGGAGGCCCGTGACGGGCGAGGTGATGCGCAGCTCGGTCACCGCGCCCCGCGGGGTCAGCGCGGGCACGGCGGCGCCCGTCAGCTTCGCCACGGTGACCTCGGCGGGGCGGAGGCCGGACACGTACCCGATGGCCTGCTGCACGCCGGCGCCGACGAGGCGCGCGTTCATCTCCAGCAGGCGGGGCCCGTCCTCGGTGAGCACGAACTCGAGGTGGAAGGGGCCGAAGTCGTAGTCCAGCGCCCGGAGCGCGTCCCGTACGAAGTCCTCGGCGCCCGCGCAGGGCGGCTCGGCCGCGAAGCGCAGGGCGAGCTCCACGAAGTACGGCGGTTCGGTCATGACGCGGTCCGAGTAGCCGAACACGGTCAGCTCGTCCGCGTCGACGAAACCCTCCGCGCTGAACACCGGCCCGTCGAGCACCTCCTCGAACAGCAGGGTCCGCTTGGGACGGACACCGCGGCCGTACGCCCGGCCCATGTGGCTGCGGGCGATCGCGGCCACCTCCTCGTCGCTCCCCACCAGGGCGACGTCCCAGCTCGACGCCCCGTCCACCGGCTTGACGACGCACGGGTAGCCGATCGGGGAGGACGGGTGCTCCGCGTCCGCGGGCTGGGTGGCCCAGCGCACGTCCTCCACGCCCGCGCGTGCCATGGCGGCCCGGGCGGCGGACTTGTCGCGGCGGATGGCGGCTCCGTCCGGCGCCGGACCCGGCAGCCCGTACTGGCGCGACACGCTCGCCGCCACGCCGACGAAACTGTCCACCGAGCTGTGGACGGCGGCGATCTCGCCGCTCAGGGCGACGAGCATGTGTCCCACGTGCTCCGGGCTGCTGGTGTCCGTGATCAGCCAGGCGTCCACGAGGTCGTCGAAGGCCGAGCCGTAGAACGAGCGGTCGGCCGCGACCACGGCGGTGCGGTGGCCCCGCGCCCGCGCGGCGGCGAGGAACTGCTGGCTGGGCGCCGTCAGCCGGTCGCCGGCCGACATGAGCTCACGGGCGCCGCCGGGAAGGGTGTGCAGCTCGACCGAGACGAGCCATGAGTTTCCCACGAGAGGGTCCTTCTGCAGGGGAGGGCGCGGGGAGCCCGCGCCGTCGAGGTGGAGGGGCGCGGGGAGCTCCCGCGCCGTGAACGGTGCCGGCGCCTTCGGCCGGCGGAGGTCATGCGAGGGCGGCGGGCAGCAGGGAGTCGGAGAGGGCGTCCGGCCGGTCGCCGAGCTGTGCGGCCGTCAGCTCCCACTGCGCGCGGTTGAGGGCCGCCGCCGCGCCGTCGTCCGCGGCGAGCGGACCGGTGCCCGTGACGAGGCCCCACAGCGGCAGTACGGTCGCGCCGCGGCGGATCTTGGGCTGGAGGGTGCCGATGCCCAGGTGCACCTCGCGGACGCCCGCCGCGTACGCCTGCTCGATGGGCCGGTAGTAGAACAGCTCGAAGTACTCGGCGGCCGACGCGTCCCGGGAGTGGTCGAAGCCGTACGCCCGGGCGGCGATCTGCGTGCGCGTGGTGAAGGTCAGCGCGCAGCCGGCCATGGCGGAGCCGAGGCCGCAGGTGTGCACCGTCGCGGTGCGGCCGCAGGCCTCGGCCTGCTGCCGCATCAGCTCCGTCATCGCCTCGTCACCGGCCTGGTGGCCGTGGTGGGTCTGGTGGGAGGCGATGAGCGGTCCCATGGGCCGCCAGACGTCCCCGAAGGCCTCCGCGCGGTAGGTGTAGCCCGCTTCGAGGAAGGTGCGGCGGTCCCGGCGGATCTGGCGGCGCTGGTTGCCGGTGGCGGCCGCCAGGTAGTCGTCGAAGCCGTCGCCGGGCAGCCGGATGGCGCAGTCGGCGGCGAGCAGCCGGGGCCTGGTGAGGCGCGAGAACGGCGTCAGCCGCCGTGCGTCCTCCTCGCCGAGGTACAGCCACCACGCGTTGCCGTCGGCCTCGTCGGCCGCGAACCTGTCCACGGCCGCGACGAGTTCATCGAGCGCCCGGTCCGCGTGCGGGTGGGCGTCGTCGAGCAGGAGACGGTTGGCGTGGCCGCGCCGGTTGCCGACGAGCAGGACCGGCCTGTCCGGGGCGAGTTCGAGGTCGGGGAACAGGGTGGAGGGCCGATAGCGGCCGCTGCCCTCGCGCGTCACGAGATACGCGCTCGCGGCGGCGACCAGAGTGCCGTCCTCGTCGTGGACGAGGAAGTAGTACGCGTGCGCGTGCGGGTCGAGTGCCTGGTAGGCCGCCCAGTCGTGTCCGGCGTAGAACGATCCGCCGGCGAGGGCGTCCCACCGGTCGCGCGGGACGTCCGCGAGGGCACGGGTCAGGGTGACGTTCATGCGTTGCTCGCCCTTACTGGTGTGAGAACAATGGCGCGTCCCGTCCAGCTCGACCAGAAGCGGGCCGCGGGTACGGCCGCCTGGTCGGCTCCCCAGCGCGAGGGGTCGGCGAAGCCGGCGTACACCTCGCCGTCCCGTTCGAACTCTCCGGTGAACAGGACGAGGTGGCCGCCCTGGCGGCCGTCCTCGGGGAAGCGGAACGAGCACGAGACGATGGACGGGGTGCCGGCCCGGGCGAGCTCCTGGAGCGGGGCCGGGTCGGGGAACGCCGAGGCGTGTCCCTGGAGTCCGTACTCGGCGGCGAGGCGGACCAGGCCGGCGTGCAGCCACCCCTTGGGGGTGTGGGCGCCGAGGGCGAGACCGTGGTGCAGGAGGGGGAGCCGCTCGGGCACGGCCAGGCCGTGGAAGTCGAGCACCATGCGGACGCACGCGAGACCGCAGCACCGCTCCCCCCACTCGTGAGGCCCGTCCGTCGGCCACACGGCGGCCGGATCCGCGATCTCCTCGGGGGTGAAGTGCTGTCCGAAGCGCCGTACGGCGAGCGGCTCCGGGAGGAGCGGCGTGCCCGGAACGTGCCGGTGATGAGGGCTCACTTGGCACTCCCCGCGGTGGCCGGGATGTCGACGGTGTCCGTCGGTCTTGTCGGTTCTTCCGGTTCCCTCGGCTTCGCGGTTGCCGCTGTTGCCGCTGTTGCCGTCGGGGCCGTCGCTTCTTCTGCGTCCGTCGGCTCCGTCGGCTCCGTCGGCTCCGTCGGCTCCGTCGTGAGGCGGCGGCCGGCGCGGTGGCCGCAGGCGGCGGTGAGGACGCCGGCGACGGCGAACAGCGCGCCGAGCCAGAGCCATCCGGCGGATCCGTGGTCGAGGACCAGCAGTGACAGCAGGCCCGGCGCGAGGCTCCGCATGATGCCCGGGCCGAGGGCGAAGACGCTCTGGTAGGCGCCCTGCGCCGTGTCGGGGGCGAGTTCGAACCCGAAGTAGAACCCGCTGGAGGACTGGGCCAGTTCGCCGAGCGTGAAGGCGACGGCCCACAGCAGGAGGACCGGTACCACCGCCGCCGCCGGGAGGTGGGGCGTCAGGACCATGAACCCGCAGGAGAGGGCGAGCAGCAGGCCCGCCCTGCGCGCCTGGCGGACGGCCGCGGGCAGCGTCGCCGCGCTCCGGCCGGCCCGGACCTGCAGGAGCACGACGAGCACCGTGTTGACGAGCACCAGCAGCGAGACGGACCAGGCGGGTGCCGACGTACGGGTGACGACCCACAGCGGGAGGGCGAAGGAGAGCGTGCTCACGTGGAGCGAGAGGAGCCCGTTCGCCGCGGTCACGGCGAGGTAGCCGCGGTCGCGCAGCGGCCGGGGAGCCGGCGTCGCGGGCGCACCGGCTTCCGATCCGTCGCGCTTGCGCGGTGCCCCTGCGGGCACCCGGGAGATCAGTGCCGCGGCGACGAGGAAGAGCAGGGCGTTGGCCAGGATGAGGGTCCGGTAGGCGGTCGGCGTGCCTACGGACAGGGCGATGCCCGCGAGGAGGGTGCCGCAGCCGAGTCCGACGTTGGTCGCGGTACGGAGCTGGGCGCGGGCGGTGAGCCGTTCGGCCGGCGGTGCCACGACGTGGACCAGGGCGCCCACCGTCCCCGCGATGCCCCGGTCGGCCACTCCGCTGACCACGGCGACGATCATGAAGCCCGTGAAGTCGTCCACGAACACGTAGCCGGTCATGGCGGTGGCCTGGAGGAGCAGCAGGGCCAGGTAGACCGGCTTGGCCCCGAGGCGGTCGGCGAGCCTTCCGCACACCACCATCAGGGCGAGGCCGACGGCCGTGGCGGTACCGAGGCCGAGCGCGACCTGCCCGGAGGACAGGCCGACGGCGCGGGTGAAGAAGAGCGCGCTGCCCGTGAGGTACAGGCCGCTGCCGACGGTGTTCACGAGATTGGCCGACGCGAAGCGCCGGAGGCCGGGGTCTTGCGGCAGCAGTTCGAGGCTGCGCAGGGCGGCTCGCATCAGGCCACGGTCCAGGGGGCGGGAGTCGCCCGCCGCACTGCCTCCGCCAGCAGCCCGATCACGAGTTCGTCGTAGGAGATTCCCGCTTCGGCGCAGGAGACCGGGAGGTTGCTGAGCCGCTGGAGGCCGGGAATGGTGTTCGTCTCCAGCGCGTACGGCACGTTGTCGGCGTCGATCATGTAATCGACCCGGATGGCGCCCCGGCAGTCCAGGAATTCGTGAAGGGATTCGGCGCCGCGCGCCATTTCCTTGACGGTGTGTTCCGGAAGGTCGTCGGGTACGCGGTATTCGATGGACGGCGCGTCGTCGCCGCCGAGCTTGGTGGATTCGTCGTAATAGGCGGCGCTGGTGACGAACTCCAGCGGCGGCAGGCAGATCAGGCCTTCGTCGGACGGGATGACGCTGATCGTCATGGCACGTCCGGTGACGAACTCCTCCAGGAAGCACCGGGTGAATCCGCGCTCCGTCATTTCCGTCAGGGCCGGGACGAGTTCCTCGCTCCGCTCGATCAGGCGGAGTCCGACGCTGCTGCCGCCGTCCACGGCCTTCAGCATGGCGGGCAGCGGGAAGTCCGCCGCGACGACGGCGGCGGTCTTCGGCGACAGGAGCCGCGAGCTGCGCGGGGTGGCGATGCCCAGGTGCGCGAAGACGGCCTTCGAGACCAGCTTGTCCATGCCGACGCTGCTGGCCAGCACGCCGGACGAGGTGTACGGCACGGAGAGGAAGTCCAGGAGCCCCTGGATCCTGCCGTCTTCCCCGTAGGGACCGTGCACGTTGAGGAAGGCCGCGTCGAAGCCGGTGATCCGGGTGAGGAAGTCGGGGGCCGTCGGGTCCAGGTGCTCGCAGCGCACGCCCGAGTCGGTCAGCGCCTCGAGGATGGCCGTCAGCGACCACTGGGCCCGCGGGACCGTGCGCAGGTAGAGGGCGTCCTCCTGGGAGACCGGGCCGGCGACGACCGCCACGCGTTTTCCGCGGAGTATCTCCAGGTCGCGGACAAGGTTCTGGTCAGACATGAGGAACGTCCATTCAATGTGTGTTGCATGTATCCGTTCCTCGCGAGTAAACAGTCTGATCGGTCTTGTTTTCAAGATCGATATGCTCTACGGGAACCTCCCGCGCTAATGTTCCGCGCACGGAGGGTAGCTGTTTGCCTCTTGTTCGGACGGGGGGAGTCGACGGCGCCGTCCGTGCGGCTGGATTCCCGCATCCGAATATCGACGGGTTTCTGAACTCTGCCTCCGTGCAAGGCTGTTCGCTTCGACAGGAAGTGTTATCGCCCGCCGGGGCCGCCGGGGCGACGAAGGGCCCTCGGCGAGAGGCGGGGCGGGCGCCGTGAGGGAAGGTCGTGGCTCGATGCCCTGCGCCCTCGGGGTAATCGCTACCCAGTGTCACGACTTGTAGTTTGTCACCTCGGCCGTAACGGCACGCTTGGTATGTTTCGAACCCGCCCGTAGGGACTGGGCCGCCGGGTCGCCTTTGCCCGTAATGCGCGAATGTGCGGTGCCGCCCGGAGGCCGCACCGCACATTCGGAAGGGTCTGTCCGGCCCGGTCCGGTCTAGCGACCGAGCGTCGCGTCGACCTGTGCCATGACGCGCTGGGTGTAACCCTTCGCCTCGGCGGCCACCTTCGGGTTCTCCTTCAGGAGGCGCTGCTGCCAATCCGATTCGACCTTGTGCATCGTTTCCGAGACCCCGAGGGAATTCCGGCACGTGACGTCCGCCGTGGCCGTCGCGATGGCCTCGGGGGACTTTCCGGCGCTCGCGGTCCAGCGCGGATCGTCGTTCGCCGCCCACGGGTCCTTGTAATCGAATCCCTTGGACTTCATGCACGTCGACCACTTCGCGAATACGGCGAGGGTCCGCGGGTCCTTGAGCATGTTGTCCCAGGACTGGCGCTCCAGCTTGGTGATCGCGTCCTCGGAGGTGTCCAGGACGCCGGGCGTGCGGGTACGCCCGACGAGCGCCTGATCGGTCTCTCCGGCGCAGCCCGCGGCGGGCACCGCCTTGCCGTTCACGGTGGGGGCCGCGGCCGTGCGGGCCGCCACCTCCCCGGTGCGGCCGCCGGGGCCGTAGAGGGCCAGCTCGACCTCCGGGCTCAGCTCCGCGTCGGCGACGAGGGGCCGGGCGCTCCGGGTGCCCGCCTGCGCCTCGTCGGGCCAGCCGTAGCCGTAGGCCGACACCTTCGCGAGGTCGTGGTCCCCGTACCGGACGTCCATGCCGTTCTTGGGCCCGGCGTGGGCGGCGGGCGCCGCCTCGGCCCAGGACCGCGGGGCGGTGAACGGTGCCGCGACGCCGAAGCGGTCCAGGCAGGCCGCCGCCTTCTTGGCCTGGGCGGCGGACAGGAGCGTGCGGTTCACCTCGTTGCCGTTCACCTGGTACGCGCGGATCGGCAGCGTCCAGGTGGACGGGTCATCGGCCTGCGGGGCGGCCGCCGGCGTCCGCCACAGTTCCGCCGCCGGAACCGAGGCCACGTTCGCCTGTGCGATCTCCTGCTCGTCGAAGGAGTCGACGCCGGCGACGACGGCGCCGCTGAGGGCCACGACGGCCAGCGCGGCGACGGTCGGCTTGAAGGGCCGGTTCTTGCGCACGGACGACCTCTCGGTCGTTTCCTTGTCGCTCAGCACTGCGTACCCCTCCATTCGAACGAAGCGTTCTCGTTGTACGTGTTCACCAGGTTCTTGTAGTGGTCCGCGGGGATGTCGTCCCAGACCCCCTTCTGGAAGCTGTTGAAGTGGACGCGGGCGACGCACGCAAGGCCGTAGTCCTTGTGGTTGTGTGCCGATGCGGCGTTGTTCTTCACCTGCTGGTCGCTGCCCGCGCCGCGATTCGGACAGAAGTTGTAGATCAGGTAACCGGGCGTGCCGTCATAGGCCCCGAAGTTGTCCTCGCTGTAGCCGAACTTTATCCACGAGCCCTTGAAGTCCGAGTTGTAGAACAGCTGGAACTTGAAGTAATAGGCGTCGTAGCACTGATTGGGAGAGACGTTGTAGTCATTGGCCTGGGCTGGGCTCGACAGGAGTGCCGACGCGCAGGCGAGTCCTATGACGGCGGCGGCGGACCGCTTTCTGAACTTGAGCAAAATTCCCCCATGGATAGTCCATTGCCCCCTCCCGGGGCCCGCTTCGGGGGTCAATCTTTGATTCCGTATGCATCGATCACCAGGAAGAAACAAGTCAAGTCGGGGGTGGACGGTGACTGGAAAAAATCATGTGATCGCGGAGTTTGATCGTGATTGGCTGGCTGACCGGGGGCGGGCTCGGGCCGGGGGCGGGCTGATCTGGGTCCGAGGGCTGGGGGTCGCGGCCGGGGTCCGAGAAATGGGGACCACGGGGCCGGGGTTCGAGAAATGGGGGCCGCGGAGCCGGGGTGCGACTTTGGTCGTCGGCGGGCGCGACGAAAGAGGGGCGACCGGGCGGGGGTCCGCTGCCTAGGGTGCGAGCGTGGACGAGACGGCGAAGTCGGGGAGTCGGGGCGCGGGCGTGATCGGGGCCCGGGTCGCCGACTGGTGGGCCTGGTTCCTGGTGCCGGGGCAGTGGTCGGGGCGCAGGACCACCGGGGAGGTGGCGCTCGCCGTGGTCGTGGCGCTGCTCGCCGCCGGGACCGAGGACATTTTGGGCGGCGAGGGATGGCGCCTGGCAGCGGTCGCCGCCGGAGCCGCCGTGCTGTCGCTGGTGCGGCGAAGACTTCCGTCGAGCACGCTCGTCCTCGCCGCCGGGCTGACGCCCTTCGTGCCCGGTCTCGGCCCGCTCCTGCTGGTCGTCGGCTGGTCGTCCGGACGGTACATCGTGGGCGCGGGACACGCGCTGGCCGCGTACATCGCCGCCTTCGTCCTGAACGTCGGGGGCACGCTCCTGGAGTCCTGGGACCGGCAGCGGCTGCTCGTCGTCGCCTTCATCGCGACCCTCTACTACCTGGGCACCACGCTGGCCCCCGGACTTGCCCACCGCTACTGGACCCAGCGGCGCACCCTGCTGCACGCGCTCCAGGAGCGCAACGCCCAACTCCTGCGCGAGCGGACCATGGTGGCCTGGCAGGCCCGGCTGCGGGAGCGGCAGCGGATCGCGCAGGACATGCACGACAGCCTCGGCCACCAACTGGCCCTGATCGCCGTGCACACGGGCGCCCTGGAGGTGGACCGGGAGCTGGGCGAGCGGCAGCGCGAGGTGGTCGGCGTCCTGCGGAACGCGTCGGTGACCGCGATGCACGAACTGCGGGAGGTCGTCGGCATACTCCGCGACGGCGTCGGTGCGGCGGACGGTGCGGCGGCGCCCGCGCCGGCCGGGGACGAGACGGGCCGCGCGGCGCGCGGCATCGCCGGCATCGAGGGGCTCGTGGAGGCGGCGCGGGCGGCCGGCACCGCGGTCGGGCTGCGGCGGCTCGGGGACGAGCGGTCACTGGCGCCGGCCGCCGACCACGCCGCGTACCGGATCGTCCAGGAGGCCCTGACCAACGCCTACAAGTACGCGCCGGGGGCGTCGATCGGCGTCGAACTTCGCTACGAGCCGGACACGTTCGTGGTGGAGATCCTCAACGCGCAGCCGTCGGGCGGCCCCCCGGAGGACGTGGTGAGCGGCGGCCAGGGGCTGGCCGGACTCGCCGAGCGGGCCCGGCTGGTGGGCGGCATGTGTCACGCGGGCCCGGCCGACGGCGGCGGGTTCCGGGTGGCCGGGATGCTGCCGTACGGGGCGGCGCCCGTCGCGGAGGCAGCTCCTTTGGTCGACGAGGCCGACGACTTCCGGCAGCAGACCACCAGACCGCTCGTGGGTGATGGTCGTCCGGTCGCGGTCGGACCGGCCGACTGGACATTCACGGAGCGGGAGTTGGCGATGGCGGTACGCGGGGGCAGGAGCAGCGGCACGGGCGGTGCGATCGCGCTGGGCTGCGGGATAGCGTTCGCCGCGCTCGTCCTGCTCGTGGTCGCGGCGGGCTTCGGCCTCTACTTCCTGGTGGGCTCCGTGGAGGACGGGATGATCGACCCCGAGCAGTACGACGCGGTGGAGGTCGGGATGCCCGAGAAGGAGGTCCGGGAGCAGCTTCCCCCGGGCGGCACGATAGTCACCACCGGCCTGGACGAAGGGGGGCCCGTGCGGCCGTCGGGATCCGACTGCCTGGTGCTGATGTCCTCGGTGGTGGGCGAGTCCTTCGATTCGGAGCCCGTTTTCCGGTTCTGCTTCAAGGACGGCAAGCTGATCGAGAAGAAGTCGTACGAGGTCGAGCAGCGGTAGCGCTGGGCGGCCCGTACCGGAGCCGTGGGGGAGTAGCTGTGGCTGGGGTGGCTGGGCAGCCCATCAGGGTCGTGATCGCCGACGACGAGCCTCTGATCAGGGCCGGGATCCGGATGATCCTCATCTCGGACCCGGACATCGAGGTCGTCGGAGAGGCCGCCAACGGCCGGGAGGCGGTCGAGGCGGCACGGGCGCACGCCGCCGACGTGGTGCTGCTCGACATCCAGATGCCGGTGCTCGACGGTCTCTCGGCGATGCCGGAGCTGCGCCGCGCGGCGCCGGCGGCGAGGGTCATCGTCCTGACGACCTTCGGGGAGCGGGAGAACGTGCTGCGGGCGCTGGAGCACGGGGGAGCCGGATTCCTGCTCAAGGACACGGCGCCGGCCGAGCTGATCGGGGCGGTGCGGGCGGCCGCGGCGGGGGACGCGTACCTGTCCCCGGCGGCGACCCGGCACGTGGTGGAGCGGCTCGCCACGAGCCGGGAGGCCGCACGGTCCGAGCAGGCGCGGGTGCGGGTGGCGGCGCTGAGCGAGAAGGAGCGCGATGTGCTGGCGCTGCTCGGCGAGGGGCTGTCCAACGCGGACGCCGGGAGGCGGCTGCACATGAGCGAGGCCACGGTGAAGACGTACGTGAGCCGGATCCTGGCCAAGCTGGACTGCGAGAACCGCGTGCAGGCGGCGCTGCTGGCCCGGGACGCGGGACTGTAGCGGCGGGGTGCGGCCGGTGGCGTAGGGGCCGGTGGCGTAGGGGCCGGCGGACGGGCGTCGCGGGCCCGGGGCCGGGTGAGGTGGGGCGGCCGTCGGTGTGGGGCCGTCGGTGTGGGGCTGTCAGGGGCTGTCGGGGAGGCCACTCGTGCCGGCGGCGTTGTAGCGGAGCAGGTACGCGGCGAAGTGGGCGAGGTCCTCGGCGGACCAGTCCTTGAGGCGTTCCTGGTAGGCGGCGCGGCGGTTCGTCTGGGCCGCGGCGAGGATCCTGGAGCCCGCCTCGGTCGGGTGCAGGACGTGGACGCGGTGGTCGTCGGGGGCGGGGCGGCGCTCGACCAGGCCGAGTTTCTCCAGGCCGGCGACCTGGCGGCTGACCGTGGACTTGTCCAGCAGGTAGTGGGCCGCGAGGTCGGTGGCCCGGCAGCCGCGCTGTTCCTCGATGTGGGCGAGGAGCGTGTACGAGACGAGCGGGAGCTCGGGGTGGACCCGGGCCGCCGCGGCCCGGGCCCGGCGGGCGAAGGCCGTCAGTTCGCGCTGGATGACGTCCACGGACGCCTCGCGTGGGGGCTGTGTGCCGGTCATGTGCGCTCCCTTTGCCGAGGTCGGGGCGCTGTTCGCCCCTTCCGCGCCTTCGGTTGTATAGTACAACGGTTACTTAGTTGTAAAAGCCAACCATGGAGGTCTCGTGTCCGCAGGACCGAACACCACCGGTGCGTTGCGGCATGTCCTCGGACATCTGCTCACTCCCCTGCTGATGTGCGTCGGCATGGGGCTCGCCTACCTCGGCGCCTTCCACGCTCCCGCCCCGCACGACCTGCGCGTCGACGTCGTCGGCTCGGGCCCCACCGTCCAGGTCCTCGCCCAGACCCTCCAGGACAAGGGCGCGGGCGCCCTCGACGTCCGTACCGTCGCCGACCGGCAGACCGCCGTCACCGCCCTGCGCGAGCAGCACAGCTTCGGCGCGTACCTCCCCGGCGAGAAGCCCGAACTGCTCGTCGCCTCGGCCTCCTCCGACACCAGCGCCATGGCCGTGGAGAAGGTGTTCACCAAGGTCGCGGCCGGCCAGGGCGCCCCGCTCCAGGTCACCGACGTCGCCCCCGTCGCCCCCGGCGACCCCACCGGACAGGGCGTCTTCTTCCTGCTCGTCGCCCTCAGCATCGGCGCGTACGCCTCGGTGGCCGTCATCGGCGGAGCCGGCGCCGTCCTGCCGATGCGGATCAGGGTGCTCCTCGCCGCCGGGATGTCCCTCGTCGTCAGCCTCGTCGGCACCCTCTTCGCCGGCCCCGTCTTCCACCTCGTCGACCAGGGGCTCGGCGGGGTGTGGGCGATGTCCTGGCTGTACGCGGCGGGCATCCTGTTCGTCGGCGTCGGCCTGCACACCTTCCTGCGCCGCTGGACCACCCTCGGCGTCATGGTGCTGTTCGTCATGCTCAACTTCACGAGCTCCGGCGGCATCTACCGGCCCGAGCTCCAGCCCGGCTTCTTCGGCGCGCTGCACGCCTTCTGGAACGGCGCCGGCTTCGTCGAGGGCGTCCGCGGCCACGTCTACCTCGACGGGCACGCGCTCGGCGGTCACGTCCTCACCCTCGCCCTCTGGCTCCTCGCCGGAATCGCCCTCGTCACCGCCGCCGGCGTCACCGAAGCCCGCCGGCGGGCCGTGGACGGGACGCGCGTCCGGGCGGCGGCCCCGGCCGAGGTCGAGGAGGAGGTGGAGGAGGCGGTCGCGGTCTGACCGCCCCCGCGGGACGTCGCCCTCGGGCTTCGTCCTGGGTCGTCGTCCGCGGGCCCGGCCCTCGGACGTCGTGCGGGGCGTCGCCCTCGGGCTTCGTCCACAGGGCGCCGTCCACAGGGGGAGACGCCGATCGGACGCGACGGTACGGTCGGGGCCGGATGATGTGGGAACACCGCATCGGGGGAGGGTGTCCCATGGACGAGAACAGGGCCGTCGTGCCCGGACCGCACGGTACGGACGCGGAGGCGGCGGGCCGCCGCGTGCCGCACGTGCCGGGATTCGCGCGCCGCGCCGCCGGCACGGGCGCCGGCTCCGGGACCTCCCCCAAGGAGCAGGGCAGGCGACTGCGGGAGTCGGTCCCGCGCTCCTCGCACGACCGGCCCGCCCTCGCGGCCGACCGTCCCGACGCCGTCCGCGCCGTCGAGGAGTCCAACCGGGGCCGCGTCCCCGAGCTCGCGCCGCTGCGCGTCGGCAGGATGGCGGCGAGCCCCTTCGCCTTCCTCCGCGGCTCCGCCGGGCTGATGGCCCAGGACCTCGTCGGGACGCCCGTCACCGGCATGGCCGCCCAGATATGCGGCGACGCGCACGCCGCCAACTTCGGCCTCTACGGCGATGCCCGCGGCCGGCTCGTGATGGACCTCAACGACTTCGACGAGACCGTCGTCGGCCCCTGGGAATGGGACGTCAAGCGGCTCGCCACCTCCCTCGTCCTCGCCGGACGGGAGGTCGGCGCGAGCGAGGAGACGTGCCGGGCCGCCGCCTTCGACACCGTCGGCGCCTACCGGCGCACCATGCGCCTGCTCGCCCGGCTCCCCGCCCACGACGCGTGGAACGCGATCGCGGACGAGGAACTCGTCTCCCACACCGACGCCCGTGACCTCATGGGCACCCTGGAGCGGGTCTCCGCCAAGGCCCGCAACAACACCAGCGCCCGCTTCGCCGCCCGCTCGACCGAGGCGGTGACGGACGCCGAGGGCGGCGGCCGCCGGTTCGTCGACGCTCCCCCGGTGCTGCGCAGGGTTCCCGACGCCGAAGCGGCCGAGGTCGCCCTCTCCCTCGGCGCGTACCTGGAGACCGTGTCCGAGGACCGGCTGCCGCTCCTGGCGCGGTACGCCGTCCACGACGTCGCCTTCCGGGTCGTGGGCACCGGCAGCGTCGGCACCCGGTCCTACGTCGTGCTGCTCCTCGACCACCGGGGCGAGCCGCTGGTGCTCCAGGTCAAGGAGGCCAGGCCGTCGGCGCTGCTCCCCCACCTGGCCGCAGCGGGCTTCACCGTGCCCGACGCCGGTCACGAAGGACGGCGGGTCGTCCTCGGGCAGAAGCGGATGCAGGTCGTGAGCGACATCCTGCTCGGCTGGACCACGGTCGACGGGCGCCCCTTCCAGGTGCGCCAGTTCCGCAACCGCAAGGGCAGCGTCGATCCGGCGGCCCTCACCCCCGACCAGCTCGACGACTACGGCCGGATGACCGGCGCCCTGCTCGCCCGTGCCCACGCCCACAGCGCCGACCCGCGCCTGATAGCCGGCTACTGCGGGAAGAACGAGGAGCTGGACGAGGCGGTCGCGTCCTTCGCGGTCGGCTACGCGGACCGTACCGAGGCCGACCACGCCGATCTCCTCACCGCCATCCGCACGGGCCGCACCGTGGCGGAACCGGGCGTGTGAGGACCGTAGGCTGGACGGGTCGAGGCGGAACGAGGACTGGGCGGGCGTGGACGTGAGCGTGGACCAGGGTGTGAACGAGGGGCCCGGGGACGAGCGGCCCGAGGCGCGTCTCGAGCAGGCCGTGCGGGTGGCCGAGCAGGCGCTGATCGAGTTCGAGATCGCGGTGGAGACCTTCCGGGTCGAGGTGGAGAACTTCTCGCGCCTGCACCACCAGCGGCTCGGCCCGATGTACGCGCGGCTCGACGAGCTCGACGCCCGGATCGCCGAGACCCGGGCGGCGCGCAGCGGGGACCCCGAGGACCTGCGGCTGGCCCGGGAGGCACGGGCCGCGGTCATGCCGATGCCGGGCGTGGAGGAGCTCTTCCACGACTGGATCGACTCCGACGGCCTCTCCCCCGAGGCCGCCGCGATGCTCACCGATCGTCCGGTGCAGTCGCCGAAGCGGGTCCGGCCCGGTGAGGAGGCCCGCCGGCTCTACCGCGAGCTGGCCCGCAAGGCCCACCCCGACCTGGCCCGCGAGGAGGAGGAGCGGAAGCGCCGCGAGGAGTTCATCACGCGGGTGAACGCCGCCTACGCCCGCGGCGACGAGGCGCTCCTCCGCGAGCTCTCCGCCGAGTGGGAGGCCGGACCGGTGCCGGCCGAGGAGCGGCTCAGCGAGAGCGAGGAGCTGTACGCGCGGCTGGAGTGGCTGGCGGAGCGCAAGGACATGCTGTCGGCCCTGGCGCGGGAGCTGGAGGACAGCGCGATCGGCGCGATGCTGAGGATGGCGCCGGACGACCCGGACCGTCTCCTGGAGGAGATCGCCGAGCAGCTGCTCGCGCAGGTATCCGAGCGGGAGGCCCAGCTGGCGGGGCTGGTGGAGTAGGTTTTTCCGTGCGCTCGAGCTTGTTCGGGCGGAACTGACGAGAGAAGGCCGTTCCCATGAATTTCTCCCCGCTGCCCTCGGTGGACGCGGCTTCCGTACCGGCCGATGCCCTGGTGCTGGACGTCAGGGAGGACGACGAGTGGGAGGCCGGTCACGTCGAGGGCGCGCTGCACGTCCCGATGAGCGACTTCGTGGCCCGCTTCGGTGAGGTCACGGAAGCCGTCGCCGAGCGCGGTCGCGCCTACGTCATGTGCCGCGTCGGCGGTCGGTCCGCGCAGGTCACGCAGTACCTGGTGCAGCAGGGCATCGACGCGGTGAACGTCGAAGGCGGCATGATCGACTGGGCCGGTGGCGGGCGCCCGATGGTGTCGGAGGACGGCAGCCCCGCCTTCGTCCGCTGACGGGGCGGTCCTGCGGTCCTGTCCGGCGATCAGGGCCGGACCGGACCTCGGGGCCTGCCTAGCCGAGGGGGTGGGCGGAGGGCCTGCCTAGCCGAGGGGGTGGGCGGCCAGGAGGTCGCCCAGCGCCTCCTCGTGGGCGGCGGCGGGGCCGAGCGAGAGTTCGAGGTGCTTGGCCCACGCGTGGTAGCGGTGCAGGGGGTAGTCGGTGTCCGCGCCGAAGCCCCCGTGCAGGTGCTGGGCGGTCTGCACCACGCGTCGTACGCCTTCGGACGCCCAGATCTTCGCGACGGCGATGTCCCCGGCGGCGGGCAGCGCCCCGTCGGCCCCGGTGGAGACGCGCCAGGCGGCCTGCCAGAGGGTGGCCTCCATGGCGCGCAGGTCGATGTAGCGGTCTGCGGTCTGGACGGCGACGGCCTGGAAGGTGGCCACGGGGTGGCCGAACTGCTCGCGCTTGCCGGTGTACTGGCTCGTCATGGTGAGGACGGCCTCGCCGAGGCCCAGGGCGAGCGCGCAGGTGCCGGTGGTGAGGATCGCGCGCAGGTGCTCCCAGGCGCCGTCGGCGTCGATGACCTCGGCGCCGCCGAGGCGGACGCCGTCGAGCCGCAGCTCGGCGAGGAGTTCGCCGTTCGTCGAGTACTGCTCGGTGAGGCGGAGGCCTTCGTGCGACCGGGACGGCAGGGCGAGGACCGTGCGGCCCTCGGGGGTGCGGGCGGGCACGGCGACGAGGTCGGAGACGTACGCCCAGGGAACGGCGGTCTGGAGGCCGTCGAGGACCCAGTCGCCGCCGTCGCGGCGGGCGGTGACGGCCAGTTCGGCGGCGTCGTGGCCGGTGCGTCCGTGGGAGGCGGCGGTGAGGACGAGTTCGCCGCGGCCGACGCGGGGGAGCAGGGCGGCGGCCGTCTCGGGGGCGGCGTACCGCTCGATGGTCATGGCGACGGCGCCGGTCTCCAGGAGCGGGACGCGCGCGAGGACGCGGGCGGCCTCGCGCAGCACCAGGCAGAGCGCGACGGTGTCGAGGCCGGCGCCGCCGTGCTCGGGAGCCAGTACGAGGCCGAGCAGATCGGCGGCGGCGAGACGGGACCAGAGCGGTCGGTCGAAGTCGTCGGACACGGCGCCCGGCGTGAGGGCGGGGCTCGGCACCGCGTCGGGTGCGACGTCCGAGAAGGCCGCCTTGGCCGCCTCGGTGGCCGCTTGCTGCTCGTCGGTGAAGGTGAAGTCCACTGCCGTGCCCTCCCGTTGCCGCACCCATTGCTGTTCGAGCTCCTGACGGATCGTCAAGATAGAACAGGTTCTAGGTGAAGGGAATGGCAGTGCCTGGACTTCGTCGACGTCCGACCCCGGACCGACCCGACCCCGGCCCGGCCCTGACCTCGGCCCGGCCCTGCCCTGACCCCGACCCGACCCGACCCGACCCGGGCCGGACCCGGCCCGACCCCGACCTCGCTCGGGTGGGGTGGGGTGGGTGGGGGGCAGTCGGTTCGGGTCCGGGGTCGGTGACCCGGGTCAGCGGTCGAAGTCCAACTCCACGTCGGCGGTGGCGGGATGGGACTGGCAGGCCAGCACGTACCCCGCGTCGGTCTCCTCCGGCTCCAGGGCGAAGTTGCGGTCCATCCGGACCTCTCCGCCGACGACGAAGGCGCGGCAGGTCCCGCACACTCCGCCCTTGCAGGCGTACGGCGCGTCGGCGCGGGCGCGGAGCACGGTGTCGAGCAGCGTCTCGCCCCGCTCGACCGGCCAGGTGCCGGAGCGGCCGTGGAGGGTCGCGGTGAGGGTGGCGTGCGCGGGGGCGTCGGCCGCCGGGGCCGGGGCGGGCGCGGAACCGTCGTCGACGTGGAAGATCTCCTGGTGGATCCGGCCGCGGTCCACCCCGAGCCCGCGCAGGGCCTGTTCGGCGCCCTGGACGAGCCCGAAGGGGCCGCAGAGGAACCAGCCGTCGATCTCGCCGACCGACAGCAGCGCCGGCAGCAGTTCGGTGAGCCGCTCGCGGTCGAGGCGGCCGGACGGCAGACCCGCCTGCTGCTCCTCCCGGGAGAGGACGGTGACCAGCTGGAAGCGGTCGGGGTAGCGGTCCTTGAGGTCGGCGACCTCGTCCAGGAACATCGTGGACGCGGCGGTGCGGTCGCTCCGGATCAGGCAGAACCTGGCCTCCGGCTCGCGGGCGAGCACGGTGGCGGCCATCGAGAGGACCGGCGTGATGCCGCTGCCGCCGACGACGGCCGCGAAGTGGCCGGGGCGCGGGGCGAGCGTGAAGCGGCCCATGGGTTCCATGACCTCGACGACGTCGCCGACGGCCAGTTCCTTGAGCGCGAACGTGGAGAACGAGCCGCCGTCGACGAGCCGGATGCCGACGCGCAGGGCGGGGGGCTCGCCGGCCGGGGCGGCGGGGGCGCAGATCGAGTACGTGCGCCGGATCTCCTCGCCCTGCTCGCCGGTGCGCCGCAGGGCGAGGTGCTGGCCGGGGAGGTGGCGGTACGCGTCGTGGAGCTCGGGCGGCACGGCGAAGGCGACGGCCACGGAGTCGTCCGTGAGCCGCTCGACCTCGCTCACCCGGAGCGCCTGGAATCCGGCCCGCGCGGAGCCTGAGGACGCCATCTACAACTCCTTGAAGTGGTCGAACGGTTCGCGGCAGGCGGTGCAGCGGCGGAGTGCCTTGCAGGCCGTGGACGAGAAGCGGCTGAGCAGCTCGGTCTCGGTGGAGCCGCAGTGCGGGCAGCGGATCGCGAGGGTCAGCGGTACGGGGCCGCCCGCCGGGCCCTGGGGGCGCGGCGGGGCGATGCCGAACTCGGCGAGCTTGCGCCGGCCTTCCTCGCTGATGTCGTCGGTGGACCACGCGGGGGCGAGGACCGTGACGACGGAGACCTCCGGCACGCCGTGCTCGTGGAGCGCGCGCTCGATGTCGGAGGTCATGGCCTCGATCGCCGGGCAGCCCGTGTAGGTCGGTGTGAGGGCGACCTCGACGCGGCCGGGGCCGAGGACCTGGACGCCCCGCATGACGCCGAGCTCCTCCAGGGTGAGGACGGGCATCTCGGGGTCGAGGACCGCGCCGGCGACCCGGCTCAGTTCCTCCTCCAGGGCCGTCATGGTCACCATGTCGCACCCGGGTGGCTGCGGTGCAGGTGCTGCATCTCGGCGATCATCAGGCCGAAGGACTCGGTGTGCAGGCCCTGGCGGCCCGCGCCGGCGGCCCAGGCGCCGGTGCGCGGCCCGGAGGGCACGGTGAGCGTGGCCCGGCCGAGGACGTCGGTGACCGAGGCCAGCCAGGTGCTCTCCAGCGCCGCGTGGTCCAGGTCGAGGCCGTCGACGGGCCGGAACAGCTCGCCCGTGTAGCGCCACAGGGCGCCGCAGGCCCGCTGCATCCGCTCGTGGCTCTCGGCGGTGCCGTCGCCGAGGCGCAGCGTCCAGTGCTCGGCGTGGTCCTGGTGGTACGCGACCTCCTTGACGGCCTTCGCGGCGAGGCCGGCGAAGGGGCCGTCGCCGGCGGCCAGCTGTCCGTAGAGGAGGCGCTGGTAGGTGGAGAAGTACAGCTGGCGGGCGATGGTGTGGGCGAAGTCGCCGTTGGGCTGTTCGACCAGCTGGACGTTCCGGAAGGAGCGCTCCTCGCGGAGGAAGGCCAGCTCGTCCTCGTCGCCGGCGAGCGAGAGCAGGACGCGGGCCTGGCCGAGGAGGTCGAGGGCGATGTTCGCCAAAGCGACCTCCTCCTCCAGTACGGGGGCGGCGCCGGCCCACTCCCCCAGGCGCTGGGAGAGGACGAGGGCGTCGTCGCCGAGGGCGAGGGCGGCGCCGGTGAACGCGGCGGCCTCGTGCGTGGTCGGGGTGCTCACAGGTGCTTCACCCCCTCCGGGATCTCGTAGAAGGTCGGGTGGCGGTAGGGCTTGTCCGCGGCCGGCTCGAAGAAGGGGTCCTTCTCGTCCGGCGAGGAGGCGGTGATCACCGCGGAGGGCACGACCCAGATCGACACGCCCTCGCTCCTGCGGGTGTACAGGTCGCGGGCGTTGCGCAGGGCCATCTCCGCGTCGGGCGCGTGGAGACTGCCCGCGTGGGTGTGGGACAGTCCGCGGCGGGAGCGCACGAACACCTCCCACAGCGGCCAACCGTCGCTCGTCATGCCTGTGCCTCTCCGTGCGTGCCGGTGTGCTTCTCCGCGTAGGCCGCGGCCGCCTGCCTGACCCAGGCGCCGTCCTCGTGGGCCTGGCGGCGCTTGCTGAGCCGCTGGTCGTTGCAGGGGCCGTTCCCCTTGAGGACGTCCCAGAACTCGGTCCAGTCGATCGGCCCGAAGTCGTAGTGCCCGCGCTCCTCGTTCCACCGGAGGTCGGGGTCCGGGAGGGTGAGGCCGAGGGCCTCCGCCTGGGGCACGGCGATGTCGACGAAGCGCTGGCGCAGCTCGTCGTTGGAGTGGCGCTTGATCTTCCACGCCATCGCCTGGGCGGTGTGGGTCGACTCGGCGTCCGGGGGACCGAACATCATCAGCGAGGGCCACCACCAGCGGTCCACCGCGTCCTGCGCCATGGCGTGCTGCGCCTCGGTGCCGCGGGAGAGGGCGAGCAGGGCCTCGTACCCCTGCCGCTGGTGGAAGGACTCCTCCTTGCAGACGCGGACCATCGCGCGGGCGTACGGCCCGTAGGAGCAGCGGCACAGCGGGACCTGGTTGGTGATCGCGGCGCCGTCCACCAGCCAGCCGATGGCGCCGACGTCGGCCCAGGTCAGCGTGGGGTAGTTGAAGATCGAGGAGTACTTCTGGCGGCCGGAGTGGAGCTTGTCGAGCAGCTCGTCGCGGCTGGTGCCGAGGGTCTCCGCCGCGCTGTACAGGTACAGGCCGTGGCCGGCCTCGTCCTGGACCTTGGCCATGAGGATCGCCTTGCGCCGCAGCGAGGGCGCGCGGGTGATCCAGTTGGCCTCCGGCTGCATGCCGATGATCTCGGAGTGGGCGTGCTGCGCGATCTGCCGGACGAGCGAGGCGCGGTACGCCTCGGGCATCCAGTCGCGCGGCTCGATCCGCTCGTCGGCGGCGACGGCGGCGTCGAACACGGCCTCGTAGGCGGCCTGCTCCGCCGCCACGGCCGCGTGCGAGCCGCCGGGCGCGCCCGTGGTCTCTGCTGTCCCTGCCGTCACTGCGGTCATCGGACCCCCTGCCGACCGATCGTTCGGTTGAATGACTTCAATGGTGAGTCGGCGGCCCGTATGGTGTCAACCCTGTGAAGGACCGAGGTGGGCCGTTGGGGGTCGGAGCGGGATGGACGCGTACGTGGAAAAGGACCCGGTCGGGGGGAACGACGACCGGCCCGGACCCGGGGAAGCGGAACCCCGGGACGCCCTGGCCGACGCCGGTACAGGCACCGGGATCATGGGCTTGTCGCTGCCGTACCAGGTCGTGGTCGCCGTGGCGCTCGCCGTCACCCTGGTGCTCGCCTGCGTCCACCTGTCGATGGTGTTCCTGCACGTGGCGCCGTCCAACACGCTGACCAAGCAACACGGCGAGGCCGTCGACGACTGGATCTACCCCGAGTTCGAACAGAACTGGAAGCTCTTCGCGCCCAACCCGCTCCAGCAGAACCTCTCCGTGGAGGTGCGCGCCGAGATAACCGGCGAGGGCGGGGAGCTCCGCACCACCGACTGGATCGACCTGACCGCCCAGGACATCGCGGCGATCCGCTACAACCCGATCCCCAGCCACTCCCAGCAGAACGAGCTCCGCCGGGCCGTGGACTTCTACCGGAACACGCACGCCGACGACGCCAAGGCCAACGGGCTGCGCGGCCGCCTCTCGGAGCAGTACATACGCCGGATCGCGGTACTCCGACTCGACGCCATGCCGTCGCTGCAGGGCTCGGACCTGCGGCGCATCCAGCTGCGCACCGTCACCCGTCCGGTGCCCGCCCCCGGCTGGAGCGCCGAGAAGCACAAGGCCACCCCGTCCCACCGCGACCTTCCCTGGTGGAAGGTCACCGACGCCGACCGGCCCGCCGGAGCCGACCGAAGCCGCACGGAGGCGGGCCGATGAACGAGCCGACGGGCGCCGCGGGCGCTGTGGGGAACGAGCCGACGGGCGCCGCGGGCGCTGCGGGGAACGAGCCGGCGGGCGTCATGGGCGCTGTGGGGAACGAGCCGGCGAGTGGGGCGACGAGCGAGTCGTCGAGCGCGCCGGCGGGGCGTCCCGCCGCCACGCGCGCGCGTACGCGGGAGCCCGTCGACCGGCGGCTCGCCCGTGCCGTCCAGGCCGTCACGGGCCGCTCCCTCGGGCCGTACCAGACCGCGATCGTGCGGATCGGCTTCTCGCTGACCTGGCTGCTCTACCTGGTGCGCGAGCTGCCGCACCGGCACGAGCTGTACGGCCCCGACGGCCCGTGGGCCTGGGGGATGGCCCGGCAGCTGCTCATCGACAACCACGCCTTCACCGCGCTCATCTGGTCGGACGGGCGGCTCTGGTTCGAGGTGGTCTACGGGCTCGCGTTGCTCTCCGCCGCGCTGCTCCTGGTGGGCTGGCGCACCCGGGCCGTGTCCGTGGTGTTCATGGCCGGGGTGCTCTCGCTGCAGAATCGCTCCGTCTTCGTGGGCGACGGCGGCGACAACGTCCTCCACCTCGTCGCGATCTACCTCGTCCTGACCCGCTGCGGCCGGGTCTGGTCCCTCGACGCCCGCCGGGCGGCCCGCGAGGCCCGCGCGGCCCGGGCCGGCGAGCCCGTGCGCCGCGACCTCGTCGGCCCGCTGCTGTGGACGGTGCTCGGCGGCTTCCTCCTCGCCGCCACCTGGTTCAGCGACGTCACCGGCGAGTGGTGGCTGCTGGTGCTGCTGTGGGTGCTGTGGCTCGGGAACGCACTCTGGTGGGTCGTGTGCCGGTACGCCCCCGGGGAGCCCCGCACCCTGCTCGACTCCCTCGCCCACCTCGCGCACAACGGCGTCCTCGCCGTGCTCATGGTCGAGGTCTGCCTGATCTACGCCACCGCCGGCTGGTACAAGATCCAGGGCTCGCGCTGGCAGGACGGCACCGCGCTGTTCTACCCGCTCCACCTCGACTACTTCTCGCCGTGGCCTGCCGTCTCCGAGCTCCTCGGCGCCAGCGGGATCATGGTGATGCTGCTGACCTACGGCACGGTGATCGTCCAGGTCGCGTTCCCGTTCACGCTCTTCAACCGCAAGGTCAAGAACGTCCTGCTGGTGGCGATGATGCTGGAGCACGCCGGCATCGCGGTGCTCCTCGGCCTGCCGGTCTTCTCGCTCGCGATGATCTCCGCCGACGCCGTCTTCCTGCCCACGGCCTTCCTGGTGGCGCTCGGCGCCCGGGTGGCACGGGCCGGGAACCGGCTGACGAAGCGGACGCCCGTGAAGGAGTCGCCCGGGCCGCTGCCCGAGCAGCGCCGTGCGGGTGAGGAGCACGGCCCCCGTACCCTCGTCGGGTGAGCACCACCGAAGAGAAGCCCGGAACCGAGCCGGCCGTGGGGGCCGAGTCCGCCGAGCCGGTCCAGTACGACGAGGGGTTCGGCCCCGAGATCGGCGTCGGCCCGCACCCGCGCCCGTGGCCCGAGGGCGAGCGGTACGACCCCGAGCTGCTCGCCGACGGCGACCGGCGCAACGTCGTGGACCGCTACCGGTACTGGACGCGGGAGGCGGTGGTCGCCGATCTCGACACCCGGCGCCACGACTTCCACGTGGCGGTGGAGAACTGGGGCCACGACTTCAACATCGGGTCGGTGGTGCGGACCGCCAACGCCTTCCTCGCGAAGGAGGTCCACATCGTGGGCCGGCGCCGCTGGAACCGGCGCGGGGCCATGGTCACCGACCGCTACCAGCACGTCCGGCACCACCCGGACACCGAGTCGCTGACCTCGTGGGCGGCGGCCGAGGGCCTGCCGGTCATCGGGATCGACAACCTGCCGGGCGCCGTCCCGCTGGAGCGGACCGTGCTGCCCCGCCGCTGCGTGCTGCTCTTCGGGCAGGAGGGGCCGGGCCTCACCGAGGAGGCCCGCGCGCACGTGGAGATGGTCTGCTCGATCGCCCAGTTCGGCTCGACCAGGTCGATCAACGCCGGGGCGGCCGCCGCCATCGCCATGCACGCCTGGGTGCAGCGGTACGCGGAGATCGAGACGCCCTGACCGCCGGTGCGGAGGCCCCGTGGGGCCCCCGCACCGGCGGAGGCGCCGGAGGTCAGGCCTGGCGGCGGACCTCCACCACCCGGAAGCGGTTGGAGACGAAGGCGCCGTCGCACAGCGCCGCGTTCGCCGCCGGGTTGCCGCCGGAGCCGTGGAAGTCCGAGAACGCGGCCGTCTGGTTCACGTACACCCCGCCCGTCAGGTTCAGCGACAGCTGCGCCGACTCCTCGAGGCAGACCTCCTCCACCGCCCGCTCGGTGTCCGCCGACGTCGTGTAGGCGCCGACGGTCATGGCGCCCTTCTCGCGGACCGTGCGGCGGAGCAGCTCCAGGGCGTCGGCGGTGGAGTCCACCGAGACGGCGAAGGAGACCGGGCCGAAGCACTCGGAGAAGTACGCGGCCTGCGCGTCGGGCTTGGAGCCGTCCAGCTTCACGATGACCGGGGTGCGGACGACGGCGTCCGGGTACTCCGGGTTGACCACCTCGCGGGAGGCGAGCGCCACCTCGCCGAGACCGGCGGCGGCCTCCAGGCGCGCCTTCACGTCCGGGTTGACCAGGGCGCCCAGCAGACCGTTCGCCCGGGCGTCGTCGCCCAGCAGGCCGCCGACCGCCGCCGCGAGGTCGGCCACGACCTCGTCGTACGACCTGGGGCCCTGGTCGGTGGTGATGCCGTCGCGGGGGATCAGCAGGTTCTGCGGGGTGGTGCACATCTGGCCGCTGTACAGGGACAGGGAGAAGGCCAGGTTGGAGAGCATCCCCTTGTAGTCGTCGGTGGAGTCGACCACGACCGTGTTGACGCCGGCCTTCTCGGTGTAGACCTGGGCCTGGCGGGCGTTCTCCTCCAGCCAGTCGCCGAACTCCGTCGAGCCGGTGTAGTCGATGATCCGGACCTCGGGGCGGACGGCCAGGGTCTTGGCGATGCCCTCGCCCGGGCGCTCGACGGCGAGCGCGACCAGGTTCGGGTCGAAGCCGGCCTCGGCGAGCACCTCGCGGGCGACCCGCACCGTGAGCGCGAGCGGCAGGACGGCGCGCGGGTGCGGCTTGACCAGGACCGGGTTGCCGGTGGCGAGCGAGGCGAACAGGCCCGGGTAGCCGTTCCACGTGGGGAAGGTGTTGCAGCCGATCATCAGGGCGATGCCGCGGCCGACCGGGGTGAACTCCTTGCTCAGCTCCAGGGGGTCGCGCTTGCCCTGGGGCTTGGACCAGCCGGCCGGGCCGGCGGGGGTGCGGGTCTGCTCCGCGTACGCGTACGCCACGGCCTCCAGGCCGCGGTCCTGGGCGTGCGGGCCGCCGGCCTGGAACGCCATCATGAACGCCTGGCCGCTGGTGTGCATGACGGCGTGGGCGAACTCGTGGGTGCGGGCGGAGATCCGGCCGAGGATCTCCAGGCAGACCAGGGCGCGGGTCTCGGGGCCGGCGTCCCGCCAGGCGGCCGTGCCCGCGCGCATCGCGGGGAGCAGCACGTCGATGTCGGCGTGCGGGTACTCGATGCCGAGGGACGGGCCGTACGGCGAGGTCTCGCCGCCGGTCCAGCCGTCCGTGCCGGGCTGGTCGAGCTCGAAGCGGGTGTTCAGCACGGCCTGGTGGGCGGCGAGGCCGGCCGCCGCGTCGAGGGAGCCGTCCGCGCCGTACGCCTTCGGGTGCTCGGGGTACGGCGACCAGTAGGCGCGGCTGCGAATGGTGTCGAGGGCCTGGTCGAGCGTGGACCGGTGCTTCTCGGCCAGACGGTCGGTGGTCAGCTGAGCGATGGCCATGGGATGGACCAACTCCTCGTCGAGCTGGGCAGGGAGACGCGTACGGAGTTAGAGTAACCGAACGATCGGTCGGGACAAGGGGGTCCGTCGATCCTGTGGAGAACCCATCGGGGAGGATCACCCCTATGAGCGCCAACGTGACCGTCAGGGGGAGCGACGACGTGACCGCCAGTGAGACCGCCGCAGTGGAGAACGCAGGGGCCGCAGGAGCCGTCGGGGCCGTGGCACGGGACCGCACCGTCGCCGTCGTCGGCACGGGCACCATGGGACAGGGGATCGCCCAGGTCGCGCTGGTCGCCGGCCATCCTGTGCGCCTCTACGACAGCGCACCCGGCAGGGCCGCGGAGGCCGTGGCCGCGCTCACCGCCCGCCTCGACCGGCTCGTCGAGAAGGGGCGCCTGGACGCGGGCGCGCGCGAGGCGGCCGTCGGACGGCTGCACGCGGCGGCGGAGCTCGACGAGCTCGCGGACGCGGCGCTCGTCGTCGAGGCGATCGTCGAGCGGCTCGACGTCAAGCAGCAGCTCTTCGCCGACCTGGAGAAGGTCGTCGGCGACGACGCGGTCCTCGCCACGAACACCTCCTCGCTGTCCGTCACCGCCATCGCGGGCGGTCTGCGGCTGCCCGGCCGGTTCGTCGGACTCCACTTCTTCAACCCCGCGCCGCTGCTCCCGCTCGTCGAGGTCGTCAGCGGCTTCGCCACCGACGCGGACGTCGCCACGCGCGCGTACGAGACGGTGAAGGGCTGGGGCAAGACCCCGGTGCGCTGCGCGGACACCCCCGGCTTCATCGTGAACCGGGTCGCCCGCCCCTTCTACGCCGAGGCGCTGCGGGTCTTCGAGGAGGGCGCGGCCGATCCGGCGACCATCGACGCGGCCCTGCGCGAGTGCGGCGGCTTCCGCATGGGCCCGTTCGAGCTGACCGACCTCATCGGCCAGGACGTGAACGAGGCCGTCACCCGCTCGGTCTGGGAGTCCTTCCACCAGGACCCCAAGTTCACCCCCTCGCTCGCCCAGCGCCGGCTCGTGGAGTCGGGCCGCCTGGGGCGCAAGTCGGGGCACGGCTGGTACGCGTACGCGGACGGCGCCGAGCGGCCCGAGCCGCACACGGCGCCGCCGGCCCCGGCACCGGCGAAGATCGTCGTCAGGGGAGACCTGGGCCCCGCCGAACCGCTGGTCGCGCTCATCGAGGAGGCCGGGATCGAGGTCCGGCGCAAGAAGGGCGACGGCGGGTACATCGAGCTGCCGGGCGGCGGCGAGCTCAACCTCGCGGACGGCGAGTCCTCCTACGAGTACCACGAGGAGGAGATCGTCTACTTCGACCTCGCGCTCGACTACGCGCGCGCGAGCCGGATCGTGCTCTCCACCAGGGAGGGGACGGCACCCGAGACCCTCGCCGAGGCCGTGGGGCTCTTCCAGGCCCTCGGCAAGCAGGTGTCCGTGATCGGCGACGTGGCCGGCATGATCGTCGCCCGCACGGTCGCGATGCTGATCGACGTCGCGGCCGACGCGGTCGGCCGCGGGGTCGCCACCGCCGAGGACGTCGACACGGCGATGCGGCTCGGGGTCAACTACCCGGTGGGCCCGCTGGAGTGGGCCGCCAAGGTGGGGTACCGGCGCACGGCGGGCCTCCTGCGCGGGCTGCACGAGCGGTACCCGACGGGACGGTACGCGCCGAGCGTCGCCCTCATGCGCCGGAGCTACGCCGAGGACGCGGAGGACTCCCGATGACCACTGCGAAGCGCGACACGTACACCCCCGAGACACTGCTCTCGGTCGCGGTGCGGGTCTTCAACGAGCGCGGCTACGACGGCACCTCCATGGAGCACCTGTCCAAGGCGGCGGGCATCTCCAAGTCGTCGATCTACCACCACGTGTCCGGCAAGGAGGAGCTGCTGCGGCGGGCGGTCAGCCGGGCGCTCGACGGCCTCTTCGCGATCCTCGAGGAGCCGGGCGCCACGCGCGGCCGCGCCGTGGAGCGGGTCGAGCACGTCACGCGCCGCACCGTCGAGGTGCTGATGGCGGAGCTGCCGTACGTGACGCTGCTGCTGCGGGTGCGGGGCAACACCGCGACCGAGCGGTGGGCGATGGAGCGGCGCCGTGAGTTCGACCACCGGGTGGCCGACCTGCTGAAGGCGGCCGCCGCCGAGGGCGACCTGCGGGCCGACGTCGACATCCGGCTCGCGACCCGGCTCCTCTTCGGCATGATCAACTCGCTGGTGGAGTGGTACCGGCCGCATCCCGACGCGGTGGCGGAGCGCGAGCAGCTCGCCGAGACCGTCGCACACCTGGCCTTCGACGGCCTGCGCACGAGCCGCTGAACCGTGGTGCGGGCCGCTGAGCGGCCGTACGGGCCGGTTTCGGGCGGTCGTCCGGCCTGCTGGGCCCCGTAGGGCCGCCGTGAGGTCCGCTGGGCCTGCCGTCCGGGCTGCTCGTACGGGCCTGGCCGCCGTAGCCGCTCTACGGGCCCGTTCGTCACCCGTACGGCCTAGTGAGGCGGCCGGGAGGGTTTCCCGGGCTCAGCGGGTCGGGTCCCGGTGGTCCGGGTCGAGGTCGGTCTCCTCGAAGACGAGGAGGGTCCGGGTGGAGAGGACCTCCGGGATGGACTGGAGCTTGGTGAGCACCAGCTCGCGCAGCGTCCGGTTGTCGGGGGTGTGGACGAGCAGCAGGACGTCGAAGTCGCCGCTGACCAGGGCGATGTGCGCGGCGCCGGGCAGCGCCTGGAGCTGTTCGCGCACGGTCCGCCAGGAGTTCTGGACGATCTTGAGCGTGATGTAGGCGGAGGCGCCGTGGCCCGCCCGCTCGTGGTTGACGCGGGCGCTGAAGCCGCGGATCACCCCGTCGTCGATGAGCCGGTTGATCCGCGCGTACGCGTTGGCCCGGGAGACGTGCACCCGCTCGGCCACGGAGCGGATCGAGGCGCGGCCGTCCGTCTGCAGGATGCGCAGGATGTCGCGGTCGATGGCGTCCAGAGGGCGTGCCGGGGCGCCTGGGATCAACGGTGCCGGCGCCGGTGCGACGACCCGTTCCCAGTCCTCGGCCATTTGTTCATCCGCCATGTGCCCCCGCCTCTCTCCGGTGGACGACCTGCTCCTATCCCAGGCTGTGGAGAACCGTTTGTCCACAGGCTGAAGGTGCCTGTAGCCAAAATGCCTCCACGACCGAACAATCGGTAGGTGAGGCGCGCCACACCCGCGCCACCCGCCTTCGGGTCTTATGCCCGCTCCCACGAGGAGGTGGACTCGTTGCAACAGCGCAGTTCGACAGTCCAAGAGCCGCCCGGTGCCGTCAACGCCTACCGGCCGACCCCGCCGCCGGCGTGGCAGCCGCGCACCGACCCCGCCCCGCTGCTGCCCGACACCGAGCCGCTGCGCGTGCTCGGCACGGACGCCGTGGCCGACGCCGACCCCGCGCTGCTGCTGCGGCTGTACGCGGAGCTGATCCGCGGCCGCCGGTACAACACGCAGGCCACCGCGCTCACCAAGCAGGGCCGGCTCGCCGTGTACCCGTCCACCACCGGCCAGGAGGCGTGCGAGATCGCCGCCGCCCTCGCCCTGGAGGAGCGGGACTGGCTCTTCCCCTCGTACCGCGACACCCTGGCGGCGGTCGCCCGCGGCCTCGACCCGGTGCAGGCGCTGACCCTGCTGCGCGGCGACTGGCACACCGGGTACGACCCGCACGAGCACCGCATCGCGCCGCTCTGCACCCCCCTCGCCACCCAGCTCCCGCACGCCGTGGGCCTCGCCCACGCCGCCCGCCTGAAGGGCGACGACGTCGTCGCGCTCGCCATGGTCGGCGACGGCGGCACCAGCGAGGGCGACTTCCACGAGGCGCTGAACTTCGCGGCCGTCTGGCAGGCCCCCGTGGTCTTCTTCGTCCAGAACAACGGGTTCGCGATCTCCGTGCCGCTCGCCAAGCAGACCGCCGCCCCCTCCCTCGCCCACAAGGCCGTGGGATACGGGATGCCGGGCCGCCTCGTCGACGGCAACGACGCGGTCGCCGTCCACCAGGTGCTCACCGAGGCCGTGGCCCGCGCGCGGCGCGGCGGCGGCCCCACCCTCGTCGAGGCCGTGACCTACCGGATCGACGCCCACACCAACGCCGACGACGCCACCCGCTACCGGGCCGCCGGCGAGGTCGAGACCTGGCGGGCGCACGACCCGATCCTGATTCTCGAACGGGAACTGACGGAGCGTGGCCTGCTCGACGAGGACGGCAGGCGCGCGGCGGCGGAGGCCGCCGAGACGATGGCGGCGGAGCTGCGCGAACGGATGAACGCCGACCCGGTGCTCGACCCGATGGAGCTCTTCTCCCACGTGTACGCCGAGCAGACGACGCAGCTGCGCGAACAGGCGGCGCAGCTGCGCGCCGAGCTCGAAGCCGAGGGTGAGGCGTGATGACGACCGCGACGACCGGCCCCGCGGCGGCCAAGGCCGCCGGGAAGGCGAAGCCGGCCACCATGGCGCAGGCGCTCCAGCGCGCCATGCGCGACGCGATGGCCGAGGACCCGACCGTCCACGTGATGGGCGAGGACGTCGGCACCCTCGGCGGTGTCTTCCGGGTCACCGACGGGCTCGCCAAGGAGTTCGGCGAGGACCGCTGTACGGACACGCCGCTGGCCGAGGCCGGCATCCTCGGCGCGGCCGTCGGGATGGCGATGTACGGCCTGCGGCCGGTCGTCGAGATGCAGTTCGACGCGTTCGCCTACCCGGCGTTCGAGCAGCTGATCTCCCACGTCGCGAAGATGCGGAACCGGACGCGCGGCGCCATGCCGATGCCGATCGTCATCCGTGTCCCGTACGGCGGCGGGATCGGCGGCGTCGAGCACCACAGCGACTCCTCCGAGGCCTACTACACGGCCACCCCGGGGCTCCACGTCGTCACCCCGGCGACCGTCGAGGACGCCTACGGGCTGCTGCGCGCGGCCATCGCCTCCGACGACCCGGTGGTCTTCCTGGAGCCCAAGCGGCTCTACTGGTCCAAGTCCGACTGGTCCCCCGAAGCGCCCGCGCCCGTCGAGCCCATCGGCAAGGCCGTCGTACGCCGCCGGGGCACCGGCGCCACCCTGATCACCTACGGCCCCTCGCTGCCGGTCTGCCTGGAGGCCGCCGAGGCCGCGCAGGCGGAGGGCTGGGACCTGGAGGTCCTCGACCTGCGCTCGCTCGTGCCGTTCGACGACGAGACCGTCTGCGCCTCGGTCCGGCGGACCGGCCGCGCGGTCGTGGTCCACGAGTCGTCCGGCTTCGGCGGACCCGGCGCGGAGATCGCCGCCCGGGTCACCGAGCGCTGCTTCCACCACCTGGAGGCACCGGTGCTGCGGGTCGCGGGCTTCGACATCCCCTATCCGCCGCCGATGCTGGAGCGGCACCACCTGCCCGGTGTGGACCGGGTCCTGGACGCGGTGGCGCGACTGCAGTGGGAGGCGGGGAGCTGATGGCCCAGGTGCTCGAGTTCAAGCTGCCGGACCTCGGTGAGGGACTCACCGAGGCCGAGATCGTGCGCTGGCTGGTCGCCGTCGGCGACGTCGTCGCCATCGACCAGCCGGTCGTCGAGGTCGAGACGGCCAAGGCCATGGTCGAGGTGCCCTGCCCGTACGGCGGTGTCGTGACCGCCCGGTACGGCGAGGAGGGCACCGAACTGCCCGTCGGGGCGCCGCTCCTGACCGTCGCCGTCGGCGGCACGGGCGCGCCGGAGGAGCTCGCGGAGGCGGCTCCGGAAGCCGCACCGACGGCGGGCCGGCCCGGCGCCGGGACCGCGGTCTCCTCGGAGCACTCGGGCAACGTGCTCGTCGGCTACGGCACCGCGGAGCCCGCCGCCCGGCGCCGCCGGGTGCGGCACACGAACCCGGCCGCCGCGCCGGCGCCCGCGGCCGCCCCGGCCGCCACTCCGGTCGTCGCTCCCGCGCCCGCCGTCACGCCCGCCCCGGCGGCCGTGCCCGCCGGGCACGCGGGTCCGGTGCCCGTCATCTCGCCGCTCGTGCGGAAGCTGGCCAGGGACCGGGGGATCGACCTGCGGGAGGTGCGCGGTTCGGGCCCCGAGGGGCTGATCCTGCGGGCCGACGTGGAGCGGGTCCTCGTGGAACTCGACCGGCCGGCCGCCGCCCAGGCGCCCGCCCCGGGCCCCGTCGCGGCCCCTGCCACGGCCGGTGAGCGGATTCCGCTGCGCGGGATCCGCGGTGCGGTGGCGGACAAGCTGTCCCGCAGCCGTACGGAGATCCCGGACGCGACCTGCTGGGTCGACGCCGACGCGACCGAGCTGATGGCGGCGCGGACCGCGATGAACGCGGCGGGCGGGCCGAAGATCTCGCTGCTCGCGCTCCTCGCCCGGATCTGCGTCCACGCCCTCGACCGGTTCCCCGAGCTCAACTCCACGGTGGACACCGCCGCCCGGGAGATCGTCCGGCTTCCCTCCGTGCACCTCGGCTTCGCCGCCCAGACCCCGCGCGGCCTGGTCGTCCCCGTGGTCAGGGACGCGGGGCAGCGGACGGCCGAGTCGCTCACGGCCGAGTTCGCCCGGCTGACGGAGGCCGCCCGGCAGTCCACGCTCACCCCGGCCGACCTGACCGGGGGCACGTTCACCCTGAACAACTACGGGGTGTTCGGGGTCGACGGCTCCACGCCGATCATCAACCACCCCGAGGCGGCCATGCTCGGTGTCGGCCGGATCATCCCCAAGCCCTGGGTGCACCAGGGCGAACTGGCCGTCCGTCAGGTGGTGCAGCTCTCGCTCACCTTCGACCACCGGGTCTGCGACGGCGGCACGGCGGGCGGCTTCCTGCGGTACGTCGCGGACTGCGTCGAGCAGCCCGCGGTCCTGCTCCGCACGGTCTGACGGGTCGTCCGGTCCGTCTCCCTCTGTGGGACGGGCCGGACGCCGGTGGCCCCTGTCGCCCCATACTGCTCGGGTGACCACCGCATACGACGCCGTCGTGCTCGCCGGGGGCGCCGCCCGGCGCCTCGGCGGCTCCGACAAGCCCGGGGTACGGGTGGGGGGCCGGACCCTCCTCGACCGGGTGCTCGCGGCCTGCCCCGCCGCGGGCCGGACCGTGGTCGTCGGCGACCCGCGCCCGACGGTCCGCCCGGTCCGCTGGACCAGGGAGGAGCCGCCCGGCGGCGGCCCGCTGGCCGCCCTCGACGCGGGGGTACGGCAGACGGAGGCCGATGTCCTCCTCGTCCTCTCCGCCGACCTCCCCTTCCTCGACCACGCCACCGTCCGGAGCCTGCTGGCCGCGCTCGACGACGCCCCCGAGGCCGAGGCCGCCCTCCTCACCGACGCCGAGGGACGGGACCAGCCGCTGGTCGCCGCGTACCGGTCGGGCCCGCTGCGCCGCGAACTCACCCGGCTCACCGACGAGCACCGCGGCCTCGCGCACCTGCCGCTGCGCGGGCTCACGCGGGCGCTCCGCACCGCGCGGGTCGCCGCGGAGTCCCAGGCCTCCTTCGACTGCGACACCTGGGAGGACATCGCCGCCGCCCGCGCCCGCATCAGGGAGCATGGGACCGTGCTGGACGAATGGATCACCGCAGTCAAGAACGAACTGGGCATCGAGCTGGACGTCGACACCGGCGTGCTGCTCGACCTGGCACGTGACGCCGCCCACGGCGTGGCGCGCCCCGCCGCACCCCTGACCACGTTCCTGGTCGGGTACGCGGCGGCGCTCGCGGGCCCCGAGGGCGGTCCCGAGGCGGTGGCCGAGGCCGCCCGCAAGGCCGCTGCCCTGGCCCAGAGTTGGGCCGCCGAGCAGGACGAGGCCGGATGAGTCCGAAGGAACCCCTCCCCGTCCCGGAGCAGCCCGCCGCCCCGGCTTCGGCGTACCCGGCGGCCCCGGGAGCCAGCGCCGCCTCCGCTCCCGGTGCCGCTTCCGGCGCCCGGCGGAAGGCGGGCGGGCCGCACCGGGCCACCGCCTGGCCGGAGGCGCGAGCCGCCGCCGTCCGCGCCGGTTCCGCCGCGCGGGCCGGCCGGGAGGCGTCGACCGTCCCGCTCGCGCAGGCGCTCGGGCGGGTGCTCGCCGAGCCGCTCGCGGCCCTCACCGACCTGCCCTCCTTCGACACCTCCGCCATGGACGGCTGGGCCGTCGTGGGTCCCGGCCCCTGGGCCGTACGCGAGGACGGGGCCGTCCTCGCCGGACACGCGCCCGTCGTCGTACCGGCCGAGGGCGAGGCCGTACGGATCGCCACCGGCGCCCGTGTCCCGCCGGGGACCACCGCCGTCCTCCGCACCGAACACTCCCGGACCGAACCGACCGGCCAGACCGGCCAGACCGACCCGACTGGCCCGACCGGCCCGACCGAGGCCGAACCGTCTGCGGTGACCTGGCCCGCCGAGCCGCCGAAGCCGGACGGGGGAGCCGTACCGACCGGCCCGGCCGAACCGTCCGCTGCGACCGCTGCGACCGGGCCCGCCGAGCCGCCGAAGCCGAGCGACACCGAGGTTTCCGCCGGCCGCCCCGGACCGGTGCCCGCCGCCGGACTCGTGCTGCACGCGCTGCGGGAGGTCGTGCCGGGGCAGGACATCCGGCCCCGGGGGCAGGAGTGCGGCGCCGGGGACGAGCTGCTTCCCGCGGGCGTCACCGTGACCCCGGCCGTACTGGGCCTCGCGGCGGCGGCCGGTTACGACGAGCTGCGCGTACGGCCCCGCCCCCGGGTGGAGATCCTGGTCCTCGGGGACGAGCTGCTCTCGACGGGCCTCCCCCGCGAAGGCCTCATCCGGGACGCGCTCGGCCCGATGCTCGGCCCCTGGCTGGAGGCGCTCGGCGCCGAGGTGCTCGGCACCCGTTGGATCGGCGACGACGCCGAGGCGCTGTACGCGGCCGTCACGGGATCCCCCGCCGACCTGGTCGTCACCACCGGCGGCACCGCGGCCGGGCCGGTGGACCACGTCCACCGCGTGCTGGACAAGGCGGGCGCGACCCTGCTGGTCGACGGGGTGAAGGTCCGGCCCGGTCATCCGATGCTGCTGGCGGCCCTCGGCGGCCCGCGGCACCTCGTCGGGCTCCCCGGCAACCCGCTCGCCGCCGTCTCCGGGCTGCTCACCCTCGCCGCGCCCCTGCTCGGCGCCCTGACCGGAAACGCCCTCTCCGAGGGCGCCTCCCCCGTCGAGGGCGACGTGCACGGGCACCCCCACGACACCCGGCTCATCCCGGTCGTCCGCCGTGGCGGACGGGCAGTCCCCCTCCGCTACAACGGACCGGCCATGCTCCGCGGCATCGCCGCCTCGGACGGCCTGGCCGTCGTCCCGCCCGGCGGTGCGCGGTCCGGCCAGCAGCTGACCGTCCTCGATCTTCCGTGGCCGGCGGCGGGGGCCGTTTTGGCCCAAGGAGCGTGTTTCACGTGAAACTTCCCAACCGTGACGTCATGGCCCGTCACGCCGACGAGAGGGTGTCGGGCCCGCGGGTCAGGCTGCCCCGCCGGGTCGTGGAGAACCCGCTCCGCCAGGTCGGCAAGCGCCTTCTGATGGCGCTCGGTGTGCTGTTGCTGACGGTCCTCATCGTCTACGTCGACCGCGAGGGCTACCACGACAACGCCAACGAGACGGTCGACCTCCTCGACTGCTTCTACTACGCGACCGTGACGCTCTCCACCACCGGGTACGGCGACATCGTCCCGTACAGCGACTCGGCACGGCTCGCGAACATCCTGCTCGTCACGCCCCTGCGCGTGCTCTTCCTGATCATCCTGGTCGGCACCACTCTCGAGGTCCTCACGGAGCGGACCCGGGAGGAGTTCCGGCTGAACCGCTGGAGGTCCACCTTGCGCGACCACACCGTCATCGTCGGCTTCGGGACGAAGGGGCGGTCCGCGATCCAGACCCTCTGCGCCACCGGACTCCGCAAGGAGCAGATCGTCATCGTCGACCCCTCCTCCAAGGTGATCGAGACGGCGAACACGGACGGGTTCGTCGGGGTCATCGGCGACGCGACCCGCAGTGACGTGCTGCTCCGTGCCGAGGTGCAGCGGGCCCGTCAGATCGTCATCGCCACCCAGCGCGACGACACGGCCGTCCTGGTCACCCTGACGGCCCGGCAACTGAACCGGGGCGCGAAGATCGTCGCCGCGGTCCGCGAGGAGGAGAACGCTCCGCTGCTCCGTCAGTCCGGTGCCGACGCGGTCATCACCAGCGCCAGCGCCGCCGGACGCCTGCTCGGCCTCTCCGTGCTCAGCCCCAGTGCCGGCACCGTGATGGAGGACCTGATCCAGCAGGGCTCCGGACTCGACCTCGTCGAACGCCCGGTCACCAAGAGCGAGGCCGGCAAGAGCGTCCGGGAGACCGGGGACCTGGTCGTGAGCGTCCTCCGGGGCCACCGGCTGCTCGGGTACGACGACCCCGCGGCCAGCCCGCTCCAGCTCACCGACCGGGTGATCACCATCATGCGCGCCGCACCGGTGACGCCGCTCTCCACCCCGCCGCAGGACTGAGCACCGGCCAGGCGGGCGGCGGGAGTAGCCTCGCCGCCATGCATGCGATCACGATTCCCGAACCCGGTGGTCCCGAGGCCCTCGTCTGGGCCGAGGTTCCCGACCCCGTCCCCGGTGAGGGCGAGGTCCTCGTCGAGGTGGTGGCGAGCGCGGTCAACCGCGCGGACCTGCTCCAGCGCCAGGGCTTCTACGACCCGCCGCCGGGCACCTCCCCCTACCCCGGCCTCGAGTGCTCGGGCCGGATCGCGGCCCTCGGCCCCGGGGTGTCGGGCTGGTCGGTCGGCGACGAGGTCTGCGCCCTGCTCGCCGGCGGCGGCTACGCCGAGAAGGTCGTGGTCCCGGCCGGTCAGCTCCTTCCCGTGCCGGAGGGCGTCGACCTGGCCACCGCCGCCGCGCTCCCCGAGGTCGCGTGCACGGTCTGGTCCAACATCTTCATGATCGCGCACCTGCGGCCGGGCGAGACGCTGCTCGTGCACGGCGGGGCGAGCGGCATCGGCACGATGGCGATCCAGCTGGCGAAGGCGGTCGGGGCGCGGGTCGCGGTCACGGCCGGCGGTCCGGAGAAGCTGAAGCGCTGCGCCGAGCTGGGCGCGGACATCCTCATCGACTACCGCGAGCAGGACTTCGTCGAGGAGCTGGCCAAGGCGACGGACGGCACGGGCGCGGACGTCATCCTGGACATCGTCGGCGCCAAGTACCTGGAGCGGAACGTGAAGGCGCTGGCCGTCAACGGACGGCTGGTGGTCATCGGCCTCCAGGGCGGTGTGAAGGGCGAGCTGAACCTCGGGGCGCTGCTCGCCAAGCGCGCGGCCGTCATGGCGACCACGCTGCGCTCGCGACCCGCGGAGGAGAAGGCGGCGATCGTCGCCGCCGTCCGGGAGCACGTCTGGCCCCTGATCGGCGGGGGCACGGTCCGGCCGGTCGTCGACCGCACGGTGCCGATGCCGGAGGCCGCCGACGGTCACCGCGCGCTGGAGTCGGGCGGCCACGTCGGCAAGGTCCTGCTGCTCGCCCCCCAGGCCTGACACCCGCACCGGACGGGGCCCGCCCCCCAGGCCTGACGCCCGCACCGGACGGGGCCCGCCCCCCCCAGGCCTGACGCCCGCACCGGACGGGCCCGCCGGCGGGCATGACGGCCGCACGGGGCGAAGACGCCCCCGGGCCAGATGCCCGCGGCCGGACCGCCCGCACGCGGGCCCGACGGCCGTACCGGGCGAGGACGGCCGAGGGCCCGGCACACGAGGTGTGCCGGGCCCTCGGCCGTATGGACGGGGAGCTACAGGTACGGTCCCGAGCGCACGGCGTGGCCGGGGCCGCGGTCGTCGTCGTCATCGTCGTGGGACGCGCCCGGCGGGAGGGCGCGCCGCATCTGCTCCAGCTGGGCGCGGGCCGCCATCTGCTGGGCGAACAGCGCCGTCTGGATGCCGTGGAAGAGGCCTTCGAGCCAGCCCACCAGCTGGGCCTGCGCGATGCGCAGCTCCGCCTCGGAGGGGATCGTCTCGTCGGTGAACGGCAGGGAGAGCCGCTCCAGTTCCTCGACCAGTTCGGGCGCGAGCCCGTCCTCCAGCTCCTTCACGGAGCTGGCGTGGATGTCCTTGAGCCTGACCCGGCTGGCCTCGTCGAGAGGTGCCGCGCGTACTTCCTCCAGGAGCTGTTTGATCATGCTGCCGATCCGCATGACCTTCGCAGGCTGCTCGACCATTTCCGTCACCGGGACCTCGCGGGGTTCGTCGTCGCCCTGAGTGCCGCCGAGCGCCATCCCGTCCTGTCCCACGATGAGGACCTGGGGGCTCTCCTGCGACCTGTCATTCCTCGGCATCTCCATGCCGCCATTCTCTCGTACACACGCGTCACACCAAGGTGTGCCCCTGTACGAGGGTGATCCACCCTCGTACAGGGGCACGGGACGAGAACGGGCCCGTCAGGTCGCCGCGCGTCGGGCCAGGGCGCCGCGCGAGCGGGTCACGAGGGCGGCGAGCAGGGCGGCGCCCAGCGGGACGGCGACGAGCAGGCCGCCCAGCGTCTCCCAGGGGATGACGATCGGCAGGTCGGGCGGGGCGATGTCGCCGCTCCAGCCCTGGGCGAGGTTCTCCTCGTAGTACCGGATCTGGTTGCGCTCCTCGGTGAGCCTGAGGCCCACCGCGGGCAGCAGTCCGGCGGCGGAGCCGAGGACCACGCCCATCGCGGCGACCACTCCGCACTGGAACCCGCTGAGCGTGCGGCGGACCCGGGGCGGGGCGCCCACGGCGGCGAGCGTCTTCAGGTCGGCCTCGGCGTCGGCCTGGGCGAGGCCGGTGGCGATGCCGGCGGCGCCGATGGTGACCAGGCCGGCGAAGATGGCCAGCGACAGCAGGATGAGGTCGTCCTGGCTGACGAAACCCTCCTCCAGGTGCAGCTCGATGGTGCTGCCGAGTTTGGCGAGCTCGCTGTCGAGCTTCTGGCGCTGCTCGCTGTCGGGGAACCGGTCGGTGCTGACGTACATGCCCGCCGGGACCGTGGCCAGACCGGCGGCCTTGGCGGTGGCCGGGGTCATGAGGGCCTGGAGGCCGTACGACGCCTTGTCGCCGGGCACCAGGTAGGCCGGCAGGGAGCCGACCTTGCCGGGGACCGGCAGGTTCTGCTCGGAGGCCCTGTCCGCCGCGGCGACATCGGTGATCTGCTTGATCCGGACGGTGCCGTCCTCGCCGACGAGGGCGCGGTTGAAGGTGACGACCTTGCCGTCGGCGAGGGCCTTCACGGTCGCCGGGTCGTCGACGCCCAGGATGTGGAGGAGCTTGGCGTCACCGACGAGCAGTCCGCCGTCGGAGACGTACATCCCGCTGCTCGGGGACTCCATGCAGCGCCAGTCGTCGGTGAGCATCTTCCGCCGCTGCTCGGGCGTGTACTTCTCCGAGGCGTCGCCGCCGTCCGGCAGCGCCGCGTACATCGGGCACTCGTTGGCCGGCGGGATGACGACCTCGTAGCGGCCGCAGCCCGCGCCCGGGGCGTACTGCCGGCAGTTGGGGTTGCCGACCGAGACGCGCTCGACATCGGCGCGGACGTCGACGGGGAAGGAGCGCTGGACCGCCTCGCGGACGGCGGGGACGTCCCGGCCGCCTTCCTCGGGGACGAAGACGGAGGCGACGCCGTACGGCAGCAGGGGGGTGTACTCGGCCCTGTCCTGGGCCTCGCTGCTGGCCATGTACGTGGAGACGGCGACCGTGCCCGCGACGGCGGCGAGGACGGCGGCGACGGCGGGAGCCGTACGGCCGCGGTTGCGGACGGCGTCCCGCAGCGCGAGGCGCGGGGAGAGCGGCAGCCAGCGGCCGGTCCGCCCGAACAGACCCACCAGGGCGGGGGTCATGGCGACGACGCCCAGCTCGGCGATGGCGGAGCCGCCCGCCACGATGATGAACTGCCGGCTCACGATCGAGCCGAAGAGGGCGATCGCGCCGCCGAGCAGGAGGGCCGCGAGGCCGACGAGGGGCAGGACGCGGCTGCTGCGACGGATTCCACGCCGGCCGGTGAGCGAGGCGAGGACGGTCTGCCGGGAGGCGGTGACGGCCGGGACGATCGCGGCGAGCAGCCCGGTCAGGACCGCCAGCAGCGCGATGCCGAGCAGTTCGAGCGGCCGGACGTCGAAGGCCCCGAACCGCTGGCCCATGGTCTCCTCCAGGACCGGCTGGAGCACCAGGGTCAGGATCACGGCGAGGACGGTTCCGGTGACGGCGGCGGCGACGCCGATGACCAGACCGCCGCTCAGCACGATGGCCCGGATGTGGCTGCGGGCACCGCCGTTGGCCCCCACCAGCCCCAGCTGGCGGCGCGAGCGGCGGGCGCCGACGGCGAACGCGGGCCCGGCGAGGAGGCAGATCTCCAGCATGGCCAGGCCGACGACGGTGCCGAGGGCGGCGAGTTCGGCGGCGACGGCCGCCGTGCTGGACTCGTACGTGCCCCAGCCGTCCTTCTGGTAGAGCGGGACCTCGGAGTCGGCGGGCGGGTCGAGCAGTACGGCCCGCGAGACGACGGCGACGCCCTTGGTGTTGATCTGCTGCACGGTGTTCCACGTGAAACCACCGGGCTTGCGCACCAGGTACGAGACGGAGACGTCGGGCGCGGGCAGACCGGCCTTCTCGACGGCCTTCCCGTACGGCGCGAAGAACGCCCCCGGCAGCGCGTTGATCTGGTCGGCCTCGAGCGAGTCGGGAAGTTCGTAGGAGCCGACGATCCGGTACGGGCGATCGAAGTTGCGGGCGGAAAGGGTCGAGCCGACCGACAGACCGCTCGTCTCCAGGAAGTGCGAGGTGGCCATGACCTCGTCGCCCTTCTCCGGGTAGCGCCCTTCGAGGAGCACCATGATCCCGCGGGCGATCGGATCGGACGCCCTGAGCTCGCGCACGTCCGTCATGAGCAGGCCGTGGACGGTCGTCAGCTTGGCCGAACCGGATCCGTCGGTGAGGACGGTGGAGCCCGCCGGGACGGCCTTGGCGACGTCGGTCGGGCCGCTCGGCCAGGGGCCGTTCCCGGGATCCTCGGCCGGCGTGTGCATCTCGCCGGCCGGGTCCTGGAAGATCGGGACCCCGCCCACGAGGGCGTCGCGCAGGCGCGCGTCGGCCGTGCCGATCGACCGTTCCGTCCGCTCGGCGGGGGAGAGTTCGGAGCTGCGGTAGGTCAGGTCCAGGGCGCTGACGCCCAGGATGGGAAGGGCGATCATCGCGAGGACGAGGGCGCTGCGGCCCTTGGAGCGCCAGGCGTCGCGCCGGGCGATGCGGATGGCTGCCCGCCAGGAGTGGAACCAGGTCTTCACGCCTCGGCCACCCGGCCCGTCAGGAGCGAATCGGCCTCGCTGCGCACGGTCTGGTCGACGATGGCGCCGTCCCGGAGGAACACGACGCGGTCGGCCCAGGCCGCGAACCGCGGCTCGTGGGTGACGAGGACACCGGCGGCGCCGGCGTCGCAGCGCGAGCGGAGCAGGGCGAGCACGGACTCCCCCGTCTCGGAGTCGAGGGCGCCGGTCGGCTCGTCGGCGAGGACGAGCCGGCGGTCGCCGACGAGGGCGCGGGCGATGGCCACCCGCTGCTGCTGGCCGCCCGACATCTCGTCGGGGAAGCGGTCGGCGAGGTGGCCGAGCCCCATCTCCTCCAGCGCGGCCACGGCCTCGGCGCGGGCCTTGCGGGCGGAGGTCCCGTCCAGCTCGCGGGGCAGGGCCACGTTCTCGGCGGCGGTCAGGGCCGGTATGAGGTTGTAGTCCTGGAAGACGTAACCGATGCTGCGGCGGCGCAGGGCGGCGAGCTCCTTGACGCTCGCGACGGTGATGTCGGTGTCCTCGACGATCACCCGGCCCGAGCTGGGGGTGTCGAGACCGCCCGCGATGGTGAGCAGGGTGGACTTCCCGGAGCCGGACGGCCCCATCACGGCGACGAGTTCGCCCGGGTACACGGCGAGGTCGATCCCGCGCAGTGCGTGCACCTCGGTGGCACCCGAGCCGTGGACACGGGTCAGGTTCTGCAGTTGCAGCACGGGCTGCTGTGTGGACATCGAGGGGTCCCCCCTTGGGACGTACCCGGCGGACCGCGGGGTACGGGACGTGCGGTGGACGGTGGTGCGTCACGGCGAAGTGCGATGAGTGCCGTGGCGGTGGTGCGTCACGGCGGGGTGCGGTGCGTGCCGTGGGCGGTGGTGCGTCAGCGGTACGGGCGGGGCGTGCGTGAGGTCAACGCGTCCCGGACGTACCGGTGGTCGAGGCGCCGGGCGCCCCCGGGGCGGCGGAGACGGCGGGTGCCCCGGGGACGGCGGCCGAGGTGCCGGGGACGGCGGGCGCCGCCGGGCCGGTCGAGGCCTCCGATGCCGTGGCGGACAGGCGGATCAGCCGGGACTCGCAGTGGTCGAGCCAGCGGGCCTCGGCCTCGGTCTGGAAGATCAGCTGCTCCAGGACGAGCAGCCAGGCGATGTCGTCGCGCTCCCGGGCGCCGCCGCGCTCGACGGCCGTGAGTGCCTGGGCCTTGAGCCGGGTGTAGTCCTGCATCGCCTGGACGGTGTGCCGGCGCTGGGACTGGATGACGTCGCGGATGTCGACGGAGGGCGCTCCGACGGCCATGGCGAGCTTGATGGCCAGCTCGTCACGGGCCGGGCTGGTGCGGTCCACCGGCTTCTCGAACCAGGTCCTGAGCTCGGTGCGGCCGTCCTCGGTGATCGCGTAGAGCGCGTGCCCGGCCGCGTCCTCGCCGCTCTGGGCGACCATGCCGTCGCGCTCCAGGCGGCTGAGGGTCGTGTAGACCTGGCCGACGTTGAGCGGCCAGGTGGCACCGGTGCGGGACTCGAACTCCGTACGGAGCTGGGAGCCGTAGCGAGGGCCGCGTTCGAGGAGGGCGAGGAGCCCGTGGCGGATCGACATACTCAGTATGTATACCGGGTATGCCGTCGCGGACAACCGTCCTGAGAGGGAAGCGGCCGGTCCCCCTCAAGGGGGACCCCGGCGCTCAGCGGCGGCGCATCCGCAGACCGAGGAAGCCGATCCCGAGCCCCATCAGAGCCAGCCCCGCGCCCAGGGTGAGCACGGGAATCCGCTGGTCGACGAGGGTGGACGGGGTGTCGGTGGCCAGCCGGGAGCCCGCGGCGGGCAGGGTGGCCGGAGCGGCCTCGGGCACCGCCGTGTCCTCCTCCGGTACCTCCTCGACCTCCTCCTCCACGGCCTCCTCCTCATCCGGCTCTGTAGCCGTTTCGGTACGAGAGGGGTCCGGCGACGGAGCCGTGTCGCTCTCCGGCGCGCTCTCGGAGCGGCCCGGCCGCTGCCGCCCCTCACCGGCGGGCCGGCCCGCCAGGGAGGCGGAGCCGGTGGGCGCCGGGGCGTCACTGGGCCCGGCGCTCGGCCCGGTCGGGGAACCCGAAGCCGTACCGGCACCGGTGCCCGTGGGGGCCGGTGCCGGGGACACGGGCGTGCCGGACCCTCCGGTACGGCCCGGCGTGGCGGTGGCGGTGGCGGTGCCGGGACCCGTCGTCGAAGGGGTCGCGGAGGGCGCCGTGGAAGAGGGGGAGACGGACGGCGCCGACGGGGTGGTGCCGGAGGGCGCCGGCGTCGGGGCGGTCGTGCCCACTGACGCGTGCGGTGGGTCCGCCGGGTGGACGAGGGGTGCGGCGTACAGGGTGCACGCACCGACGAACGCGCAGGTGAGCGCGGGGCGGAGAGCCCGCGCCCGGGTCCTGCGGAGTGCTGGAGTCACCGGGTGACCCCCTCCCGTGCAGAGCCGCCGAGGTAGTCGACTCAGCGTCACATGGCAGGGCGCTTCCGGCATCCGGGCGCAGGCAGCGGGCGTACGGCGGCGGCTCGCCCACGTGTCCGCCCCCGGCGGGTGGGCGTGTGACGGTGGCTCGCGCACGTGTCCGCCCCCCCCCCCGCGGGTGGGCGTACGGCGGCGGCTCACGTCACGGCCGCACCCCGCGGGTGGGCGCACGGCGGCGGCTCACGTCACCGCCGCACCCCGTCGGTGCCGGGCGGTTACTGCGGCGGGTTGCCCGTCGAGACCTGGAGGGTGAACTCGGCGTCCTTGTCGGTGATGTCCTGACCGGCCGGCGGGTACTGCTCGAGGACCGTGCCCTCGCCGTAGGTGGACTCGTCCACCGGGGTCTGGGTCATGATCTTCCAGCCGGCGGCCTGGACGCAGGCCTTCACCGACTGGATGTTCTTGTAGGTGAAGTTGGGGACCTCGAACTTGGCGGGGTCGTCGCTCGACTCCGAGGGCTGCGTGCACTTCTTCGTGTCGATGGTCTTGGTCAGGTCCGGACCCTTGTGGCCGGGCGCCGCCGTCTGGCTCTGCTGGGAGTCGGTCCCACCGGTGCCGCCGGCCTGCGGGTCCTTGTCCTCGTCGAGGTTGAGCGCGACGAGGAGGCCGCCGACCGCGAGCAGGGCGACCGCGATCGCGCCCACGAGCACCGGGGTGTTCCGCCGGGAGCCGCCGCCGGACGCGACGGGCGCGGGCGTGGGCGCGTACGGCGCGGGCGCCGGAGTGTGCGCGTACGGCGCGGGCGTCGGCGCGGCGGCGTACGGCGCCGGCGTCGGGGCCTGCTGCGGGTAGCCGTACGCGGGGCCGGGCGCCGGGGTGGTGGGGCCGTACGGGCCGGGCTGCGGCGTCGGCTGGTACGGCTGGTGCACGCCGTGCGGAGTGGGCGGCGGGGTCTGGCCGACCGGCGGGAAGACCGCCGAGCCGACGCCCGCGCCGCTGCTGACCGGACCGCCCTGGACGATCATCGGGGCACTGGTTTGGCCGGCCGCGAGCACCCGCAGGCACTCGTCGCGCATCGCCGCCGCGCTCGGGAACCGCTCGTTCGGGTTCTTCCGCAGCGCGCGGGCGACGAGCGCGTCCATCGCCGGCGTCACCGCGCGGTTGACGGAGGACGGGGCGACCGGCTCCTCCTGCACGTGCGCGTACGCGATGGCGAGGGGGGAGTCGGCGTCGAAGGGCAGGCGGCCCGTCAGCAGCTGGAAGAGCATGATGCCGACCGAATAAAGGTCGGAGCGGGCGTCCACCGCGCGCCCGAGGGCCTGCTCGGGGGAGAGGTACTGGGGGGTGCCGACGACCATGCCGGTCTGCGTCATCGAGGTGACCCCGGACTGCATGGCCCGCGCGATGCCGAAGTCCATGACCTTGACCACGCCGCGCTTGGTCGTCATGACGTTGCCCGGCTTGATGTCGCGGTGGACCAGGCCCATCTCGTGGCTGACCTCCAGGGCGGCCAGCACGTCGGCCGTCACCTTGAGCGCCTTGTCGGCGGGCATCGCGCCGTACTGCTGGATGTCCGCGGCGAGGACCGAGCCGAGCGGCTGGCCCTCCACGTACTCCATGACGATGTACGGCATGACGGCGCCGTCGAGGGTGTCCTCGCCGGTGTCGAAGACCGAGACGATGTTCGTGTGCGACAGCTTCGCGACGGCCTGCGCCTCCCGGCGGAACCGCTCGCGGAACGACTGCTCCCGGCCGAGTTCGGTGTGCAGCGTCTTGATGGCGACCTGGCGGTCGAGCGCGCTGTCGTAGGCCAGGTACACGGACGCCATGCCGCCCTCGCCGAGAAGATCGCGCAGCTGGTACCGGCCGCCCGCGACCGAACCGCCCGCATAGCGGCCCTGTGCGCCGTCCTGGCTCATCTGTGCTTCCCCCTACGCGCGCGTGGCGGCGTTGATCCGGATTTTCTCGGCCAAGTCTGCCCGAGGGCAGTGACACGTCAAGCCGGGTGCCCGTTCCGTGACCCTCCGCACAGGAACCCTCCCCGAAGCGTTTCCGCGGCGGCCGGACGGTGTCACCGAATTTGCACAGGTGTACGGGGACGGGGTTGGATGGCCGGTCCATCTCGGACCGTGATGTCGTACGGAGCCTGTAGCGTGACGACTGGACACGGCACGACAGACGACGGCGAGGACTGATGGCACCCGAATCCGGAGCAGATGGCGGTGTGCCGGACGCGGCAGCGGAGTCCTGGGGCGTCGGCGGGGTCGTCGGCGACGGTCGCTACCGGCTGACGCACCGTCTGGGCCGCGGCGGCATGGCGGAGGTCTTCGCCGCCGAGGACGTACGGCTCGGCCGCACGGTCGCGGTGAAGCTGCTGCGCGCCGACCTGGCCGAGGACCCGGTCTCCAAGGCCCGCTTCACGCGCGAGGCCCAGTCGGTCGCCGGTCTCAACCACCACGCCATCGTGGCCGTGTACGACTCCGGCGAGGACCTGGTGTCCGGCCGGCCCGTGCCGTACATCGTGATGGAGCTGGTCGAGGGCCGCACCATCCGCGACCTGCTGCTCAGCGCCGAGGCGCCCGGGCCCGAGCAGGCCCTCATCATCGTCTCCGGCGTGCTGGAGGCGCTGGCCTACTCGCACCAGCACGGCATCGTGCACCGCGACATCAAGCCGGCGAACGTCATCATCACGCACACCGGCGCGGTGAAGGTCATGGACTTCGGCATCGCCCGTGCCCTGCACGGCGCGCAGTCGACGATGACCCAGACCGGCATGGTCATGGGCACCCCCCAGTACCTCTCCCCCGAGCAGGCCCTCGGCAAGGCCGTCGACCACCGCTCCGACCTGTACGCGACGGGCTGCCTGCTCTACGAACTCCTCGCGCTGCGGCCCCCCTTCACCGGCGAGACGCCGCTCTCCGTGGTGTACCAGCACGTGCAGGACGCGCCGGTCCCGCCGTCCGAGGTCACCGCGGGGGTGCCGCCGGAGCTCGACGGCCTGGTGATGCGCTCCCTCGCGAAGGACCCGGACGACCGGTTCCAGAGCGCCGAGGAGATGCGCGGGCTCATCCAGTACGGCCTCCAGATGCTCCAGCAGCACGGCGGCCACACCGGCATCTGGAACACCGGACCGGTCGACATGCACGACGGCGGGCGCACCCCCGCCGGAGGCATGGCCGCGACCGCCGCCATGGGCCACCCCGTGCACGGGGAGACCTCGCAGGGTCCGATACTCCCCCCGATGAACCCCGACGACGGCGGGTACGGCGGCTACGACGGCGGCACGGGCGGCACCGGCGGCTACGGCCAGGACGGGTCGTACGGCGGCAACGGCGGCAACGGCGGCCGCGGCAAGCTGTGGCTGTTCGTCGCGCTCGCCCTGATCGCGGTCCTCGCCGGTGTCGTCTACGCGATCGACAAGGCGGCCGACAAGAGCGGCGACGTGAAGACGCCGACGACCGTCAGCAACTCGCCGTCCACGGCCTCCGAGGAGCCCACGCCGTCGGAGGAGCCCACCGAGGAGCAGACGCAGGACTCGGGCACCTCGGACGGCGGCGCGACCCAGGAGCCCTGGAACCCGCCGACGACGCACACGCCGACCGAGCCCACGGGCACGCCGACGACCGCGCCGCCGACCGAGCCGTCGACGCAGCCGCCGACCGAGCCCACGGGCACGCCGACCGGCACCAGCGAGCAGCCGAGCGACCCCGCCACGGACCCGGGAACCGACCCCACCGACGACTCGGGCGGCGGCGACGGCAACCCGGGCAACCCGCCGACGACCGCGGCGACCCGCTAGCAGGCGAACGCGTCGCGTACCGCCTCGTACTCACGGGTCCACCAGACCGCCAGGGCCGACACCGCCGGAAACTGCGGGTCGGCCCTTCGGTCGTGCAGCTGGTAGCGCCAGCGCAGCGTCCAGAAGTCGTTGAGCCGCTCCCACCACACCCGGTGCGCCGCCGCCGCGAGCTCGCCGCCGCAGGCACCCGCCGCCCGCCGGTACGCGCGCGCGTACGCCCGCACCTTCTCCAGGGCCAGCTCGCCGCCGGGCCGTACGAAGAAGATGGCGGCGGCCCTGACCGCCTCCTCGGCCCTGGGGCGGACCCCGAGCCGGTCCCAGTCGACGATCGCGGCGGGTTCGGCGCCCCGGTAGAGCAGGTTCAGCGGGTGGAAGTCGCCGTGCACCCAGCCGGCGGCGACGGCCGGCGGGGGACGGTGGTGGGCGTGCTGGGCGAGCAGTCGGCGGCGTTCCCTGAGCCGGTGCTCGGCGAGCGCGTCGAAGCTGTCGCGGGGGCGGTGCGCGCGGGCGAGGCGGATCAGTTCGTCGATGGCCAGGAAGGTGTCCTGGAGGTCGGCGCTGGCGCGGTCGTCGTCGGCGTCGGGCGGGCCGTGCGGGCCGGAGGGCTCCATGACCCGGTCGAGGGCGGTGTGGACCTGTCCGAGCAGGGTGCCGAGGCGGCGGGAGCAGCCGGCGGTGAGCTGCGTGCCGTCGCGGTGGCGGCCGTCGATCCAGGGGTGCAGGGCGTAGCAGTGGCCGTCGACGACGGCGACCGTGCGGCCCGTGGCGTCGGCGAGCGGTGGGGCGACGGGCAGGCCGAGGGCGTGCAGCCGCTGGGTGGCGCGGTGCTGCCGGACGATGGTGGCGCGGTCGGCGGTGGGCGCGTCCAGGTGCTGTTTCAGGAAGTACGTGCCGCGCGTGGTGGTGAGGCGGAAGCCGCGGTTGAGCAGGCCCTCGGTGACGGGTACGCAGGCGAGGGGCTCTCCGGCGTGCCGGTGGCGGCGCAGCAGGGCGCGGACGGGCGGGGCGCCCGAAGGGCGCGCGTGCCGTCCGGCGGGCGGGGCGCCGACGGCCGAGGGGGCCAGGGGGCAGGTACCGGCCGAGGCGTCGGGCGGCGCGGCGGGGGGTTCAGATGAGCGCGGCACCCGCCAGATGTTAGATCACGCTACGTGGTGGAGGTGTCGCCGTACGGAAGGGACGGCCGGCCGGGTGGCCGGGGTCTCGCTCGCGTAGTCGAGCGCGTGCACCGTCACGAACTGCGGTTCGATGCGCATGAAGACCGGGACGAACGGTTCGCCGTCCACGCTCTCCGGTTCGGGCCCGAAGGCGGCGAGCTCCCCGGCGGTCGGCGCGACGACCTCGGCGGTGCCGGTGAACTGCACGGACCAGAGGTTCTCGGACCCGGAGTTGAGGTTGTCCGCCTCGTACGCGACGACACTGCCGTTGCAGGCGCGGTGGTAGTCGAGCCCCCGGTGCATCCGGAGCAGGACGCGGCCGTCGGCGACGACGTGCCGGGCGGGGGCGACGAACGGCATCGCCCGCATGCTCGTCGCCACCCGGCCGTAGGACACCCGGCGGAGCAGCTCGATGGCGCGGATCTCGTCGGTGGACATGGTTCCACTCTCCGCCACCGGCACCGTGTCGGAAAAGGGGCCCCTGCCCCGGTTCGGTGGGGACGTAGGTCCCGAAAACGACCCGGGGCCCCGGCCTGGTCCGTACGGGTGAGGTACGAGCCGGTCCGGGGCCCGCGAGGACCGGTGCCGCCGAGCCCGTGCCCGTGCGGGGCACGCGGGCCGGCGGGGCACGCGGGCCGGCGGGGCGGGCAGGTCAGTGGCGTTCGGCCTGGAGGCGTGCCACGTACGCCGCGGCCTGCGAGCGCCGCTCCATGCCCAGCTTCGACAGCAGGCTGGAGACGTAGTTCTTGATGGTCTTCTCCGCGAGGTGGAGCCGCTCGCCGATCACCCGGTTGGTCAGGCCCTCGCCGATCAGGTCCAGGATCCTGCGCTCCTGCTCCGTCAGGTTGGCGAGCTTGTCGTCACCCTTGGGGTTGTTGCCGTGGCGCAGCCGCTCCAGGACGCGGGCGGTCGCCACCGGGTCGAGCAGCGACTTGCCGGCCGCCACGTCCCGCACCGCGTTCAGCAGCTCGTTGCCCCGGATGGCCTTGAGGGCGTAACCCGAGGCCCCGGCCATGATCGCGTCGAAGAGCGCCTCGTCGTCGGCGTACGAGGTGAGCATCAGGCATTTGACCGACTCGTCGTGCGAGCGGATCTCGCGGCAGACCTCGACCCCGCTGCCGTCGGGCAGGCGGACGTCGAGCACCGCGACGTCGGGGCGGGTCGCGGGGATCCTGACCAGCGCGTCCGCCGCCGTCCCGGCCTCGCCGACCACCTCGATGTCGTCCTCCACGGAAAGCAGCTCGTGGACGCCGCGCCGGACGACTTCGTGGTCGTCCAGCAGAAATACCCGGATTTTTCCATCTTCGCGCACCACGTCAGTCTCACATATTGGCTCTTCCCGCGCCCGGGGTGCGCGGGATAACGTGCCCGTTGTTCCGGCGGCCTCTTCAAGCCGCTGCCGACGCGCTGACCAGCCGCGCTTCCCGCTTTTCTCGATTTACTTGGAAATCCAAGCAAAATCGCAGGTCAAGTGGGGTTTCGCGGGAATGCTGCGCTGTGGGTAACGTGCCTATGACAGGGGCGCTCGCCGGGGCACCTGTCACGCCCGACCCCGGCCGCGTCGCACCCACCCCGTGCGAAGGGTACGGATAAGGCGGAGAGCCGCACTGGCCTTACCGGCGAACCCGGGGGCCGGACCGACGGAGGAGCACGCACGTGACCGTGGAGAGCACTGCCGCGCGCAAGACGACGCGACGCAGCAGCGGCACCAAGCGCACCGCAAGCGCGAGCACTGGCACCACCAAGAAGACGAGCACGCGCGCCGAGGCGGACGCTGTGGAGCCCGAGCTCGTCCAGCTGCTGACGCCCGAGGGAGAGCGCGTCCAGCATCCCGATTACGACATCGATCTGAGCGCCGAGGAGCTGCGCGGTCTCTACCGCGACATGGTCCTCAGCCGTCGCTTCGACGCCGAGGCCACCGCGCTCCAGCGCCAGGGCGAGCTGGGCCTGTGGGCGTCGCTGCTCGGCCAGGAGGCCGCCCAGATCGGCTCCGGCCGCGCCCTGCGGGACGACGACTACGTCTTCCCCACCTACCGTGAGCACGCCGTCGCGTGGTGCCGCGGGGTCGATCCCACCAACCTGCTCGGCATGTTCCGCGGTGTGAACAACGGCGGCTGGGACCCCAGCACCAACAATTTCCATCTGTACACGATCGTTCTCGGCTCGCAGACCCTGCACGCCACCGGTTACGCCATGGGCGTCGCCAAGGACGGCGCGGATTCCGCCGTGATCGCGTACTTCGGTGACGGCGCCTCCAGCCAGGGAGACGTGAACGAATCGTTCGTCTTCTCGGCGGTGTACAACGCCCCGGTCGTGTTCTTCTGCCAGAACAACCAGTGGGCCATTTCCGAGCCCATCGAGAAGCAGACCCGCGTCCCGCTCTACCAGCGGGCCCGCGGCTTCGGCTTCCCCGGTGTCCGCGTCGACGGCAACGACGTCCTCGCGTGCCTGGCCGTGACCCGGTCGGCGCTGGAGCGCGCCCGCCGCGGCGAGGGCCCGACGCTCATCGAGGCGTACACGTACCGCATGGCCGCCCACACCACCTCCGACGACCCGACCCGCTACCGCCGGGACGCGGAGCGCGAGGAGTGGGAGGCCAAGGACCCGATCCAGCGCCTCAGGACGTACATGGAGAACGAGGGCCACGCCGACGCGGCCTTCTTCGAGGAGCTGGAGACGGAGAGCGAGGCGCTCGGCAAGCACGTCCGCGAGGTCGTCCGCGCCATGCCCGTCCCGGAGCACATGGCGATCTTCGACAACGTGTACGCGGACGGGCACGCGCTCGTCGACGAGGAGCGCGCTCAGTTCGCCGCCTACCAGGCGTCCTTCGAGGGCGGAGAGGCCGAGTAACCATGGCTGTTCAGAAGCTTCCCCTCGCGAAGGCGCTCAACGAGTCGCTGCGCAAGGCCCTGGAGACCGACCCCAAGGTCCTGATCATGGGCCTGGACGTCGGCAAGCTCGGCGGCGTCTTCCGGATCACCGACGGGCTGCAGAAGGACTTCGGCGAGGACCGGGTCATCGACACCCCGCTCGCCGAGTCCGGCATCGTCGGCACCGCGATCGGTCTCGCCCTGCGCGGCTACCGCCCGGTCGTGGAGATCCAGTTCGACGGCTTCGTCTTCCCGGCGTACGACCAGATCGTGTCCCAGCTGGCGAAGATGCGGGCCCGTTCGCTCGGCACGGTGAAGATGCCGATCGTCATCCGCATCCCGTACGGCGGCGGCATCGGCGCCGTCGAGCACCACTCCGAGTCCCCCGAGTCGCTCTTCGCGCACGTCGCGGGCCTCAAGGTCGTCACCCCGGCGAACTCCAACGACGCCTACTGGATGCTCCAGCAGGCGATCCAGAGCGACGACCCGGTCATCTTCTTCGAGCCCAAGCGCCGCTACTGGGACAAGGGCGAGGTCGACACCGAGGCCATCCCCGGCGAGCTGCACAAGGCCCGGGTCGCCCGCGAGGGCACGGACCTCACCCTGGCGGCCTACGGCCCGATGGTGAAGACCTGCCTGGAGGTGGCCGAGGCCGCCGCCGCGGAGGGCAAGTCGATCGAGGTCGTGGACGTGCGCTCGATCTCCCCGCTCGACTTCGACACCATCCAGGCCTCGGTCGAGAAGACCCGCCGCCTGGTCGTCGTCCACGAGGCGCCGGTGTTCTTCGGCTCCGGTGCGGAGATCGCCGCCCGGATCACCGAGCGCTGCTTCTACCACCTGGAGGCCCCCGTCCTGCGGGTCGGCGGCTACCACGCGCCGTACCCGCCGGCGCGCCTGGAGGAGGAGTACCTGCCGGGCCTGGACCGCGTGCTCGACGCCGTCGACCGCTCGCTGGCGTACTGAGGAGAGCACCGTGACGATCCGCGAATTCAAGATGCCCGACGTGGGCGAGGGCCTCACCGAGGCCGAGATCCTCAAGTGGTACGTCCAGCCCGGTGACACCGTCACCGACGGCCAGGTCGTGATCGAGGTCGAGACGGCCAAGGCCGCCGTCGAACTGCCCATCCCCTTCGACGGCACGGTCCACGAGCTGCTCTTCCCCGAGGGGACGACGGTCGACGTCGGCCAGGTCATCATCTCGGTGAACGTCGGCGGCGAAGCCGCTCCGGCCGCTCCCGCCGCCCCGGTCGCCGAGCCCGCTCCGGCGCCCGTCGCGCCCGTCGCGCCCGTCGCCGAGGAGGAGCCGCAGGGCCGCCAGCCGGTCCTGGTCGGCTACGGCGTGGCCGCCAGCTCCACCAAGCGCCGTCCGCGCAAGGGGGCCGGAAGCCCCGCGCCGGCCCAGGCCGCGCCCGTCGCCGTGTCCGTACCGGAGCAGCTCAACGGGCACGCGCCGGTGGTCGGCCGGCCGCTGGCCAAGCCGCCGGTCCGTAAGCTCGCGAAGGACCTCGGCGTCGACCTGGCGACGGTCGTCCCGACCGGCCCGGACGGCATCATCACCCGCGAGGACGTCCACGCGGCGGCCGCGCCGGTGGCCGCTCCGGCGCCCGCGCCCGTCGTCGAGGCCCCGGCGCCCGTGCCGGCCCGGGCCGCGGTGCCCACCGCGGCGGTGGCGTCCGACGCCCGGGAGACCCGTGTGCCCATCAAGGGCGTACGGAAGGCGACGGCTGCGGCGATGGTCGGTTCGGCCTTCACCGCACCGCACGTCACCGAGTTCGTGACCTTCGACATCACGCGCACGATGAAGCTGGTCGAGGAGCTCAAGTCCGACAAGGACATGGCGGGCCTGCGGGTCAACCCGCTCCTCCTCATCGCCAAGGCCGTGCTCGTCGCGGTCAAGCGCAACCCGGAGATCAACGCGGCCTGGGACGAGGCGGCGCAGGAGATCGTCCTCAAGCACTACGTGAACCTGGGCATCGCCGCGGCCACCCCGCGCGGTCTGATCGTGCCGAACATCAAGGACGCGCACGCCCAGACCCTGCCCGAGCTCTCGAAGTCGCTGAGCGAGCTCGTCGCCACCGCCCGCGAGGGCAAGACCACCCCGGCGGCGATGCAGGGCGGCACCTTCACCATCACCAACGTCGGCGTCTTCGGCGTCGACACCGGTACGCCCATCCTGAACCCCGGCGAGTCCGCGATCCTCGCGGTCGGCGCGATCAAGCTCCAGCCGTGGGTCCACAAGGGCAAGGTGAAGCCGCGCCAGGTCACCACGCTGGCCCTCTCCTTCGACCACCGCCTGGTCGACGGCGAGCTCGGCTCCAAGTTCCTCGCGGACATCGCCGCGGTCCTGGAGCAGCCGAAGCGCCTCATCACCTGGGCGTGACCGTCGGGGCGTAACGTCCCGATGTGACCGTTTCACGTGAAACAGGCCCGTCCGCATCCCGGACGGGCCTGTTTGTTGCACCTGTGTTGTATCTATTCTGTGCGCATGCCATCAGCGCCCGCCGGTCCCGCCTTGCCGCCCCTCAAGCAGCCACCCGCCGCCGACCGTGTCTACCTGCACGTCAAGCAGGCCGTACTCGACCGGCGTTACGAGGGAGGCACGCTCCTCACCGAGGGCGAACTCGCCGAGGCGGTCGGGGTGTCGAGGACGCCCGTCCGCGAGGCGCTGCTGAAGCTGGAGATGGAAGGGCTGCTGAAGCTCTACCCGAAGAAGGGCGCCCTCGTCCTCGCCGTCTCCGCACAGGAGATCGCCGACGTGGTCGAGACCCGGCTGCTGGTCGAGGAGTTCGCCGTCCGCAGGGCCGTGCCCGCGCCGGCCGCGCTGATCGCGCGACTGGAGGAGCTCCTGGAGGAGCAGCAGCGACGCGCGGACGCCGGGGACCTCGCCGAGGTCGCCGTCACCGACCGCTGCTTCCACGCCGAGATCGTCAAGCACGCCGGCAACCAGATCCTCGCCCGCCTCTACGACCAACTGCGCGACCGCCAGCTGCGCATGGGCGTCGCCGTGATGCAGTCCCAGCCCGACCGCGTCGCCAAGAACATCGCCGAGCACGCCGAGATCCTGGACCGGATCCGCGCCGGCGACGTCGAGGGCGCGGCCCACTGCGTCCGCCGGCACCTCAGCTGGGTCAAGGTCCTCGTCCGGGGTGAGGACCGGTGAACAGGTCCTACGGCTCCGCCGCCACCCTGCCCGGCGACCCGCCCGGCGGCCGCCGCGCCGCGCTCGTCTGGGGCGTCGGCGTCGCCGTCTACTTCGTCGCCGTCATCTTCCGGACGTCCCTGGGCGTCGCCGGCCTCGACGCCGCCGAGCGCTTCGACGTCAACGCCTCCGCGCTCTCCACCTTCTCCATCCTCCAGCTGCTCGTCTACGCGGGCATGCAGATACCCGTCGGCCTCATGGTCGACCGGCTCGGCACCAAGAAGGTCCTGGCCCTCGGCGTCGTCCTCTTCACCGTCGGCCAGCTCGGCTTCGCGCTCTCCCCCTCCTACGGCACCGCGCTCGCCTCCCGCGCCCTCCTCGGCTGCGGCGACGCCATGACCTTCATCAGCGTCCTGCGGCTCGGCAGCCGCTGGTTCCCGGCCCGCCGGGGCCCCCTCATCGGCCAGGTCGCCGCCCTCTTCGGCATGGCGGGCAACCTGGTCTCCACCGTCTTCATCGCCCGCTCCCTGCACGGCCTCGGCTGGACGACCACCTTCGTCGGCAGCTCGCTCGCCGGCGTCCTCGTCCTCGTCCTGCTGCTGATCTTCCTCAAGGACCACCCCGAGGGGTACGAGCCCGAACCCGCCACCCACGCGGGCGCCGCCTTCGTACGCCGCCAGATCGCCGCGTCGTGGCGCGAGCCCGGCACCCGGCTCGGCATGTGGGTGCACTTCACCACCCAGTTCCCGGCGATGGTGTTCCTGCTGCTCTGGGGGCTGCCGTACCTCGTCGAGGCGCAGGGCCTGTCCCGCTCCACGGCCGGGAGCCTGCTCACCCTCGTGGTGCTCTCGAACATGGTCGTCGGCCTCGCCTACGGGCAGATCATCGCCCGCCACCACACGGCGCGCGCCCCGCTCGCCCTCGGCACCGTCGCCGCCACCGCCCTGCTGTGGGGGACGACCCTCGCGTACCCCGGCGACCACGCCCCGATGTGGCTGCTCGTCACGCTCTGCGCGGTCCTCGGCGCCTGCGGACCCGCGTCGATGATCGGCTTCGACTTCGCCCGGCCGGCGAATCCGCCGGAGCGTCAGGGCACCGCGTCCGGCATCGTCAACATGGGCGGGTTCGTGGCCTCGATGACGACGCTGCTCGCCGTCGGCGTGCTGCTCGACGCGACCGGCGACAACTACCGGATCGCGTTCTCGTCGGTCTTCGTCCTGGAGGCGGTCGGCGTGGTGCAGATCCTGCGCCTCAAGGCCCGTACCCACCGCAGGGAACGGGAACGGCTCGTCGCCAGCCGCGTGGAAGCCGTCCACGTGCCCGCGTAGCGGGCCCCGCGGGGGCGTCGTGGGACTCCCCGGCGCACGGCAGGGCCACCGGCGCGTCGGAAGGGGCCACCGGCGCGTGGCGGGCTCTCCACCGGGGAAGGCCTCCCCGGCCCGGGGCGGGCTCTACCGGGGCGTCACCGCGAAGTTGTCGAGGATGGCCCGCGCCAGGTCCTCGTCGCCCTCGGTCTTCACCCGGTCGGCGACGTCGGCCGGCCGGACCCGGCCGCAGGCGAGGCGGACGAACGTCTCCCAGTCGGTCGCCAGCGTCACCGCCGGGCCCAGCGACGGCGCGCCGTCGATCGAACCGCGGCCGTCCGCGTCGACCCGTATCGTCCGCAGGAACTCCACCGGACCGGTCACGTCGAGGACCACCGCCGAGGACGGCGGCGCCCCGGCGTCCTTGGCGACCACCTTCGGCAGCGCCTCCAGGAGGAGGTCCCGGGTGACGTGCGCGCCGGGCGAGTCCAGGTTGCCCGGTGCGCCGAGCGCCGTCCGCAGGTCCTGCTCGTGCACCCACACGTCGAAGGCGCGCAGCCGGTAGGCCAGTTCGAGGGACTGCTCGGCTCCGAGGGGGGCGCGGATCAGGTGGTCGGGGGAGCGGTTCTCGTTGCGGAGCTGCCGCGCCCGGCGGATCAGGATGTACTCCAGCTCCGAGGTCATCTCCGGCGCGGTGTGGTGCCGCCGCACATCGACCTGGACCTCCATGTAGCGCGCGAAGTCACTGCGTACGTGGTACAGATCGCGCGGCAGGGAGTGGATCGGGCGCGGGTCGCCCAGCATCTCCGTCTCCATGCCGATGACATGGGAGACGATGTCCCGCACCGACCAGCCGACGCACGGCGTCGGCCGGTTCCATTCGCCCTCCACGAGCGGCTGCACCAGCTCGGCTATCGCCTCGATGGAGTGGGTCCAGGCGTCGGCGTAGTTCTGGAGGCTGGGATGGACGGTCACGGGACCCCTCGGCGGTTCTTCGGTGCGCGGGCTGAAAACACGACTGGGTGGGCGGCTCGGACGCTAAGTTACGCTGCCCGAAGGCACCCCGGCAGTGCTTTCGTGTGACGATCGTAGGCCGGTGTTGACGGCTCGAATGCCAGGACGGTGGTAGTGTGCGCGCCTCGCTGATCCAGATCGCGGTAGACCCGGACGAACCGGTCGACGCCCGACGCGCCCGCGTGGCGCGTCTCGTACGGGAGGAATCCGGCCGCGCCGACCTCGTCGTCCTGCCGGAACTCTGGCCCATGGGGGCCTTCGCGTACGAACTGTTCGCGGCCGAGTCCGAGCCGCTGAACGGCCCCACGCACCGGGCGATGGCGGCGGCCGCCCGCGACGCCGGTGTCTGGCTGCACGCCGGCTCCTTCGTCGAGGCGGAGGGCGGCGCCCTCTACAACACCTCGCTCGTCCTCTCGCCCGACGGCGAACTCGCCGCCTCCTACCGGAAGATCCACCGCTTCGGCTTCGACAAGGGCGAGGCCGTGATGATGGCCGCCGGCGAGGACCTCGTCACCGTCGACCTGCCGCACCTCACCCTCGGCGTCGGCACCTGCTACGACCTGCGGTTCCCCGAACTCTTCCGCGGCCTCGTCGACGCGGGCGCCCAGGCCTTCGTCGTCCCGGCCGGCTGGCCGGCCCGCCGCCGCGCGCACTGGACGCTCCTGGCCCGGGCCCGCGCCGTCGAGAACCAGGCCTACGTCCTCGCCTGCGGCACCGCCGGCACCCACGCGGGCGTCGAACAGGCCGGTCACTCGATCGTCGTCGACCCGTGGGGAGAGGTCCTCGCCGAGGCCGGACCCGACGAGGAGACCCTGCGGGTCGTCCTGGACCCCGCCAAGGTGGCCACCACCCGCGAGCAGTTCCCGGCGCTCAAGGACCGCCTGCTGGGCATCGCCCCGCCCCGCCGGGCCTGACGGCGGCGGCCCGGGGGCGACCCGGGCCGTCCTCCGCGGTCTCCGGGGCGGCCCGGGCCGTCCTCCGCGGTCTTCAGGGTGACCCGGCCGCCCCTCCACCTCCCCCCTCCCCCCGGGGTCAGTACTGCGACTCCGCCCAGAACCCGCCGACCCGGGCCAGGCCGGCGCGCACCGCGCCCCCACGGGTGAGGGCCGCCCGGTCCACCCCCGCGAACACCAGCGCCAGGGACAGGTCCGCCCCGCCGGCACGGCCCGAGACCGTGACGTCGAGCCGGCGGCGGCTGCCGCGCCCGGCGCCGCGTATCGACACGGTGACGCCCGGGTCCTCGTCGTCCGCCTCGCGGGTCAGCACCCAGGAGCGCCGGTCCCGCGCCCACAGGCGGTACCGGTCGCCGCCGTACCGCAGGTGCAGCGCCCGCTGACGGGACGTCGCGCCGAGGCGGTTGCGGGTCATGGGGACCAGGGCGTCGCCGACGCGGAGGGTCGCCCGGTTCAGGGTCGGCAGCCGCGCGACGTCCGTGTGGACGCCCCGCGTCTCGTACGACGCGGTCGGCAGCAGGCCGCCCCGCAGCTCCGACAGGGCCACCTGGGGGGTGGTCTGCCGCAGCGGCGCCTCCACGGTGATGCCGCCGAACTCGGCGGACTCGCCCCGCCAACCGGTCCGGCGGTCGTGTCCCTTCCCCTCCCGCCAGGGACGCAGCGTGAACGGGCTGACGGTGCTGTGCATGCGGTCTGCTCCCTCGACGGCGCGTGTCCGCCGCGGTGAAGCGCGGCGGACCGGGCCCTAATCCTCCCGTTCCCGCTCGGCCATGCGGATCACGCAGACCGCCACCGCGACGAGCAGCGCGGCGTCCGCGTCCTCGCGGACCACGTTCACCGCGTAGGTCTCGCGGACGTGGAACCAGCGGCGGGAGATGTGGGCGAGGAGTTCGCCCTCGTACTCGACGGCGAACTCCCGGTCCAGGACGCGGCCGCTGACGTCCAGTTCGGTGCCCTCGACGAGCGTCACCCGGTAGTGGTCGCGGAGCAGCGAGAGCCGTTTGCGCCGGATGGTCGCGAGCGGGTGCTCGTCCCGCTCGATCGTCATCGCGTCCCGCAGGCTGAACATCTTCTGCCGCAGGGTGACGAGGACCTGCCCGTCGGGGTCCTTCAGTTCCAGGGTGTCGCGCAGCCGCATGGCCTTGCCGTCGACGAGGAAGGCGTGGCGGCCCTGCTCGTCCTCGATCCAGTAGTCGTCGCCGATCGCGAAGATCTTGTCCCGTACGAGATATTTCACGGCGGTATGCCTGCCCCGCGGTGGTCGTTCTCACCCGAAGGACGGGGTGACCGTCACGCGGAGGGCGGCGTCGCCCGCGCCGCCGGCCCGGGCGGTGGTGCCGGGCGGGGCGAGGAGCACCGCGCGCGGACACGCGTCCCCGCCCCGCCCGGCCCCCACGACCCACCCGTACGGCACTCTTGAACCATGAACGACTCCGCGCCCGCACCCGCGCCCCGCCGTGCCCGTGTCCGCGCCCCCGAGCTGATCGGCAAGGGCGGCTGGCTGAACACGGGTGGAGACGACCTGACCCTCGCCGACCTGCGAGGAAAGATCGTTCTGCTCGACTTCTGGACCTTCTGCTGCGTGAACTGCCTGCACGTCCTCGACGAGCTCCGCGACCTGGAGGAGAAGCACCGCGACACCCTCGTGATCATCGGCGTGCACTCGCCGAAGTTCGTGCACGAGGCCGAGCACCAGGCCGTCGTCGACGCCGTCGAGCGCTACGAGGTCCACCACCCCGTCCTCGACGACCCGGAGCTCGCGACCTGGAAGCAGTACGCCGTGCGCGCCTGGCCGACGCTCGTGGTGATCGACCCCGAGGGGTACGTCGTCGCCCAGCACGCCGGCGAGGGGCACGCGAACGCGATCCGCACCCTCGTCGAGGAGCTGGAGGCCGAGCACGAGGCCAAGGGCACCCTGCGCCGCGGCGACGGCCCGTACGTGGCGCCGGAGCCGGTCGCGACCGACCTCCGCTTCCCCGGCAAGGCGGTCCTCCTCGCCAACGGGAACCTCCTGGTCTCCGACACCACCCGGCACCAGCTCGTCGAGCTCGCGGCGGACGGCGAGACCGTCGTACGGCGCATCGGCGAGGGCGTGTTCCGCGAGCCGCAGGGCCTCGCGACGCTCCCCGACGGCAGGGTCGTCGTCGCCGACACCGTGAACCACTCCCTGCGCGTCCTCGACCCCGCCAGTGGGACGATCGAGCTCGTCGCGGGCACCGGCCGGCAGTGGTGGCAGGGCTCCCCCACCTCCGGCCCGGCCCTGGAGGTCGACCTGTCGTCGCCGTGGGACGTGGCCTGGTGGCGGGGCAAGGTGTGGATCGCCATGGCCGGCGTCCACCAGCTGTGGACGTACGACCCGGAGACCGGGACCGTGGAGGTCGCCGCCGGCACCACCAACGAGGGGCTCGTCGACGGGCCCGCCGCCGAGGCCTGGTTCGCGCAGCCGTCCGGGCTGGCCGCCACCGAGGACCGGCTGTGGATCGCCGACTCCGAGACGAGCGCCGTGCGCTGGATCGACACCGAGGGCGTCGTGCACACCGCCGTCGGCACCGGCCTCTTCGACTTCGGCCACCGCGACGGAGCCGCCGGCCAGGCCCTGCTCCAGCACCCGCTGGGCGTGACCGCGCTGCCCGACGGCTCGGTGGCCGTCAGCGACACGTACAACCACGCCCTGCGCCGCTACGACCCCGCCACCGGCGAGGTCACCACGCTCGCCACCGACCTGCGCGAGCCGAGCGACGCCGTCCTCGTCGACGGCGACATCGTGGTCGTCGAGTCCGCCCGGCACCGGCTGACCCGGCTGCGGCTGCCCGAGGAGGCCGTCCAGGTCGACGCGGTCGCCCACCGCACCCGCCGCGAGGCCACCGAGGTCGCCCCGGGCCGCCTCCGCCTCGACGTCGTCTTCCAGGCCCCCACGGGCCAGAAGCTCGACGACCGCTACGGCCCCTCGACCCGGCTCCTGGTCTCCTCGACCCCGCCGGAACTCCTCCTCGCGGGCGAGGGCACCGGCACGGACCTCTTCCGGGAGCTGGACCTGAACCCGGAGGTCACCGAGGGCGTCCTGCACGTCTCCGCCATGGCGGCCTCCTGCGACGACGACCCCGCCAACGAGTACCCCGCCTGCCACGTCCACCAGCAGGACTGGGGCGTCCCGCTGAAGGTCACCGCGGACGGCGTCGCCCGCCTGCCGCTGATCCTCGCGGGCATGGACGCCTAGCGTCCCCCCAGGAACGGCGACGGCCCACCCGCGTCCGCGGGTGGGCCGTCGCCGTCGTACCGGGGGTCAGCCCTCCAGGAAGGCGACCAGGGCGTTCGCGAGGAGGTACGGGTCCTCGGCGCCGCAGAGCTCACGGGCGCTGTGCATCGACAGGCAGGCGATGCCGATGTCGAAGGTCGTGATGCCGTGGCGGGCGGCCGTGATCGGGCCGATCGTCGTGCCGCAGGGCATGTCGTTGTTGGAGACGAAGGACTGCCACGGCACGCCGGCCTTCTCGCAGGCCGCGGCGAACGCCGCCCGGCCCACGCCGTCGGTCGCGTAGCGCTGGTTGACGTTGACCTTGAGGATCGGACCGCCGTTGGGGCGCGGGTGGTGCGTCGGGTCGTGGCGCTCCGCGTAGTTGGGGTGGACGGCGTGGCCGACGTCGGAGGAGAGGCAGATCGAGCCGGCGAGCGAGCGGGCACGGTCCTCGTAGCCGCCGCCGCGGGCGTAGACCGAGCGCTCCAGGACGTTGCCGAGCAGCGGGCCCTGGGCGCCGGTGTCGGCCTCGGAGCCGTTCTCCTCGTGGTCGAAGGCGGCGAGGACCGGGATGTACGGCAGGTCCCCGCGGCCCGCCACGGCGACGAGCGCGGCGACGCCCGCGTGCACCGAGACCAGGTTGTCCATGCGCGGGCCGGCGAGGAGTTCGCGGTCGCGGCCCAGGTAGGCGGGCGCCTCGATGGCGCTGACCATCAGGTCCCAGCCGGTCACGTCCTCGGCGTCGACGCCCGCCTCCTCGGCGACGAAGGCGATCAGGTCGCCCTCGTGGACGGGGCCCAGGCCCCAGATCGGCTGCATGTGGCGCTGGCGCTCCAGCTTCATGCCGTCGTTGACCCCGCGGTCCAGGTGGACGGCGAGCTGCGGGACGCGCAGCAGCGGCCGGTCGATGTTCACCAGCGTCCGGGAGCCGTCGCGGAGGGTCAGCCGGCCGGCCAGGCCGAGGTCGCGGTCGAGCCAGCTGTTGAGCAGCGGGCCGCCGTAGATCTCCACGGCGACCTGCCGCCAGCCCTGCGTGCCCATGTCGGGCCGCGGCTTCACGCGCAGGTTCGGCGAGTCGGTGTGCGCGCCGACGATCCGGTACGGGGTGTGCGGGGCGGCGCCCTCCGGCACGAACCAGGCGATGATCGCGCCACCGCGGACCACGTACTTCCCGCCCGTCGTCCCGTCCCACGCCGCGGTCTCCTCGACACGGCGGAAGCCGGCCTTCTCCAGCCGCTCCGCGGCGGTCTCCACCGCGTGGTACGGCGTCGGCGAGGCCGTCAGGAAGGCCATCAGGTCGTCGGTGTGACCGCGGTCGAAGGGGCCGGCGGTGGGACGGGAGGCTGCGCTGCTCATGGGGTCACCTTACGGCCGGACCGGAATACGGATACGGGGCCCCGCAAGAGGAACGGGCGCCGGGGGAGGGGGGCCGGACCCCGACGGAGCGCCCCGGAGGCGAACCGGACCCCGGAAAGGAGGTACGGCCCGCCCCCCTCCCCGGGGACGGGCCGTACCGGCAGGACGAGAGGCGTCGGTCAGAACGCGGCCTCGTCCAGGTCCATCACCGAGCCGTCGACGGCCTCGGCGAGCGCGCGCTCGGCGCCGACGCCCGGCAGGACGTTGGCGGCGAAGAACTTCGCGGCCGCGATCTTGCCCTGGTAGAAGGGGACGTCCTTGCCGGTGGCGCCGGCGGCCAGCTTCTCGGCGGCGACGGCCGCGCCCTTGAGGAGCAGGTAGCCGACGACGACGTCGCCGGAGGCGAGCAGCAGGCGGGTGGTGTTCAGGCCGACCTTGTAGATGTTCCTGACGTCCTCGCCGGTCGCGGTGAGGTCGGTGATCATCGTGCCGACGATGGCCTCCAGGTCGACGGCCGCCTTGGCGAGCGCGTCGCGGGCGACGGCCAGGTCCTCGCCGCCGGTGCCGACCGCGAGGAACTTCTTGATCTCCTCGGACAGCGCGTTCAGGGAGGCGCCCTGGTCGCGGACGATCTTCCGGAAGAAGAAGTCCTGGCCCTGGATGGCGGTGGTGCCCTCGTAGAGGGTGTCGATCTTGGCGTCCCGGATGTACTGCTCGATCGGGTACTCCTGCAGGAAGCCGGAGCCGCCGAAGGTCTGGAGCGACTGCGCGAGCTGCTCGTAGCCCTTCTCGGAGCCGTAGCCCTTCACGATCGGGAGCAGCAGGTCGTTCAGGCCGTGCAGCGCCTTGGCGTCCTCGCCGGCCGCCTCCTTGATCGCGATCTCGTCCTGCACGGAGGCCGTGTAGAGGACGAGGGAGCGCATGCCCTCGGCGTACGCCTTCTGCGTCATCAGCGAGCGGCGGACGTCGGGGTGGTGCGTGATGGTGACCTTGGGCGCGGCCTTGTCCATGAAGTTGGCCAGGTCGGTGCCCTGGACGCGCTCCTTGGCGTACTCCAGGGCGTTGAGGTAGCCCGTGGAGAGGGTGGAGATCGCCTTCGTGCCGACCATCATGCGGGCGAACTCGATGATGAGGAACATCTGGCGGATGCCGTCGTGCTTGTCGCCGATGAGCCAGCCCTTGGCGGGGTGCCGGTCGCCGAAGGTCATCTCGCACGTGTTGGAGGCCTTGAGGCCCATCTTGTGCTCGACGTTGGTGGCGTAGACGCCGTTGCGCTCGCCCAGCTCGCCGGTCTCCCAGTCGAACTCGTACTTGGGGACGAGGAAGAGGGAGAGGCCCTTGGTGCCGGGGCCGGCGCCCTCGGGGCGGGCGAGGACGTAGTGGAGGATGTTCTCCTCCATGTCGTGCTCACCGGAGGTGATGAAGCGCTTCACGCCCTCGATGTGCCAGGAGCCGTCCTCCTGCTGCACGGCCTTGGTGCGGCCGGCGCCGACGTCGGAGCCGGCGTCGGGCTCGGTGAGGACCATGGTGGAGCCCCAGCGCTTCTCGACCGCGATCTGCGCGATCTTCTTCTGCGCCTCGTTGCCCTCGTTGTAGAGGACGCCGGCGAACGCCGGGCCGGAGGAGTACATCCAGACGGCCGGGTTCGAGCCGAGCAGCAGCTCCGCGTAGGCCCAGACGAGAGAGCGCGGGGAGACGGTGCCGCCGATGCCCTCGGGGATGCCGAGGCGCCAGTACTCGGAGTCCATGAAGGCCTTGTAGGACTTCTTGAACGAGGCCGGCACGGGGGCGGTGTTGGTCTCCGGGTCGAAGACCGGCGGGTTGCGGTCGGCGTCCGCGAAGGACTCCGCGAGCTCGTTCTCGGCGAGACGGCGGATCTCGTCGAGGATGCTCTTCGCGGTCTCGACGTCCATCTCCTCGAACGGACCGGTGCCGTACACCTTGTCGCGGCCGAGCACCTCGAAGAGGTTGAACTCGATGTCGCGGAGATTCGACTTGTAGTGCCCCATGGCGACGGCTCCGTAAGGCTCGGGGAGGCAGGTTCCTCGTACACGTACCAGCGAGTAGCAACACGCTCTCTCCGATGATGCTACCCACCGGTAATAAGAAGCAACCCCTATCCGGCCATCTGTGACGTCCGCGACGTCGATCCGGCCCATCGGGCGGCGGCGGCGGCCCGGCTCGATAGGCTGGGCCCATGTACGGCTATGAGCAGAATCCGGGTGCCCAGCAGCAGTACGCGCCGCCCCCGCAGGGGCAGTACGCGCCGCAGGGCGGCATGCAGGCCGGCATGCCGGGCGGCGGGTACGGGCAGCAGCAGGCGCCGCTCTATCCGGAGCCGTCGCCGCCGTCGCTCGCGGACGCCGTGCGGGCCTTCACGACCGGCACGCTCGCGCCGGAGGACTTCCAGCAGATCTTCGCCACGTCGAAGGTCTACTGCCCGCGCGGCGACAACCCCGGCTTCCTGGCCCTGCACAACACCCAGCAGCCGGTCATCCCGATGTTCACCTCGCTCAAGGAGCTGCGGCGGTACGCGGGCAAGGAGTCGAAGTACTTCGTGATCACCGGCGCCGAGGTGATCGACCTGCTGCCGACCGGCTACGGCTTCGTCCTCGACATGGAGGGCGACCACCGGATGGTCTTCGACGCGAAGGCCGTGGAGCAGATGGTCGACTTCGCCATGCGGCGGATGTACGGCTGACCGAGGCTTCGAGGCAGGTCGGGAGCGCCCGGGAGGAATTCCTTCCGGGCGTTCCGCGTTCCGGGTGGCAAGAAGTTCAGTGTTCAACTAAAGTGGACGTACAAGGTCGCACCTAGGAGGTCCGGTCATGCCCGCAGTGACTGTCGAGAACCCGCTCACCCTGCCGCGCGTCGTCGCCCCGGCCGACGCCGTCGCCCGCCCCGTGCTCGCCGTCACCACGGCCCCGCAGGGGTTCGAGGGCGAGGGCTTCCCGGTCCGCCGGGCCTTCGCCGGAATCAACTACCGGTACCTCGACCCGTTCATCATGATGGACCAGATGGGCGAGGTGGAGTACGCCCCCGGCGAGCCCAAGGGCACGCCCTGGCACCCCCACCGCGGCTTCGAGACCGTCACCTACATCATCGACGGCACCTTCGACCACCAGGACTCCAACGGCGGCGGCGGCACCATCACCAACGGCGACACCCAGTGGATGACCGCCGGCCAGGGCCTCCTCCACATCGAGGCCCCGCCGGAGTCCCTCGTCGTCAGCGGCGGCCTCTTCCACGGCCTCCAGCTCTGGGTGAACCTCCCCGCCGCCGACAAGATGATGGCCCCCCGCTACCAGGACATCCGCGGCCGCCAGGTCCAGCTGCTCACCTCCCCCGACGGCGGCGCGCTGCTCCGGGTCATCGCCGGCGAGCTCGACGGCCACGAGGGCCCCGGCGTCACCCACACCCCGATCACGATGATCCACGCCACCCTCCGCCCCGGCGCCGAGATCAGCCTGCCGTGGCGCGAGGACTTCAACGGCCTCGCCTACGTCCTCGCCGGCCGCGGCACCGTAGGCGCCGACCGGCGGCCCGTCCACATGGGCCAGACCGCCGTCTTCGGCAACGGCGGAGCCCTCACCGTCCGCGCCGACGAGAAGCAGGACGGCCACACCCCCGACCTCGAGGTCGTCCTCCTCGGCGGACAGCCCATCCGCGAACCCATGGCCCACTACGGCCCGTTCGTCATGAACACCCAGGACGAACTCCGCCAGGCCTTCGAGGACTTCCAGGCCGGCCGCCTCGGCACCATCCCCGCGGTCCACGGGATGGGCGAGTAACAGGACACACGCACCGGGCGGCCCGCGTACGGGCGGCCCGGTGCGGCGGTGCGGCGGTGCGGTGGGTGCCTGGCGGCCGGGCGCGCGCCGGGCGATCGGGTCAGGGCGCCCCGGTGCTGACGGGGCGACACCCGTACGGCCGTCAGCGCGCGCAGACACACCGACGCGCGTGGTCCGGTGGACGGGTGCAGACGACCAGAGCGCCGCTCCTCCCCGAACCCGCCCGTCGCTTCGCCGCCTGGTGTGTCGTCCTGCTGCTCGGTGCCGGGGTCGCCGCCCTCGGCGTCTGGCTCTGCGTCTTCTTCGAGACGGTGGTCACCCCGGTCCTCCTCGCGATCCTCGGCAGCGCCCTCCTCGGGCCCCTCTACCGGCGCCTGCTGGGAATGAAGGTCCGCAAGTCGCCGGCCGCCGCGCTCACCGTCGTCGCCGTCCTCGCGGTCGTCGGCGGAGCCACGTACATCGTCGTCGCCGCGCTCATCGAGACCGGCGACCAGATCGTCGCCTCGCTCCGGCAGGCCGCCACCGACATCGCCGAGCACCTCGGCCCGGCCGGGACCTCGCTCGACGACCTCGCCGCGAACGCCGAGGGCCTCCTCGAGGAGTTCGGCGGGACCGCCGCGTCCGGCGTGCTCACGGGCCTCAGCGTCGTCGGCGGGATGCTCGCCACCGCCACCCTCGCCCTGGTCCTGATCTTCTTCTTCCTGCGGGACTCGGACCGGGCCGCCGGCGCCCTGCGCTCCCTCGCTCCCCGCGCCACCGGCGACCTCGTCGAGGCCATGGCCCGCCGTGCCTTCGAGGCCGTCGAGGGCTTCATGCGCGGGACGACGTTCGTCGCCCTCGTCGACGCCGTCCTCATCGGTCTCGGGCTGGTCGTCCTCGACGTGCCCGGCGCGGTCGGGCTCGCCGCGCTCGTCTTCGTCACCGCCTACATCCCGTACCTCGGCGCCTTCCTCTCCGGCGCGGTCGCCGTCCTCGTCGCGCTCGCCGACCGCGGGTTCGCCATCGCGCTGTGGACGCTCGGCGTCGTCCTGGCCGTCCAGATGATCGAGGGCTACGTCCTCCAGCCGATGGTGCAGAGCCGGACCGTCCGGATGCACCCGGCCGCCGTGATGCTGGCCATCACGGCGGGGGCGTCCGTCGCGGGCATCCTGGGCATGCTGCTCGCCGTACCGCTGACGGCGGCGGTGACGGGAGTCCTCGGCGAGCTGCGGACCCGGTACGGAGCCCCACCGCCGCCGAAGCCGGACGCCGGGCAGCCATCCGGCGGGCTCGGCGGGGCTTGAGCACGGCCGGGATCCGCCCGTCGCCGTCTCGCAGGAGGGCGCCCCTCCGGGTGCCGCCCCCCGCGGTCGCCCGGCACGCCCGGAGCACTCAGGTCGCCGCCGGCAGTCCGCCCGGCTCGAAGGACGCGAGCATCTGTTCGAGGGCCGCCTGGTCGGGACCGATGAACGGGTCCGCGTCCGGGGCCATCGAGATCGTCTCGGCCATCGAGGCCGTCATCCGTACCGCCGGCGGCAGATGCGTGGACAGCACGATCTCGGGCGCCATGTCCCGTAGGGGGTCGATCGTCGCCCGGAACCTGTCCGGATCGACCACGTGCACCCACGGGCTGTCCAAGGTGGCCCACAGGAGCTGCGCCTGCCGCAGCTCCTCCGGCTTGAGGTCGTTCGCGTGCCCGCTCTCCGCCAGCTCGGCGGTCGGCATCGGCCCGCCGAAGCAGTCCGAGGAGAAGCAGATCCTGGTCTTGTCGTCGTAGAAGCCGACCGTGGCGGGGTTGTCGAAGAGCGGCGGCCGGAACGCGTGCAGCATGCGGTCGCCGACGTCGAGGGACTGACCGGGGTTGAGGAAGTACAACCGGTCCATCGGCAGCGCGCGTTCCGTCGTCATGATCCCGGCGCCGATGAAGGTGGTGACGACCTTCGCCCGGGGCGCGGCCACGAGCAGGTCGAAGATGCCGCCGGTGTGGTCGCGGTCGGGGTGGGTGAGCCAGATCCAGAGGACGTCGGCGGGGTCGATGACCGAGCCGAGCGTGTTGACGAAGTTCCGGTCGGCTATCGAGAGCCCGGTGTCGACGACGACGGGTTCGGTGGCGGTGAGGACGTACGCGTTGACGGGGATGTGCCCGATCCCGGGTATTTCGAGGCTGTCGGCCAGGACGGTGGTGTCGCTGCCGACCTTGTGGGTGTCCATGGCAAGCTCCGTGGTCCCCCCGGCGGCCGTACCCATCCAGTCTGCGACGCGGTCACGGGGCGCGCGCGGCGAACGCCGGCCCGCGGGCCGGCGGGGAGCCCCCCGCCCGTGGGAGGCCCGGTGGGGCCGGGGGTCTCGCGGGGTAGGCCCGGTGGGGCCGGGTCTCGCGCGGGGGAGGCCCTGTGTGGCGGGGCCTCGCGCGAGGGAGGCCCGGAGGCCTATCCGCAGCAGCCGTCGTCCGTCGGGGGCTCGTTCAGTTCGAACCAGATGGCCTTGCCCTCGCCGCGCGGGTCGACGCCCCACGCGTGCGCCAGCATCTCCATGAGGACCAGGCCGCGACCGCTGGACGCCATCTCGCCGGGGTGGCGCTTGTGCGGCAGTTCGTCGCTGGTGTCGGAGACCTCGACCCGCAGCCGGCGGGACTTCTCGGTGCAGGCGACCTCGGCGACCAGGAGCGCGTCGCCGTCGGTGTGGACGAGGACGTTGGTGACCATCTCGGAGACCATCAGGACCGCCGAGTCGAGCTGGTCCTCGTCCGCCCAGTCGTGCAGCAGCTGCCGCAGCTGCTCGCGCGCCTCGGCGATCCGCTCCGGCTCCGCCTGCGCGATCGTCATCAGGGTGCGGCGCGGGGCCTCCACCACCGGGCCGGCGGGCCGGCGGGACAGCAGCAGCACCGCGATGTCGTCCTCGCGGCGGTCGGCGAGCGGGCCCGTCGTGTGGTGCGAGCCGGGCCCGTGGACGGCCTCCACGAGGGTGTCGGCGAGGTGCTCCAGGTCCTCGCCGTCATGGGACTCCAGCAGCGCCCTGACCCGCTCCCAGCCCGAGTCCAGGTCGTGGCCGCCGGTCTCCAGGAGCCCGTCGGTGCAGATCATCAGGGTCTCGCCGGGGTCCAGGGTGAGCCGGGTCGTGGGGTAGTCGGTGTCGGGGTCGATGCCGAGGGGCAGCCCGCCGGCCGTCGGCCTCAGCAGGACCGTTCCGTCGTTCATCCGTACCGCCGGATCCGGATGCCCCGCCCGCGCGATGTCGACCGTCCCCGTCTCCAGGTCGACCTCCAGATACAGACAGGTCGCGAACCGCGGCCCCCCGTTGTCCGCCCCGTCGTCCCCGTCCGTGATCCCGTACAGGAAGCGCGAGGCCCGCGACAGGACCGCGTCCGGCCGGTGCCCCTCGGAGGCGTACGCGCGCAGGGCGATCCGCAGCTGCCCCATCAGGCCCGCCGCCCGCACGTCGTGTCCCTGCACGTCGCCGATGACCAGCGCGATCCGCCCCGCGCCGCGCCCGCCCGTGCGTGAGGTGCCGCCGGGCAGCCGGATCATGTCGTACCAGTCGCCGCCGACCTGGAGCCCGCCGCCGGTCGGCACGTACCGCGCGGCCACCCGGATGCCCGGGATCCCCGGCCCCAGGACCGGCATCATCGTCCGCTGGAGACCGAGCGACAGCTCCCGCTCCGACTCCGCCACGCCCGCGCGTGCGAGGGCCTGCGCCAGCATCCGCGCCACCGTCGTCAGCACCGACCGCTCGTCGGGCGTGAACGCCACCGGATGCTTGAAGGCCGCCATCCACGCGCCCATCGTGCGCCCGGCCACCACCAGCGGCACGAACGCCCAGGAACGGCGCCCGAAACGCTGCGCCAGCGGCCACGTCACGGGGAAGCGGCGCAGGTACTCGTCCGGCGTCGGCAGATAGATCGCCCGCCCCGTCCGTACGACCTCCGCCGCCGGATAGTCCGTGCCCAGCGACATCGACGTGAACGGGCCCTCGTCGCCCTCGCCGTGCCCGTGGTGACCGATCACCGTCAGCCGGTCGCCCGCCACGCCGAAGACCGCGAGCCCGTCCGGCGAGAAACCCGGCATCGACAGCGAGGCCGCCACCCGCAGCACCTCGGCCGTCGACCGCGCCTCGGCCAGAGCCCGGCCCGCGTCGAGCAGGAACGCCTCCCGCGACCGGCGCCAGTCACCCGTGATGGGCGTCCGCGCGGCGGTGCCCGGCAACTGCTCGGCGACCTCCTGGAGCGTGCCGACCAGCTGGTAGTCGTTCCCCTCGATCAGCGGCTTCGACCTGCTCCGTACCGTACGGATCACCCGGCCGTGCTCGTCCATGATCCGCAGCCGCGCCTCGGCGAGCGTGCCCTCCGCGACCGCGAGGTTCACCACCCCGTCGATCTCGTTCCAGTCGACCGGATGAAAACGCGAGCGCACGGCCGCCTCGGTGAGCCGCACCGGCGCCGCGGGCAGCCCGAGCAGCCGGGCGGCCTCACCGTCGAGCGAGACGATCCCGGACGCGTTGTCCCAGCGCCACAGGCCCGTCGCGATCGCGGCCAGGACGTCCTCGGTGCGCATTGCCCCACTTTATGAATATCGGACACCAGGTCGCCACCGAGAGTATTCGAAAAGCGATCTTGGGCCGGCCGGTACTCTGGGTGCGTCTGCCCTCGTGTCCTGTGACATCCGTGACAGGGGCCACAGGGCGGTCGCCCCTCACCCGAGATCCCGAAGACTGGATGAACGACGATGCATCGGTACAGGTCCCACACCTGCGGCGAGCTCCGCGCCTCTGACGTCGGCACCGACGTCCGGCTGAGCGGCTGGCTGCACAATCGGCGCGACCTGGGCGGCATCCTCTTCATCGATCTGCGCGACCACTACGGCATCACGCAGCTCGTCGCCCGCCCCGGCACCGCCGCCGCCGAGGTCCTCGACAAGCTCACCAAGGAGACCGTCGTCCGCGTGGACGGCAAGGTCGTCTCCCGCGGCGCCGACAACGTCAACCCCGAGCTGGCGACCGGCGAGATCGAGATCGAGGCCGCCGAGGTCGAGGTCCTGGGCGCCGCCAAGCAGATCCCCTTCACCATCAACGCCGACGACGGTGTCAACGAGGAGCGGCGCCTGGAGTACCGCTTCCTCGACCTGCGCCGCGAGCGCATGCACCGCAACATCATGCTGCGCTCCGCCGTCATCGCCTCCATCCGCTCCAAGATGGTGGCCCTCGGCTTCAACGAGATGGCGACCCCGATCCTCGCCGCGACCTCCCCCGAGGGCGCCCGCGACTTCGTCGTCCCCTCCCGCCTGAACCCGGGCAAGTTCTACGCGCTCCCGCAGGCGCCGCAGCAGTTCAAGCAGCTGCTCATGATCTCCGGCTTCGACCGGTACTTCCAGATCGCGCCCTGCTTCCGCGACGAGGACGCCCGCGCCGACCGCTCGCCGGGCGAGTTCTACCAGCTCGACGTCGAGATGTCGTTCGTCGAGCAGGAGGACGTCTTCCAGCCCATCGAGAAGCTCATGACCGAGCTCTTCGAGGAGTTCGGCGGCGGCCGCCACGTCACCTCGCCGTTCCCGCGGATCCCGTTCCGCGAGTCGATGCTCAAGTACGGCAACGACAAGCCCGACCTGCGCACCGACCTCGAACTCGTCGACATCACCGACGTCTTCGAGAACTCCGAGTTCAAGGCCTTCGCCGGCAAGCACGTCCGCGCCCTGGCCGTCCCGAACACCGGCGACCAGCCCCGCAAGTTCTTCGACGCCCTGGGCGACTTCGCCGTCTCCCTCGGCGCCAAGGGCCTCGCCTGGGTCCGCGTCGGCGACGGGGGCGCCCTCACCGGCCCCATCGCCAAGTTCCTCACCGAGGAGAACGTCAAGGTCCTCACCGAGCGCCTCGGCCTCGCCGCGGGCCACGCCGTCTTCTTCGGCGCCGGCGAGTTCGACGAGGTCTCCAAGATCATGGGCCCCGTCCGGGTCGAGGCCGCCAAGCGCGCCGGCCAGTTCGAGGAGAACGTCTTCCGCTTCGCCTGGATCGTCGACTTCCCGATGTACGAGCGGGACGAGGAGACCGGCAAGATCGACTTCTCGCACAACCCGTTCTCCATGCCGCAGGGCGGCCTGGAGGCCCTGGAGACCCAGGACCCGCTGGACGTCCTCGGCTGGCAGTACGACATCGTCTGCAACGGCATCGAGCTCTCCTCCGGCGCCATCCGGAACCACGAGCCCGAGATCATGTTCAAGGCGTTCGAGATCGCCGGCTACTCCAAGGAGACCGTCGAGCACGAGTTCGCCGGCATGCTCCGCGCCTTCGAGTACGGCGCCCCGCCGCACGGCGGCATCGCCCCCGGCGTCGACCGCATCGTCATGCTCCTCGCCGACGAGCCCAACATCCGCGAGACCATCGCCTTCCCGCTCAACGGCAACGCCCAGGACCTTCTCATGGGCGCCCCCACCGAGCTCGACGAGTCCCGCCTGCGCGAGCTGAACATCCAGCTCCGCAAGCCGGTCGAGAAGAAGACCACCGACATCACGGACGCGGTCCACCCGGACGCCGCGCGGTAGTGACTCTTTGATGGCCGAAGGGCCCGGAATCCACTCGGATTTCCGGGCCCTTCCGCTTTCCGCCAGGCGTCAGCCCGCCCGGTACGGCGCCCACAGGTCGAGACCCCACACGTCGCCGTCGCCGACCCGGTGACCGCGCTCCTCGTCCTCGTCGTCCACGACGAGCACGGAGACGTTCGAGGACGCCGCCCGGTACTGGAGGAATCCGCCCTGGTCGGTGACCTTCAGCTCCGGGACGTCCCCCGTACGGGAGAGCTCGGCGCGCACCTCCTCCCACGACGTGTACCGGGCGAACTCCACGCCCGTGCTCCGTGCCCAGGTCCGCGCCAGGTCGTCGTCCGACGCGAGACGGTGCAACTGGACCGACGCGGTGGCCATGACCCACTCCTTCTCCGGCTCCGGGTTGAAGGCGAACTCGACGAGTCCGTAGTCCCGCCGCAGCCACTCCCCCTCCTCACCGACGACGTCGACGAAGGGATGACGCAACGCCCGGTCGACCTCGTCGAGCGTCGAGCCGATACGGAGGCCGTACAGCTCTCCGGTGGTGATGAAAGGGACGAGGAATTCGACGCCGTTCAAAGCCATTTCTCCAGTTTGTCGATCACGCCGCCGCGGCGCGAAAGCGCTCCAGTGAGGCGGCGAGGTCTTGGGCTGCGCCGCTTTCGGCCGGGAGTCGGGAGAGGAGTTCCCGTTGCAGTCCACGGCCGGCCGAAGGACGGCCTCGGCCGACTCGGAGGGACGGCAGGTCCCCACGAACGAGGCGGCCTTCCGCCCCCCGGCGACGAGGGGCCGGATCGCGTCCAGCAACAGCGGCACCGACAGGTGGGATCATCATCTCTTGGTCGGGAAAACGTCGTGCCGATCCCGCAGACCCGACCTCCCCGTCGCAGGTGATGTCCCCGAGGTCGAAGGCGCCGGCCTCACCCTGTCCCGGCGCACGCTCGGCGTCATCCGGATCATGGCGTGTGGCTCTTTCCTGCACGGAGAGGGAGGCGGTGCGACCTCCACCTCGAAACCGCTCTGCCTTACCGAAGGTGTGGGACGACGATCCAGTAGTCGTATTCCTCTTCGGTCACGGCGCATACGGTCCTGCCGTCTCCTGACATGGCGACGAAGTCGAGTCCCTCGCTCTCCCGTGCGAGCCGGGAGGCCAGCTCGACGGTCGGGTTCCACTTCACCGCAGCCCAGCCGAAGCCGGACGAGCCGGATCCGGAAATGCTGAGGAGAAAGGAACCGTCCTCACTGAACAGCCCCGCCTGCGTCGCTTGCGCGTGCCACTGCCGGTCGACCTCCTGGTGGGCTTCCGGGTGGCTCAGGGGGACCTTGGCAACGGGCTGCACCTCCCAGTCGGAAACGCTGCGCATCGCCTCGCGAACGGACGGGACGTTCTCGGGAGCCGGACCCTCGTGCACCGTCAGACCGGTGGCGGCCATGCGGTGCAGCCAGGCTTCCCTCGTCGGCCCAGTCATGAGCGCCCCGTTCGTTTCTCGTGGAGCAGCGGTACTTCGTCCCCGTTGTCCTTCACCTGGGCATGCTGCCATGCGCATGTTCGCAGCAGCAGCGAATGCTTGTCCGATTCCGTGGCTGTCGCGCAGCTCCCGCAGCGACCCGGTTTCGGGCGTGCCCCCGCTCGCCCCCGGGGGCCCGTACGACCTGGCCGGTTAGGAGACCGGGCGGGTCACGACCCGCCCGGCCGGGTGCTCTCCTTGCCGCTGCACAGGTAGCCGTGGGCCTCCAGCTCGCGCAGGGCGGCGGAGATCCTGGTCGTGTCTTCCGGGAACCGGCGGGCGAGCGACCTGATGTCCACGGGGGATCCGGCCGGCAGCGACTGGATGTGGGTCGCGAGGCCGATCGCGGTGAGTGAGAGCGCCTCGTGCTGTGCGAGGTGATGGTCGATGACCGTGAACTGAGAGGAGTGAGGGGTGTTGTCGTGCACCACTCCGGCGGAAGTCCCCCGGGAAGGGCGGTTCTCGGCTTCGTCACGGGACGGGGCGGGCGCCTGGGCACCAGGGTTCTGGTTATCCATTGGGGAAGCGCTTCTTCCTCGGTGGTCAGGCCCTCGCGCTGGGACGGCCGTCCCGGCGAGGGCCGAGGCATGTCTGCGTTCGGCTCTGTTGGGCAGAGCGTAGATCAGACAACCCACCCAGAAGCCGGCCGAGTTGGCGTTTTTCACTCGTGTGAGTGAGAGCCCGCTTCCGGGAGGGAAAGGGTGGGGCTTGGTGGGGTTCCTTTCTCTCCGGGGTTACTTGGGGAGACCGACCGCCACAGCGGTGACCAGGGGCTTGGACCCCGGTGGGCCGGTGACGTCGAACTCGGCCCACACGGTCTTCTGCGGTACGGGGCCGAGCCCCACGCCCCAGCGGTCCGCGAGCGCCTTCACCAGAAGCATTCCGCGACCGCCCTCGTCGTCCGGGGACGTCGTACGGAGTCGGGGAAGGGCCTCCGCCCGGGTGTCCGTCACCTCGATCCGGAGCTTCTCCGGCGAAGTCAGCAGTGCGAGGCGGAAGTTCCGGCCGCCGACCCGGCCGTGCGTCGCCGCGTTCGCCGCCAGCTCGGCCACGACCTGGGGGGCCGCCTCGGTCACGCCGTACGGCAACTCACTGTCCCGGAGCCACTCCACGGCGAGGAGGCGGGCGAGGCGGGCACCGCGCGGAGTGGGTGACAGGAGGACGCTGAAGTGGCCTGTCGAGGCCGGTACTCGGGTGGTGTTCTTCTGAGTCATGTCACTGAGCGTGGCCGGGTCTCTCTACCGTCGGCAGTGACTCCACCGGTACGTAGGGCGACTGTCCGGAGCTTGTCCACCGCTGTCCGGACTGTCCGAGCCCCTGTGACGGGTAGGGGCGTCGCGGCCGAACAGGACAGACGGAGAGGTGCGCCATGTCGGTGGAGGAACCCGGCTGGGAGGTCGACCCGGACGACGACTGGGGCGTCGCCGTCATCGCCACCGTGGGGCGGCAGTTGAGACTGCGGCGGGAGGCGGTGGGCATGCGGGCCGCCGACTTCGCCGTCGCGGTCGGCTACGGCGAGGACATGGTCTACAAGATCGAGGGCGGGAAACGGATTCCCCGCCCCGAGTTCCTGGACAGGTCGGACGCGGTGCTGGAGGCGAACGGGCTGATCTCGGCCATGAAGGAGGACGTGGCCAAGGTCCGGTACCCGAAGAAGCTGAGGGACCTCGCGAAGGCGGAGGCCCGGGCGGTCGAGATGCAGCTGTACGACCCGCTCAACGTCCACGGCCTGCTGCAGACGCCCGAGTACGCGCGCGGGCTGCTCCTCATGCGACGTCCCGCCTACGCCCAGGACGAGGTGGAGCGGTACATGGCGGCGCGCGTGGCCCGCAAGGTGGTGTTCGAGCGCGACCCCGCGCCGGAGCTGAGCTTCGTCCTGGAGGAGTGGACGCTCCGCCGTCCGCTGGGCGGGCGGGAGGTGCTGCGGCGCCAGCTGGAGCACCTGCTGGAGATCGCCGAGTCGCGCCAGGTGGAGTTGCAGGTGATGCCGATGGAACGTGAGGAGCATGCAGGAGTGGACGGAGGCATCGAGGTGCTGAAGTTCGAGGACGGCTCGGCGGTCGGGCGGTCGCCGGCGGTGGCCAACGGAAGGCCCGTGACCGACCTCCGGCAGCTCCGTATCCTGGAACTGCGCTATGGCATCATCCGGACTCAGGCCCTTACGCCCCGTGAGTCCGCCGACGTCATCCAGGGACTGCTAGGAGCGACATGACGCACAGCACCTCCGCCGGGGAAGCCTCTGACCTGGTGTGGTTCAAGAGCAGCTTCAGCAGCGGCAGCGAAGGCGACTCCTGCGTCGAGGTCGCCACCACCCCCCTCACCGTCCACGTCCGGGATTCCAAGGACGTCGGTGGTCCGCAGCTGGCCCTCGGCGTGGGTGCCTGGTCCGGGTTCGTCGCGTTCGCGACCGGCCGCTGACCTTCCTCGGGTCCGCCCACGGCACGGCACAGGTTCTGCGCGCGTCCCTGACCGGGCGGGTGCCGAGCCGCTGATCGACAGGGCCGTGGGCGAGGCCACGGTCCACTCCCGGCCGGACGGGGAACGGTACGGGACGGTCGCGGCCGTGCCCTTCGGCAAGACGGTCACGCTGCCGGATCCGGTGGGGACGGAGCTCGACACGGAGCCGCTGAGGAACCGGGTCGGCCGATGTTCCCGCGCGGGCGGTCACACTTCCCGGTCCCGCTCCGTCAGTGGGGTGTCCGGCTCGGTCGAGTCGGACACGGGAAGGCCGAAGGAGCCGTTGAGATGGTCGCCGAGATGTCCACCACCGCAGTCGTCGTCACCGCTGTCGCCGCTTTCATGGCCGGGTTCTCGGGGGCGTCGATCTTCTTCAGGGCGAAGTTCGTGGTCGAGCCGCTCGCGGAGTACGGGGTGCCGCGGGCGTGGTGGAACTGGCTGGGTGCCGCCAAGGCGGCCGGGGCGGTCGGACTGGTCGTGGGGATCTGGGTGCCGGTGATCGGGACGCTGGCCGCGATCGGGCTGATCCTGTACTTCGCGGGTGCCGTGATCACCGTGGTGCGAGCCCGCTCCTACGGCCACGTGCCCTTCCCGCTGGTCTACATGGCGCCGGCCGTCGCCGCCCTGGCGCTCACCTGGTGAGGAAGCGGGTGACGGGGGCGGTCGGCCAGGACTGACGACCCGTCATGGCATCGCCCGATGACCATGGAACGATCATCCCGACCGCGCCGGCGCTCCCGCACGATCAGTGCGGTGGTGTCGGCGCTCGGCCTGCTGGGACTCATGACGACGGCGGCTCAGCCGGCCGCCGCCGCGACCCCCTTCGCCGCCATCGACGCCTCGAAGCTGAAGCTCACCGCGGGGGACTTCAGCGGGCGGGCGGCCGCCATCAGCGCCCTGGAGACGTCGGGACGGGTCACCGGCTTCACGACGCAGCCCGCTCTCGCGCCGGTGCTCGACGGAACCGGAGTCCCCGGCAGGTCCGGCCTGTGTCACACGAGCAACCTCGATCCCGCGTACAGCCCCGAGGGCTTCTGCTGGAACGCGGCGGACGACACCTCCAGCGAGTGGACGCCCCAGGGGATCACCGGCTCCCACGACGCCCAGCCGGGTGGCACCTGGTCCGGCCGGTCCGTCCGGATCGCCTCGTGGCACAACGCGAACAACACCCAGGCGCGCATCACCGTCGTGGACACCACCGATCCCGCCGCGGCCCTCGGCGCCCCGTGCAGCGACACGGACCCCACCACCCCCTGCATGACGTCGCTCAGCCTGGACCGCACCGGCACCGACGGCCTCATCGTGTCCGAGATCGGAGCCCAGGGCGGCCGCCCCCTCGTCCGCTGGCCGCTCAACGCCACCACCGCGCTGCTGCAGACGGACGCCGCCGACGACACCACCGGCACGGTGGCGGCGGCCGCCGCCTACCGGGTGCCCATCTGGAAGGTCCAGGGCGCCGCGACCGACGGCACCTTCTACTACTTCAGCGGCGAGTGCCCCGCCACCGCCGGAACGACGAACAGCGACGCCCCGTACTGCGTCCACCGCGCGAAGCCCGGCGAAGCCCCGCGTGTCCTCACCCAGGCCCCGCCCCTCACCCAGAACCTCTCCTGGTCCCCCTCCGCCGGCCGGCTCTGGGGCCTGAACGAGCGGGCGAACCACGCCCCGGGCGCCCTCGGCAAGCGCGTGGTGTTCTCCCTCGACCCGCCCGCCTGGCCCCGCGCGCGCCGACAGGTACGGCGAAGGCCGCCGCTCCCTGCAAAAGGGGGCGGCGGCCTCTCGTACGTTCACGCCGTGGCCGGCGTCAGTCCTTCTTCGGCTCCTCCAGGCGGGGGAAGAGCACCGCGCCCTTCGTCACCGTGGCGCCGGGCGCCAGCTGACCCCAGGTCCCGGAGGACTGGACGGGCTGGGCGGCCAGGGTGCCCAGGGAGGCCTCGGCGCCGAGGGAGTCCCACAGGGCCTGGGAGGTCTCCGGCATGATCGGGTTGAGGAGGACGGCGACGGCGCGGAGGGACTCGGCGGCCGTGTAGAGGATGGTCGCCAGGCGGGCCCGACCCTCCTCCGACTCGTCCTTCGCGACCTTCCACGGCTCCTGCTCCGTGATGTAGCCGTTGACCTGCTTCACGAAGTCGAAGATCGCCAGGATGCCGCCCTGGAAGTCCAGCTCCTCGCCGATCTTGGCGTCGGCCGTCGCGACGGCCTTGGCCAGACCCTCGTGGACCGCCTTCTCCGCGTCGCCGTCGGCCGTCGCGGCCGGCAGCTCCCCGCCGTAGTACTTGCCGACCATCGCCGCCACGCGCGAGGCGAGGTTGCCGTAGTCGTTGGCCAGCTCGGACGTGTAGCGGGCGGAGAAGTCCTCCCACGAGAACGAGCCGTCCTGGCCGAACGCGATCGCCCGCAGGAAGTACCAGCGGTACGCGTCCACGCCGAAGTGCGAGGTCAGGTCCTGCGGCTTGATGCCGGTCAGGTTCGACTTCGACATCTTCTCGCCGCCGACCATCAGCCAGCCGTTGGCCGCGACCCGACCCGGCACCGGCAGACCCTGCGCCATCAGCATCGCGGGCCAGATCACCGCGTGGAAGCGCAGGATGTCCTTGCCGATGAGGTGCACGTTCGCCGGGAAGGTCTCGTCGAACTTCGCCGGGTTCTCGTTGTAGCCGACCGCCGTCGCGTAGTTCAGGAGCGCGTCGATCCACACGTAGATCACGTGCTTGTCGTCCCACGGCACCGGGACGCCCCAGTCGAACGTCGAACGCGAGATGGAGAGGTCCTCCAGGCCCTGCTTGACGAAGTTCACGACCTCGTTGCGGGCCGACTCCGGCTGGATGAAGCCCGGGTTCGCCTCGTAGAACTCCAGGAGCTTCGGGCCGTACGCGCTCAGCTTGAAGAAGTAGTTCTCCTCCTTGAGGATCTCCACCGGCTTCTTGTGGACGGCGCACAGCTTCGTGCCGTCCTCCGCCTCGATGAGATCGCCCGGGAGCTTGTACTCCTCACAGCCGACGCAGTACGGACCCTCGTACCCGCCCTTGTAGATCTCGTCCTTGTCGAACAGGTCCTGCACGAACTCCTGGACCCGGTCGGTGTGACGCTTCTGGGTGGTGCGGATGAAGTCGTCGTTCGCGATGTTCAGGTGCTCCCAGAGGGGCTTCCAGGCCTCCTCGACGAGCTTGTCGCACCACTCCTGGGGCGTGACCCCGTTCGCCTCGGCAGTGCGCATGATCTTCTGACCGTGCTCGTCCGTGCCGGTGAGGTACCACACCTTCTCGCCGCGCTGGCGGTGCCAGCGGGTGAGCACGTCGCCTGCGACGGTCGTGTAGGCGTGGCCCAGGTGAGGAGCGTCGTTGACGTAGTAGATGGGGGTCGTGACGTAGAACGCCTTCGAGCCCTGCTTCTCGGTTCCAGTGGCCGCCATGGCCGAAATCCTATCGGGCCGACGATGCTCCCCTCACATCGATAAACCCCCGGAGCCGACGCCAGGCGCGTCGTCCCCGGGGGTCACGGTGGTGGCGCCCCCCGGGTCACCACCACCCTCGTTCGCCCTACTGGAACCGCAGGCCCGAGAGCAGGCCCCGGTAGAAGGCGGCGTGCGGCGTCTCGACCGGCGTCGCGCCCGCGAAGTGCACGGCGGTACGGGGAGTGCCGTCCAGCTTCCGGAGGAAGTCGAAGGCCTTGTTGTCCTCCTCGCCCCACACCACGAACCGCCACTGCAGCGGGCGGTCCGCCGCCTCGGCCAGCGCCTGCGCGGCGGCCGCCTTCGACTCCGGCGCGCCGTCGGTCTGGAAGACCACCAGCGCGGGGCGGGTCGGGTCGCCCTTCCCGTGGTGGGCCAGGACCTCCTCCACGGCGCGGTGGTAGTTCGTACGGCCCAGGCGGCCGAGACCGGCGTTGACCTCCTCGACGCGCGTGGGCGTCAGGCCGGCGGGGTCCAGCTCGACGGTCCCGTCGATGTCCGTCGAGAAGAACACCGTCGTGACGGTGGCCTCCTCGTCCAGGTGCGCCGCCAGCGCGACGGTCTGCTCCGCCAGCCGCTGCACCGAGCCGTCCTTGAAGTACCCGCGCATCGACCCGGAACGGTCGACCACCAGGTACACCGCGGCCCGCGCCCCCGTCAGCCCCTCCTTCTTGAGCACCGTCCCCGCGGCCTTGTACGCCTCCGCCAGCTGCGGCGCCGCGGCCTTCACCTTGGCCGGCCCCACGGCCGGCCCCTGCGCCACGCCACCCTCGTCCTCGGCCGCGACCCCCGCGTCCGGCTCCGCCGGGGCCTCGCCCGCGTCAGCGGCGGCCGCCTCCGGCTCCACGACCTCCGGCTCCGCCGCCGCGACCTCGTCCGCGTCAGCGGTGGCCGCCGCCGGGGCAGCGTCCTCCGTCACGACGTCCGCGTCCGTCGCCTCGGCAGCCTCGGCAGCCTCGGCGGCGTCAGCGGTGTCGGCGTCAGCGGTGGCCGTCGCCCCGGCGGCGTCGGTGGTGTCAGCGGCCTCGGTGTCAGCCGTGGCCGTCACCTCGGTGGCGTTCTCGGCCTCCGCCGTAACGTCCTCGGCCGCAGCCTCGGCCGGGCTCGTGGCGTCAGCGGCCGCCTCCGGCTCGGCGGTGTCGGCGTCCGCCGTGGCCGTCGCCTCGGGGGCGTCCTCCGTGTCTGCCGCAGCTTCCTCGGCCTTGGCCGGGCTCTCGGCCTCCGCCGTAACGTCCTCGGCCTTGGCCTCGCTCTCGGCCTCCGCCGCGGTGTCCTCGGCCTCGGTCGGGCCCGTGGCGTCCTGGGACGCCTCCGCCCCGGCCGTACCGGCGTCAGCGACGGCCGCCGCCTGCGCGGCACCCTCAGCCCCAGCGTCCGCCTCGGCGTCAGCCGTGGCACCGGCCGCATCCGCCTCGGCCGCGCCAGTCGCTTCGGCCTCCGGCAGGGCCTCCGCCGCGGCAGCCAACTCCACGGCCTCCGCCGCTTCCGGCGACTCCACGGCCTCCGCCGCCTCCGAGGCGGTATCGGCCTCCGAAGGGGCGGCGGCCACCGCCGCGGGCTCGGCCTCCGCCGCAGGCGCGGTCTTCGCCTCGGCCTCGGCCTCGGCCTCTGCCTCTGCCTCTGCCTCGGCCTCCGCCTCCGCCTCCGGCGGGGTGGTGGCGGTGCGGGCCTTGGGGATCTGGGGATTGTCGAAGGCCTCGGCGACGAGTTCGTCGGCCTTGCGGCGGACGGCGTCTTCGGGGGTGCCGGGGGACGGGGAGGAGGTCTCACGCGTCTGGGCCGGGACGGAGGTTGCCGGGGAGTCCTCGCGGTCCCGGCCGAACACCTTGCGCAGCATGCTCCGAATACCCATGGGGGAACAACCCTTTCGCATGAGATGGGGTGCGGTGTGAATGTCCGTACTGGGCGTTTCGGGACGATCATCCCTGGCCAGGGCGGACACGTAAGGTTAGCGGCCACTCCCCGCCTCCTCGATGACCCGGTCGCGTGCGGTTGCCGGGCATTCATTCGGCGTTCATTCGGTGGCCGTCCCGGTGCAGAGGTGCACACATAGCGTCACGGCCGAAGGATTCCCGACAGCTTGTCGGCGCAGTGTGCGCCGGAGGAGGACGAAGTGCGCAAACTGCTGCCGCTGCTGAGCACGAACCCCCACGGAGGCGGACGTTCCGCCCTCACCTGCCGGTACCGGTGTGGGGACGCCTGCTTCCACGAGGTGCCGAACACCAGCGGCAACGAGTACGTCGGCGACGTCATAGCCGGGGTCTTGTCGCGTCGTTCGGCGCTGCGGGCGGCGGCGGCGGTGACGGTGGCGTGCGCGGCCGGCGGGGCGGTCGTGCTGGGGAACGCGCCGACGGCGGAGGCGACGCCGCAGGGGCGGGGGAAGCCGGGGGGCACGGACGGCGCGAAGGGGCTCAGGTTCGCGCCGGTCGCGCCGAACACCGCCGACCAGGTGACGGTGCCGGCGGGCTACGCGCAGAACGTGGTGATCCGCTGGGGCGAGCCGATCCTGCGGGGGGCGCCGGCGTTCGACTCGGAGCGGCAGACGGCGAAGGCGCAGGCGGGGCAGTTCGGGTACAACAACGACTTCCTGTCGCTGCTGCCGCTGCGCGGGGAGCACGGCCGGCAGGTGCTGGTGGCGAACCACGAGTACACGGACGAGGTGCTGATGTTCCGCGGCTACGACGCCGCGAACCCGACGCGCGAGCAGGTGGAGATCGCGTGGGCGGCGCACGGCCTGTCGGTCGTGGTGGTCCAGGAGGAGCACCGCACCGGGAAGCTCACGCCGGTGACCCGGCACCACCTGAACCGGCGGCTGCACACGACGAGCGAGTTCGAGGTGACGGGGCCCGCGGCCGGCAGCGACCTGCTGAGGACGTCGGCGGACCCGGAGGGCCGTACGGTCCTGGGCACGCTGAACAACTGCGCGGGCGGCACCACGCCGTGGGGGACGACGCTGCACGGCGAGGAGAACTTCAACCAGTACTTCGCCAACGGAAGCTCCGCCACCGACAAGCGGTACGGCGTCGGCACGGGTGCCACCGAGCGGAAGTGGGAGCGGTTCGACAAGCGGTTCGACCTCAAGCAGGAGCCGAACGAGGTGCACCGCTTCGGCTGGGTCGTCGAGCTCGACCCGTACGACCCGGAGTCGACGCCCCGCAAGCGCACCGCGCTGGGCCGCTTCAAGCACGAGGCGGCGCAGCCCCGGCTGACCGAGGACGGCCGCCCGGTCGTCTACATGGGTGACGACGAGCGGTTCGACTACTTCTACAAGTTCGTGTCGAGCAGGCGGATGAAGAAGGGGAACTCGCGGGCGGCCCGGGAGCACAACCTGACGCTGCTCGACGAGGGCACGCTGTACGTCGCGAAGCTGACCGGCGACTCGCCGGCCGCCGAGATCGACGGCACCGGAAAGCTCCCGAACGACGGGGAGTTCGACGGGTCGGGCGTGTGGATCCCGCTGGCCACCGGTGACGTGTCGCACGTGCCGGGGATGACGGCCGAGGAGGTGTACGTCTTCACCCGGCTCGCCGGTGACAAGGTCGGCGCCACGAAGATGGACCGTCCCGAGGACGTCGAGCCGTCGCCGCGCAGTGGCCGGGTGTACGTGGCGCTCACGAACAACTCCAACCGCGGCAAGGCGGGTTACGCGCCGGCCGACGAGGCCAACCCGCGCAACTCCAACAAGCACGGGCAGGTCCTGGAGCTCGCCGAGCACTGGGACGACCCCGCGTCCGACGGGTTCGCGTGGCGGCTGTTCCTGGTCGCGGGCGACCCGAACGACCCGGCGACCTACTTCGCGGGCTTCCCGAAGGAGAAGGTCTCGCCGATCTCCTGCCCGGACAACGTGGCCTTCGACCCGCACGGCAACCTGTGGATCTCCACGGACGGCAACCAGCTCGGCTCGCACGACGGCCTGTTCGGCGTCGCCACGCGTGGTGAGCGGCGCGGTGAGCTGAAGCAGTTCCTGACGGTGCCGAGGGGTGCGGAGACCTGCGGTCCGATCATCCAGGACCGCCGGGTGCTGGTCGCGGTCCAGCACCCGGGCGAGATCGACGGCGCGTCCGTCGAGAGCCCGGCCTCGGTGTGGCCGGACGGGCCGGGGAGGATCGTCCGACCGTCGGTCGTCGCGGTCTGGCGGATGGACGGCCGCGACATCGGCGTCTGACCGGGGGACGGGGCCGGGGGCGGTGTGTCACGCCGCCCCCAGGCCCACGCCACCCTCAGGCCCACGCCACCCTCAGGCCCACGCCACCCTCAGGCCCACGCCACCCACAGGCTCACGCCGCCCCCAGGCCCACGCCAGCCCCAGCCCCAGGGCTCACGCCACCCCCAGACCCTCCCTGAACCGGACGAACTGGTTCTCGGGGTCGCCCGTGTAGGCCCAGGGGACCCAGGCGGCGCGGGGCCCGAGCATGCCGAGGACCTCGCGGGCGATCTCGACCTGGCCGGCGTAACAGGCGGCGTGGGCGAGGAAGTTGAGGTCGGCGACCTCCTCCGGGGCGACGGGGCGCTGCGGGTCGCGGCCGCCGATCCAGCGGGCGTGGGTGCGGCGGAGTTCGGTGACGGCGAGTTCGTGCTTCCAGTGCTGGTCGAAGCCGCGCACCGGGCCGCGGCCGAGGGCGCCGTCGGCGATGTAGCGGTACTCCTCGACGCGGGCGACCTGGACCAGGACGGGCAGGGGGGAGCCGGGCGGGGCGACGCCCGCCGCGTCGCGGGCGAAGTCGTACATGCTGCCGTGGGTACCGTGCCAGCGCGCGGACCAGTACCGCAGGACCTGGATGTGGCCCTCGGTGTTGTACGGGTCGCGGCGGCGCAACTCGTCGAACCAGTGGCGTAGTTCGCGGCGGGGCACACCGCCTTCGTAGAGGCGGGCCACGGAGAGCAGCGAGACCCACGGCATGGGGTCGGCGGGGGCGGCTTCGGCGGCGCCCCGGCAGGCGTCGACGGCGGCGTCGATGCGGCCCCGTTCGATGGTGGCGCCGCGGCCGGCCGCGATGGCCGCGTCGAAGACGCGTACGACCTCGGTCGCGGCGCGCAGGACGGCGGCGTCGGGGTTGCCGGGTTCGGCGGCGCGCCAGGTCTCGACGGTGGAGCTGCCGGCGGCGGCGTGGGAGAGGAGCCGCAGGCGGTGGGTGCGGCGGGCCCAGTCCGCGCCGGTCCCGGTGTCCGTGCCGGCGAGCAGGTTCCGTACGCCCTGCCAGCGGCCGATGACGATGTCGTGCCGGGCCTCGGTCAGTGCCCGGTCGCCGAAGTCCGGGTCGAAGTCGGGCGCGAAGCGCTCCGGTCGCGCCGGGCGCGCGGAGCGGCGGCGTACGGCCATCGGGGGCCTCCTTCGGGTTCGGCTGCCGGCGGGGCGGGGTCAGAAGTCGGTCGCGTAGCTCTTCTGGTGGTCGCCGGTGCGGGCGTGGGGGGTCGCGGGGCCGGAGTCCAGGGTGGCGGCGAGGGCGCGGGCGGCGTCCAGGCGGGCCGGGCGGTAGTAGTCGCTGCCCTTGCGCCAGTACACGACGAGCGGGACGACGCCGAGGAGCAGTCCGCCGAGGCCGATGGCGAGGGCGGTCGTGGAGAGCTCGCCGAGCGACTCGGCGAAGGCCCACAGCATGAACCCGGAGCCGAGCAGCGGCCACAGTCCGCCGAGGACGAGATTGCGTACGGAGCGCAGCAGGAGCGACTTGTAGGCGACGACGGCGGCGATGCCGGCGAGGCCGTAGTAGAAGGCGATCTGGAGGCCGATCGCGGCGACGGCGTCGCTGAGGATGCGCTGCACGGAGCCGGCGGCCGCGGCGGCGGCGAACATGACGAGGGCGGCGCCGCCGACGGTGACGATCGCGACCCACGGGGTGTTCCACCGGCGGTGCACGGTGCCGAGCGCGGCCGGCAGGGTCCGGTCGCGGCCCATCGCGAACAGCGAGCGGGTGACCTGGAGGAGGGTGGTCTCCAGGGTGGCGACGGTCGACAGGAGGACGGCCACGACGAGGAGTTTGCCGCCGACGCCGGGCCAGATCTCCTGCCCGAGGACGGCGAGGACGTTGGGTCCGGCGGTACGGATCTCCTCCGCGCTCAGCAGCACGTTGACGGCGACGGTGAAGGCCTCGAAGAGGACGAAGACGAACCCGACGCCGACGAGCGCGGCGAGCCCGGCGGTCCTGCGGCTGTCGCGGGTCTCCTCGCTGAGGTTGCTGGTGACGTCCCAGCCCCAGTAGTAGAACGCGGCGATCAGCGCGCCGGCGGCGAAGCCCTGGGGGCCGTCGAACCGGTCGAGGGCGAACCAGGACCAGTCGAAGGCGGTGGCGTGCCCCCGGTGGGCGACCGCGGCGAGCACGAAGGCCAGCAGGATCAGCATCTCGACGCCGGACATGACGAGTTGCGCGCGGACGGTGAGCCGGGCGCCGCCCAGGACGACGAGCAGCATCATCAGGAACCAGCCGGCGCCGACGGCGGCCGCGAGCGGGGTGTTCGTGGCGAGGTCCGGGTCGACGAGGGAGAGCGTGAGGGAGCCCGCGGGCAGTGATCCGGCGACCATGAACACGGTGGCGGCGAAGACCAGCGCCCAGCCGGAGAGGAAGCCGAGGAACGGATGGAGGGTGCGGCCCACCCAGGAGTAGCCGGCGCCGGCGTTCACGTCGATCCGGCCGAGGCGTGCGTAGGCGAGGACGATGCCGAGCATCGGTATCGCGCAGTAGAGCAGCGCGGCGGGTCCCGCGTAGCCGACGGCGCCGAAGAGGACGGCGGTGGTCGCGGCGAGCGAGTACGCCGGGGCACTGCCGGCGACGGCCATGACGATCGTGTCGAAGGTACCGAGGACGTTGGGCTGGAGCCCTCTGTTCGTGGTGGTGCGCATGGCGGGTCCTCGGGGCGAGGTGAGGTGACGTGAGGTGGGGTGGTGCCGGGGGTGGGCGGAGTGCGGACAGCCGGACAGGGCGAAGTGGGCCGCGTGCCGGGCCGGTTGCCGGCGGCGGCGGGGGCGGATCACGGTGAATCGAGCGCATCGTAGTCGCCCGGGTGGCTTCCGGTAACGGCGGTGGGGAAGGTTCCGTTCCGTGACCGCCGGTAAGTCCACCGGTACGCCCCCTTGGGGAGGGTTACCGCAGGTCGGGACCGGCGATGGCGCGGGCGGCGCGCACCTCCTGGCGGAGCGGTCCGAGGACTCCGCTCTCGTCCCCGGGGAGTTCCGAACGGACCTCGACGAGGGTCTCGGAGGCCCGCAGCCCGTCCGCGAGCTCGCGCAGCTCGCGCTCCACCGCGGCGGCCTCCGCCGGATCGGGGGCGGGGGCGCCGTGGTCCACGCGGATGCGGGCCGCCGTCGTCGCGTCCACGATCCGTTCGACGGCCACCACGAGCGGCCACCAGGCGGCGGCCCGGGTGCCGGTGGGCGGCGGTTCGGTCAGGGCGCGCTGGAACTCGGAGCGCACGGTCGACAGGTCCCGGTAGAGCTTGCGCCGGGCGCGGTGGCGGTCGGCGCGTCCGGCCTCCTCGCCGAAGGCCTGCGCCACGTAGGCGGCGGTGTCGGCGACCGCGTCCGCGAGCCGGTCCCCGATGCGGGTGTGCCAGGACTCGGGCCACAGCAGGTAGCCGGCGACCAGGGCGATGCCGCAGCCGATGAGCGAGTCGTACAGCCGTGGCACGACCAGGTCGAAGCCCTGGTGGTTGAGCACGTCGGAGAGCAGCAGGATCACCGGGGTGATCGCCGCGGTCTGGAAGGCGTACCCCTTCGCGGAGAACGCCGGGATCAGGGCCGCCAGCACCACCATCACGGGCACGTCCCACCAGCCGCGGGGGACCTCGGCGAGGACGAGCGCGGCCAGGACGAGACCGGCGGCGGTGCCGGCCGCGCGCAGCACGGCCCGCGAGAACACCGACCCGAAGTCCGGCTTCATGACGAACGTGACGGTGAGCGCCACCCAGTACGAGCGGGGCACGGGAATCAGCGAGACGAACACCTGCGCGAGCCCGATGCACAGCGCGAGGCGCAGCCCGTACCGCCAGGACGCCTCCGACACCAGCACGGCGCGGGTCGCGCGGCGGGCCCTGACCCGGAGCGCGGCGGGCCGGCCGAGCCGGTCGTCGACGTTGAACGGGTCGGGATCCGTCCGGTGGACGACGGCCGCCGCGTGCCGCAGGGCGTGGTCCACCGCCCTCTCCGCCGGCCGCTCCGGTACCGGCAGGTCGAGCGCCGGGGCCCCCGTGCGGCCCTCCTCCACGGCGTCCGCCAGCTCCCGCACGGCCGCCGGGATCGCCGCGGGCAGCGGCCCGAGCAGCCGGGCCCGCAGATGCGCGGCGGGCGCGGCCTCCAGGAGCGGCACGAGCACGTTGAGCTGCGACGACAGCCGGACCAGGATCGGCGCCCGGCCGTGCTCCCGGGTCCGCCGGGCCAGCACCAGGTCGTACGCCTGGTTGAGCGAGGCCGTGACCTCCTGCCGCCGCTCGTCGTACGCGGACGTCCCCGTCGCCTCGTACAGCTCGGCCAGCGACCGGTACGTCGCGGCGACCGCCGACCGCTCCGGTGCGGCGCGCCGCAGGGGCCACCCCAGGAGCGACAGGACCAGCACGAACAGCCCGCCCAGCGTCAGCAGCAGCGGCGCCCTCCACCACGGCCCCGGCATGGGCAGGCCCGCGCCGACCACGCAGTTCAGCAGGAGCAGCAGCCCCGACACCGACGCCACCGCGCCGATCGACGAGATCATCCCCGAGACCAGCGCCACCAGCGTCAGTACGCCCACGGCGACCCAGCCGTGCCCGAACACCAGCGTCCCCAGCGTCACGCCCAGCGCACCGAACAGCTGCGGGACCGCGATGTTGAACACCCGCATCCGGTACGCGTCCGCCGTGTCCCCGATGACGCCCGACAGCGCGCCCATCGACACCAGCGCCCCGTACGCCGGCTCCCCCACCGCCAGCCCCACCGCGAGCGGCGCCGCCATCGCGACGGACGCGCGGGCGGCGGCGGCCCACGGGACCGGCGTCGGCGCCGGGCGCAGGCCGGCGGTCAGCCAGGCGGGCGGTGCGATCCGCCCCAGTCGATCACTCCGCACCATCCCCCCAACGTACTGTCCCCCTCTCGCGAGCCCGTGCGTCCGGGCCTTCGCTCCCCGCCGTGTGGGCACGGGGGTCAGTTGCGGTAGGACTCCACTTCCGAGGCGGGGCGGAGGGTGGCGGTGTCGGGGTCTTCGCCGAACTCGGATTTGGCGCGGCGCTGGCGGAGCAGGTCCCAGCACTGGTCGAGGCGCACCTCGAGCTCGGCGAGGCGGGCGCGTTCCTCGGGGAGGAGGCCGCCGGTGCGCTGCCGGAGGGCGCGTTCCTCTTCGACGAGGGCGCCGATGTCGTCAAGGATCTCCTCGTTGTCCATGCCTTCCAGCGTGGCGGATCAGCGCGGGCCGCGCAGGTCGAGATCGGCGAGGACGGCGCGGTGGTCGGAGCCGGCGACGTGGAGGAAGCGGACGTCGCGGACGCTGAACTCGTCGCTGACCAGGACGTGATCGATCTGGACGAACGGCGGGAGGGGGCCTTCCACCGGCCAGGTGGGGGTGCGGCTCGCGTCCGCGGAACGCGCGGCGTCGTGGAGGCGGCCGGCGTCGAGGATCGCGCGGAAGGCGGCGTGGTCCTGGGAGGCGTTGAAGTCGCCGGCGACGAGCGTCGGGCCGGTCCGTCGTGCGGCGGCGTCCGCGACCCGGCCGAGTTCGCGTTTCCACAGCGGCACCTGGTGGGCCAGCGGCGGCATGGGGTGGGCGAGCTGGAGGCGTACGGGTACGCCGGCGATCTCGGCGGTGGCGCCGGGCATTCCCATGGTGGCGGGGATCGTCGCGGGGGCGGCGAGCGGATAGGCGCTGAGGAGGACGGAACCGGCGGATCCGTCGGCCTCTACGGCGGCGTGGTGGGGGAGTTCGGTGGCGAAGGCCGTGGTCAGCGCCTGTCCGCAGCCGCGGTCGCATTCGGAGACGAACACGATCCGGGGGTGTTCCCGGCGGATGATCTCGGTGAGCGCGCCGGTGCCCTGGCCGAATTCGACGTTGGAGGCGATGACCTTGACCCGGGCGAGCGGCAGGCCGTGGGAGATGACGGTGCGCGGGGTGTGGGGGAGGGAGCTCCAGGCGGTGGCGCCGAGGACGACGACGGCGAGGAGGGTGAGGGCGCGGTGGCGTGCCGCGGCGGCGAGGAGCACGGCGAGCGCGGCGGGGACGGCGAGCCAGGGGAGGAGGGCGAGCAGTTGCGGGACGGGGGTGACCGCGTCGGTGTCGAGCAGCCGGCAGCCGGTGACCACGGCGGGTACGACGAGGAGCAGCCCGGCGGCCCAGGCGCCGAAGCGGTGCCTGGGCCGGAGGGGCGGCGGCGCGGGGGCCGCCGGTGCGGTGGTCACGTGCGCGGACGGCGGTGCGGGGTCCGGCGTGGGGTCGGGGGCGGGTACGGAGGCAAGGGCTCGGTCCACGAAGGTCAGTGTCGCAGGGCCTGGGCGATCTCGGCGGTGGTGTCGCCGGTGAGGGTCCGGTTGCTGCGGGCGGTGCCGGACTTGGGCTCTCCCGGTGCGACGCCGTCGATGCCGAGGACGACGGAGTCGAGGAGGTTGCCCTCGCCGTCGCGGAAGTTGACCATGACGGTGTAGTCGGCGGTCTTGTCCTTGGGGTTGGTCGCCGTGATCTCGGCGACCGTGCGGTCCCCGTCGACACGGGTCGGGCCGGCCTTGACGTCGCCGCCGGCGTTGACCCCGTCCTTGATCTCCTTCATCTTCTGCTCGGCGGCCGAGGCGACGGCGGCGGTGGCGGAGGAGATGACGTCGCCGGCGGTGTCCTTGGCGGCGTCGCAGCCGGTGAGGGCGAGGGTCGTGCCGGTGGCGAGGGCGAGCGCGAGACCCGTGGCGCGTCTCCTGAGGGTCATGGGCCGGCCCTTCAGTACTTCTCGTCGCGGCCGTACGCGTCGTCCGTGGCGAGGGCCCAGATCACGAAGATCGAGATGGCCATGGAGAAGAGCGCCCACCACGGCTGGTAGGGCAGGAAGAGGAACTGGAAGAGGACGTTGAGCGAGGCCAGGCAGATGCCGGCGACCCGGCCCCACTCGGCGCCCTTGAGGATGCCGAATCCGGCGACGGCGATGATGACGCCGAGGATGAGGTGGATCCAGCCCCAGGTGGTGAGGTCGAACTTGAAGACGTAGTCGCCGACGCGGGTGTAGACGTCGTCCTCGGCGATGCCGGCGATGCCCTGGAAGATGTCCATGAAGCCGGTGACCAGCATGAGGACGCCGGCGAAGAGGGTGCCTCCGGCGGCCCAGGAGCCGGAGGTGCTCGGCTGGGTGGGTTTGCGGGGTGCGCTGTTCTGGCTCATGGCCCCATCGTCGGAGCGTTTGTACGATCGCGAACTTTCAGCTGGGCCGAACGAGTGAGTGGAGGAACGCGGCGAGCGCCGCGTCGAACTCCTCGGCGCGTTCGAGGTTGGGCAGGTGCGCGGCCCGCTCGACGACGACGAGGGTGGAGTCGGGCAGGAGGGCGTGCATCTCCTCCGCGTCCGCGACGGGGGTGTAGGTGTCGTCCCGGCCGACCACGACCAGCGCGGGGACGGTCGCGGCGGCGAGGGTCTCGCGGTAGTCGGGGCGGTCGGCCCGGCCGCGCAGGGCGGCGGCCGCGGCGACCGGGTCGGTGGCGCGCATCATGCGGTGGACGTGGGGTGCGGCGTGGGTGTTGTACGGGGCGACCATCCGGTCCAGGACCTCGTCGGCGTACCCGTCCATGCCCTCCCGCAGCAGGCGGTCGGCCATGGCGTTGCGGGCCTTCCTGCCGTCCTCGGTCTCGGCGGCGGGGAAGGTGTCGGCGAGGACGAGGCCGCGGACGCGCTCGGGGTGGCGGCGGTAGAGCTCCATGGCGATCTGGCCGCCCATGGAGAGGCCGGCGAGGACGCAGTCCTCGATGCGCAGTGCGTCGAGGAGTTCGACGAGGTCCTCGGCGAACTCGCCGAGGCCGGTGGAGTGGGTCATGGCGCCGAGCGGGGTGTTGCCGTAGCCGCGCAGGTCGGGGGCGATCACCCGGTGGGTGCGGGAGAAGCGGTCGATCTGGGGCTGCCACATGGTGTGGTCGAAGGGGTGCCCGTGGACGAGGAGGAGGGCGGGGCCGGTGCCCCGGTCCTCGTAGAAGACGTGGGTGGCGTGGGTTTCGGCGGTGGGCATGTCCGAAGGCTAGGCAGTGCCGCCGGCTCGGTGCAATAAGATCTTTGCTCTCGGTGCAATGGTCGTGGTGCGGGGCCCCGCGGCCGGGGAGAGGGGGTCTCCGGATGGAGGAGTACCGGCGGATCGCGGACCGCGTCGAGACGGCCGTGCGCGAGGGCCGGCTGCGGCCGGGCGACCGGCTGCCGCCGCAGCGGGTGTTCGCCCGCCGCCACGGCATCGCGAACTCGACCGCGATCCGGGTGTACGGGGAACTCGCCCGCCGGGGCCTGGTCGTCGGGGAGGTCGGGCGGGGCACCTTCGTCCGGGCCGCGCCCCCGCTGCCCGGTCCCGCGCTCGCCGAGGCGACCGGTGCGGCACCCGTCGACCTCCAGCTCAACTACCCGGTCGCCGAAGGCCAGTCGGAGCTGATGGCCCGCGCGCTCGCCGCGCTCGCCCGGCCCGACGTCCTCGCCGAGGCCGTCTCGGGCCCGGCCGCCGCGACCGGCACCCCCGAGGCCAGGGACGCGGCGGCCGCCGTACTCGCCCGGCCCGGCTGGGCGCCCGACCCCGAGCGCGTCCTCTTCGCCGGGAACGGCCGGCAGGCGATCGCCGCCGCGCTCTCCGCGCTCGTCCCGCCCGGCGGCCGACTGGGCGTCGAGGCGCTCACGTATCCCCTGGTCAAGGCGGTCGCCGAGCGTCTCGGCATCCGTCTCGTGCCGCTCGCCCTGGACGCGGAGGGCGTACGGCCCGAGGCGCTCGCGGCCGCCCACCGGGCGGCACCGCTCGCCGCCGTCTACCTCCAGCCGACGCTGCACAACCCGCTGTCCGCGACCGCCGGCGAGGGACGTCGGTCCGAACTGGCCGAGCTGCTGCGGAACCTGGACCTGACGGCCGTCGAGGACACCACCTGGGCCTTCCTCGTGCCGGACGCGCCCGCGCCGCTCGCCGCCCACGCCCCCGAACGGGTCCTGCTCGTCGACAGCCTCTCCAAGCGGCTCGCCCCCGGCCTGACCGTCGGCTACCTCGTGGTCCCCGGCCGGCTGCGCGCGACCGTCGCCGACGCGCTGCGCTCCGGCGCCTGGACGGCGGGCGGCCTCGCCCTCGCGGCCGCCACCCGCTGGGCCGGGGACGGTACGGTCGCCGACGCGGTCGCCGCCAAGCGGGCCGAGACGGAGGCCCGGCACGCCCTGGTCCTGCGCCGTCTCGACGGCTTCGTCCTCCGTACCTCCCCGCACGCGTACTACTGCTGGTGGGAACTGCCCGCGCCCTGGCGGGCCGAGACCTTCACGGCCGCCGCCGCCGACCGTGCGGGCGTGGCGGTCACGCCGGGCAGCGCCTTCGCGGTCGGCCCGGGCACGGCACCCGGCGCCGTCCGCGTCGGACTCGCCTCCCCGCCCCGCCCCGTCCTCGACGCCGCACTGACGCGACTCGCGGACCTGGCGGCCGAGCACGGCTGAACGACCGGTCCCCCGGGGGCCGGTCGTTCAGCGGGTGTCTCGCCCGACGCGCGGGCGTACGAGGTCAGGCGGCGGTTCCGCGACGGCGGAACAGGGTCAGGGCGACACCGGCCGCGCCCGCTCCCGCCAGGGCCGCGCCGCCCGCGAAGGCGAGGGAGTGGTCGGCGGCGACCGGCTCCGGACCGGCGGCGACCGCGCCCTCGGGGACGACGGAGGTCTGGGCGGCGGCCCCGGTGCCGGTCCGGGTCGCGTGCTGCGCGGCGGGCGCGGAAGAGGAGAGCCGCATGCCGTCTGCTCGTTCGGGTGGGGCCGTTGGAGGTTCGGCGGGCTGCGTGAACAAAGTTACGGATCTTGTGCGACGGAGGCTTCGCCGTCGTGTCACGGGCGTGGGACGGGCGTCGCATCCCCTTCCTTGCCCTCCATATCCTGGATATGTAGAGTCCAGGTTATGAAGATGAGCGAGGGCGTGGAATGGGCCCTGCACAGCTGCCTGAACCTGGCCTGGATCGGGCCCGAACGCGCGGTCCCGGCCGCACGCCTCGCGGCGTACCACGAACTGCCCGCCGCCTACCTCAACAAGCAGCTCCAGGCGCTCGCCCGGGCCGGCATCGTCACCTCCATCTCCGGCCCCAAGGGCGGTTTCCGGCTGGCGCGCGGCCTGGACCGGATCACGCTCATGGACGTCGTCGCCGCGGTCGAAGGCCCCGACGAGGCCTTCCGGTGCACCGAGATCCGGCAGCAGGGCCCCGGTGCGGGACCGTCCGGTTCGTACGCCGCCGAGTGCGCCATCGCGGGCGCCATGGGCCGGGCCGAACTGGCCTGGCGGCGCGAGCTCGTGTCCCAGACCCTGGACGACGTACGGGAACGGGCCGAGCTCCAGGCGCCGGCGGCGCCCGAACGGATCCGGCAGTGGTTCGCACACGCCTGACGCGACCGGTGTGCTCGATTCCGGATACCGCATGTCCAGTTGGCGCACGCTTCCCAGGCCGCCCGTGAGGCGGCCGCCGTCCCCGGAAGGAACGATCACTCATGACCGACCAGACGACCACCGCCCCGACCGCCGCCCCGACCGATCACCGGGTCATCACCAACCCCACGACGCTCCACGACCCCACGCCCTTCGGATACGGCCACGCCGTCTCCGCACCGGGCGAACTCGTCTTCATCGGCGGGCAGTACGCCTCCGACTCGACGGGCGCGCCCGTCCCCGGTGACTTCGCCGCACAGGTCGACCTGTCGTTCGACCGCCTGGCGCGCGTGCTGGAGGGCGTCGGCCTCGGCTTCGAGCACGTCGTCCGCCTCGGCTCGTACGTCGTCGACCACGACCTCGCCAAGCTGGAGGTGCTCGGCAAGGCGCTGCACGCCCACTTCGGCGAGCGGCTCCCCGCCCAGACCCTCAGCGGGGTCGCGAGGCTCGCCCTGCCGGGGATGCTGTTCGAGGTCGACGCCGTCGCCGTACGGCCCGCCGGCTGATCCACTTGCGGCCCGTCGGGCGCGGGTGTGCCCTGGAGGATGCGGGAACCAGGGGGTCGACAGACGAAGGAGCTCCTGCCATGGCCGCACACGCAGCCGCGCCCGCCGGGCGCCGGATCAGCACCCACGGCTGGGGAGGCCCGGTCGCCGTCGGCGTCCTCTACGGCCTCTACGCGTCCACCATCGCCAGGCACGGCGGCCCGACCACCCTGGGACAGCTGTGGCTCGGCCTGATCTCCGCGATCGTCCTCGCGGTGGCGATCCGCACGCTCCACCGCCACGGCCGCGCCCTCCGCCGTGAACCGCGCGCCGCCGCGTGGGGCGCCCTGTCCGGCATCGCGGTCGGCTTCCTCTTCAGCCTCTCCGACGCCAGCATCCTGTCCTCCAGCGGCCTCGGACTCGCCTTCGGCGCGGTCAACACGGCCGGTGCCTATTACATGTTCTACACGCACGAGGACGCGCAGGGCCGCCCGGCGCCGTACTGACCGTACCGGCCCCCCTTCCCGCTCCCGGGGCGCCGGCCGGACCCACGGGCCCGACCGGCGCCCCGCGGCGCCCCCCGCCCGGCCTGGCGGGACCGCGCGGCCCGACGGAGACTGGGAGGAGCGGCCTCCGGGAGGAGACGGGATGACCGACCTCGCCATCGAGACCGAGGGCCTGGTCAAGGTCTTCGGCACGACCCGCGCCGTCGACGGAGTCGACCTGCGCGTCCCGGCCGGAACCGTCTACGGGGTCCTCGGACCCAACGGCGCCGGCAAGACCACCGCGGTGAAGATGCTCGCGACCCTGCTCCGCCCCGACGAGGGCCGGGCCAGCGTCTTCGGCAAGGACGTCGTCGAGGACGCCGACGCCGTGCGCGGCCGCGTCAGCCTCACCGGGCAGTACGCCTCCGTCGACGAGGACCTGACCGGCACCGAGAACCTCGTCCTCCTCGGCCGGCTCCTCGGCCACACCCGCCCCGCCGCCCGCGAGCGCTCCGCGCAGCTGCTCACCGCCTTCGGCCTGGAGGAGGCCGCCGACCGGCAGGTCAAGAACTACTCGGGCGGCATGCGGCGGCGCATCGACATCGCCGCGTCCATCCTCAACACCCCCGACCTGCTCTTCCTCGACGAGCCCACGACCGGACTCGACCCGCGCAGCCGCAACCAGGTCTGGGACATCGTCCGCGCGGTGGTCGCCCAGGGCACCACCGTCATGCTCACCACCCAGTACCTGGACGAGGCGGACCGGCTGGCCTCCCGCATCGCCGTCATCGACCACGGGAAGGTGATCGCCGAGGGCACCAAGGGCGAGCTGAAGGCATCCGTCGGCTCCGGCTCGGTGCACGTGCGGCTCCGGGACCCCGGGCAGCGCCCGGATGCCGAGCGGGTCCTCGGGGAGGCCCTCCGGGCCGGCGTCCAGCTCGACCCCGACCCGGTCGCGCTCACCGCCGCCGTCGACGGCCACGGCACCGACCTCGGCGCCGCCGAGCAGGCCGCGCGGGCGCTCGCGGAGCTGGCACGGGCCGGCATCACCGTCGACGACTTCGCGCTCGGACAGCCCAGCCTCGACGAGGTGTTCCTGGCCCTGACGGACAGGAAGGAAACGACGGCATGACCACCGTCACCACCGGCAAGGACAAACGGGCCGCCGACACCGCGGACTTCGTCGCCCCCCGGGCCGACGAGCTCGCCGCCCTGCTCGTCGGACACTCCCGCCCGCCGCGCCCGAGCGCCCTCTCCGCCTCGATGACCTTCGGCTGGCGGGCCATGCTCAAGATCAAGCACGTGCCGGAGCAGCTGTTCGACGTGACGGCTTTCCCGATCATGATGGTGCTGATGTACACGTACCTCTTCGGGGGCGCGCTGGCCGGTTCGGTCTCCTCGTACGTCCAGTTCCTGCTGCCCGGCATCCTCGTGATGAGCGTCGTGATGATCACGATGTACACCGGGATCTCCGTCAACACCGACATCGAGAAGGGCGTGTTCGACCGCTTCCGCACGCTGCCGATCTGGCGGCCCGCGCCGATGGTCGGCTATCTCCTCGGCGACGTCGTGCGCTATCTGATCGCCTCGGCCGTGATGCTGACGGTCGGCATGCTCATCGGCTACCGCCCGGACGGCGGTGTTGTCGGCGTGGCGCTCGGGGTCGTGCTGCTGCTGGTGTTCTCGTTCGCGTTCTCGTGGATCTGGACCATGTTCGGCCTGCTGCTGCGCAGCGAGAAGTCCGTCATGGGCGTCTCGATGATGGTGATCTTCCCGCTGACGTTCCTGTCCAACGTCTTCGTCGACCCGGGCACGATGCCGGGCTGGCTCCAGGCGTTCGTGAACAACAGCCCGGTGACCCATCTGGCCACGTCGGTGCGGGAGCTGATGGCGGGCGGGTGGCCGGGCGCCGACATCGCCTGGACGCTGGGCTGGTCGGTGCTGTTCACGGTCGTCTTCGGCGCGGTGACGATGCGGCTCTACAACCGCAGGTAGGGCGCGGGCCGTCCGGGTCTCAGGTGCTGCGCGGGGTGGTCTGCTGGACCGCCCAGCGGTTGCCGTCCGGGTCGGCGAAGTAGACGAACGAGCCCCACGGCAGGTCGTCGATGGCGCCGACCTCGACGCCCCGGGCGGTGAGGTCGGCGTGGGCCTCCTCGATGTCCGCGACGACGACCTGCATGTTGTCGAGGGAGCCCGGCGCCATCTCCGTGATGCCCTTGCCGAAGGCGATCGAGCAGGCCGAGCCCGGCGGGGTCATCTGCACGAAGCGGATGTCCTCGCTCACCGGGATGTCGTGGTCGGTGTGGAACCCGACCCGCTCGTAGAACGCCTTGGCCCGGTCGATGTCGGTGACGGGCACGCCGATCAGTTCCAGCTTGATGTCCATGAGGGCATCATGCGTCCGGCGGCGGAGGGGCGCACGGCGTGCGGCGGCCGGACGCGGTGTCCGGCCGCCGGACGCGGTGTCCGGCCGCCGGACGGGCGGACTCGTCCGCGCCGGCGGCCTCGCCCCGCACGACGGGGGTCAGTCCAGGCGCAGATCGGCCAGCCGGCGCTCGAAGGGGACGATCTCGTCCTCGTCGACCGTCCTGGACGGCCGCGCCGCGACCGCCTCGGCCAGTTCGCGGCCGGCCCGGGTGATCCGGGACGGCAGGCCGTCGCCCCCGTACCGCTGGGAGGAGGTCTCGTCGCCGCCCGAACCCCAGTCCTCCGAGGCCGCGTACACGGCGGTCGGGACGGTCGGGGCACGCAGGTAGGCGAAGAGCGGCCGCAGGGCGTGGTCCAGGACCAGGGAGTGGCGGGCGGTGCCGCCGGTCGCCCCGATGAGGACGGGGGTGCCGGTCAGCGCCGCCGGGTCGATCAGGTCGAAGAAGGACTTGAACAGACCGCTGTACGAGGCCGTGAAGACCGGGGTCACCGCGATGACGCCGTCGGCGCCGGTCACCGTGTCGATGGCTTCCCGCAGCTTCTCGGAAGGGAAACCGGTGACGAGGTTCTTCGCGATGTCGACGGCGAGGTCGCGCAGTTCGACCACCTGGACGTCGACGGCGTACTCCTGCTCGGCGAGCCGGTGGCGGGCGGCCTGGAGCAGCCGGTCGGCCAGCAGCCGGGTGGAGGAGGGCGCGCTGAGTCCGGCGGACACGGCGACCAGCTTCGACGTCTGCATGGCGTCAGACCTCCTCGGTGGTGCGGGTGACGGCGGGGTGGAGCGGGGCGGTCTCGGGGACTCCGGCCGGGCGCAGGTTCGCGAACTCCTTGCGCAGCACCGGGACGACCTCCTCGCCGAGGATGTCGAGCTGCTCCAGGACGGTCTTGAGGGGCAGTCCGGCGTGGTCGACCAGGAACAGCTGGCGCTGGTAGTCGCCCACGTAGTCGCGGAAGGAGAGGGTGCGCTCGATGACCTCCTGCGGGGAGCCGACGGTCAGCGGGGTCTCCCGGGAGAACTCCTCCAGGCTCGGGCCGTGGCCGTAGACCGGCGCGTTGTCGAAGTACGGGCGGAACTCCCGTATCGCGTCCTGCGAGTTCTTCCGCAGGAAGACCTGTCCGCCGAGGCCGACGATGGCCTGCTCGGCGGTGCCGTGGCCGTAGTGGGCGTACCGCTGCCGGTAGAGGCGGACCATCTTCTCGGTGTGCTGCTTGGGCCAGAAGATGTGGTTCGCGAAGAACCCGTCGCCGTAGTACGCGGCCTGCTCGGCGATCTCGGGGGAGCGGATGGAGCCGTGCCAGACGAACGGCGGGACGCCGTCGAGGGGGCGCGGGGTGGAGGTGAAGCCCTGGAGGGCGCTGCGGAACCTGCCCTCCCAGTCGACCACGTCCTCCCTCCACAGCTTGTGGAGGAGCGCGTAGTTCTCGATGGCGAGCGGGATGCCCTGGCGGATGTCCTGGCCGAACCACGGGTAGACCGGGCCGGTGTTGCCGCGGCCCATCATCAGGTCCACGCGGCCGTCGGCGAGGTGCTGGAGGGTCGCGTAGTCCTCGGCGATCTTCACCGGGTCGTTGGTGGTGATCAGGGTCGTGGAGGTGGACAGGATCAGGTTCTCGGTCCGGGCGGCGATGTGCCCGAGCAGGGTGGTGGGGGAGGACGGGACGAACGGCGGGTTGTGGTGCTCGCCGGTCGCGAAGACGTCGAGTCCGACCTCCTCGGCCTTGAGCGCGATCGCGACGGTGTTCTTGATGCGCTCGTGCTCGGTGGGGGTGCGGCCGGTGGTGGGGTCGGTCGTCACGTCGCCGACGGTGAAGATCCCGAACTGCATCGTGCTCACCTCTCGCGGTGCGGTGCCTCACGGCTTGTTGGTTGAATCTTAAACCATCACGTCCAACGGCGCGACCCCCCGGCTTGTTCCCGGCCGTACCCTGGACGGCATGACGGAGGAGACGTACGACAACGAGCGCTGGAAGGAGCGGGGCGTGATGCTCCGCGTCTTCGTGTACGTCTTCGCCACCCACGCCTTCGCGGGCTTCGTCTGGCTCCTCTTCCACGTGGGGCAGAACGCACAGAAGTGACCGTGCGGCAAGCCCCGCCGACGCCTCACGTAAAGTCCCCGACGTGAACGCTGCGATATCGGTGGTGTCGGTCGTCGGGATCGGCGCGGACGGCTGGGACGGGCTCCCCGAGAACTCCCGCCGGATCCTGCGCGACGCCGAGGTCCTCATCGGAGGCCCCCGCCAGCTCGACCTCCTCGACCCCGCCGCGTGCGGCGGCGAGCGGATCGCCTGGCCCACCCCGCTCCGCCCCGCCGTCCCCGGCCTGCTCGCCGCCCACGAGGGCCGCGCGATCGCCGTCCTCGCCAGCGGCGACCCGTCGTTCTACGGCATCGCCCGCACCCTCGCGGAGACCGTCGGCGCCGACCGCCTGCGCGTCCACCCCCACCCGTCCTCCGTCTCGTACGCCTGCGCCCGCCTCGGCTGGGCCCTGGAGGCCGTCGAGACCGTGTCGCTCGTGGCCAGGCCGCTCGGCGCCCTCGCCGCCGTCCTCCACCCCGGACGCCGGGTCCTCGTCCTCGGCGAAGGCCCCGGGACCCCCGCCGACGTCGCCGCGTACCTCCGCGCCACCGGCTGGGGCGGCACCCGCGTCCGGGTCCTCGAACAGCTCGGCGGCCCCCGAGAGCGGACCCTCGACGCCACCGCCGCCGACTGGCCGCACGAGCGGACCGACGCCCTCCACGTCCTCGCCCTGGACTGCGTACGCGACCCGGGCGCGCTGCGGCTCGGCGCGACGCCCGGCCTCCCGGACGAGGCGTACGAACACGACGGCCAGCTCACCAAGCGGTACGTGCGGGCCGCCACGCTCGCCGCCCTCGCACCCGCCCCCGGCGAACTCCTCTGGGACATCGGCGGCGGCTCCGGCTCCATCGGCATCGAGTGGATGCGCACCCACCGCTCCTGCCGGGCCGTCGCCGTCGAGAAGTCCCCCGAGCGCGCCGCCCGCATCACCCGCAACGCCGACGCGCTCGGCGTGCCCGCCCTGCGGATCGTCACGGGCCCCGCCCCCGCCGCCCTCGCCGGGCTGCCCGCCCCCGACGCCGTCTTCATCGGCGGCGGCCTTACCGCCCCCGGCCTCCTCGACGCCTGCTGGGACGCGCTCCCGGCCGGCGGGCGGCTCGTCGCCAACACCGTGACCCTCGAATCCGAGGCACTGCTCGCCGACCGCTACCGCCGCCACGGCGGCGAACTCGTCCGGCTCGCCGTCTCCACCGCCGTCCCCGTCGGCGGCTTCACCGGCTGGCGCCAGGCGATGCCCGTCACACAGTGGTCCGTGACCAAGGGCGCGACCGAGAACGCCGGGACCGAGGCCGCCGCGACCGAGGGCTCCGTTTCCGTGACCGCCGCCGCCGCGGCCGCCGCGACCAAGGGTTCCGACACCAGGGAAGAGGAAGCATGACCGTCTACTTCATCGGAGCGGGCCCCGGCGCGGCCGATCTCATCACCGTGCGCGGTGCGCGGACCCTGGCGAAGTGCGGCGTCTGCCTCTACGCCGGCTCGCTCGTCCCCACCGAGCTGCTCGCCGAGTGCCCCCCGGACGCCACCCTGATCGACACGGCCCGGCTCGACCTGGACCGGATCGTCGCCGAGATCGCCCGCGCCCACGAGGCCGGCCACGACGTGGCCCGGCTGCACTCCGGTGACCCGTCCGTGTTCAGCGCGGTCGCCGAGCAGATGCGCCGCCTCGACGCGCTCGACATCCCCTACGAGGTCGTGCCCGGCGTCCCGGCGTTCGCGGCGGCCGCCGCCGCGCTCAAGCGGGAACTGACCGTGCCGACCGTCGGCCAGACCGTCATCCTCACCCGCATCGCCCAGCAGGCCACCCCGATGCCCGAGGGCGAGGACCTCGCCACCCTGGGCCGCAGCGGCGCGCTGCTCGTCCTCCACCTGGGCGCCCGCTACGTCGACCGCATCGTCTCCGAGCTGGTCCCCCACTACGGCGTCGACTGCCCCGCCGCCGTCGTCGCCATGGCCAGCCGCCCCGACGAGCTCGTCCTGCGCGGCACCCTGGAGGACATCGCCGACCAGGTGAAGGCCTCCGGCATCACCAAGACCGCCGTCATCCTCGTCGGCCGCACCCTCGCCGCCTCCGAGTTCCGCGACAGCCACCTGTACGACCCGGCCCGCGACCGCCACACCTGCTGACACCGCCGCGACCGCCCCACCCGCCGGCCCCTCGCCCGGGCCACGCCCGCGGACGCCCCGCGTCGGCCACACCCGCTGACACCCCCCGGCGGGCGCCCCGCCCGACGGCACCGCGACGGCCCCGCACACGACGACGGCCGGACCCCCACACGGGTCCGGCCTCCGTCATCGCCACGACTCAGGCATTGGGCCGCTTGCCGTGGTTCGCCTTCTTCTTCTTGCGGGCCCGCTTCTTGTTGCCGCGCTTCGCCATGATGACTCCTCCCTTTCCGTAGGGTTTCCTGCGCTGCCGAGCCTAGGTTCGGGACCCGGTGCCCGCACGTCGGTACGAGGGTCTTGAATGGGTCCGTGACCGTCTACGACGTCGCCCGGGCGCTGCCGGGCATCGAGGAACTGCGCGACCACAGCCGAGGGCTCGCCATGCTGGAGGCCGTGCTCTGCCCGGAGTGGGAGAGCCGGTACTACTCCTTCGACGCGCACTGGTCGGAGACCGAGCAGCTGGCGTCCATGAAGGACGGATCGGGCGACGAGTACACGATCGTCCTCTCCCCCGCCGGGGCGTTCGCCCGCGTCTTCGCCCACGAGTCGCCGATGAGCCCATTCGGGCCCCTCGCGGACGGGCTGACCTGGCCCGGCGTCGTCGACGGGGTCCCGGAGGCCTTCCGCGAGTACCTGACGGAGCCCGCGTTCACCGACGAGGACGGGGTCCACGTGACCACCGCCTGCCTCTGGCGCGAGCCCGCCGACACCGCCTGGCACACCGGCCCGGTCGAGTTCACCGGCCTGGAGGACCACAAGGACCCGGACGGCTCCGGCCTCCTCCTCCACCTGCTCGTGGACCGCTCGGCCGAGGCCTACGCCACCTGGGCGTCCGACTACTACGAGACCCGGGTCGACCCGGAGGCCGTGCGCCACGTCCTGGCGCTGCGCCCGCTGACGGCCGAGGTCGTGGCGTCCCTCAACCCGGGCGTCGACCTCGCCGCCCTCGCGGACGACATCGCGGAGATCGGCTACCCGGTCGCGGACTGACCGGTCACGGACGACCGCACCGCCCTCACGGCGCCGGAGTGGCCCGCCACTCCGGCGCCGGCACCGACATCACCGTCGCGTCCACCCGCTCGCCCTCCCAGAGCAGCGCCCCGCGCAGGACCCCCTCGGCCGTGAAGCCGGCCTTCTCGTACGCCCGCCGGGCGCGGGGGTTGAACGCGTACACCTCAAGGGAGATCCGGTAGAGGCCGAGGGACCCGAAGCCGTAGCCGACGACCAGCCGGGTCGCCTCCGTCCCGAGGCCCCGCCCCGTCGCATCCGGCACGAACACGATCCGGAACGAACAGCTCTCGTTGTCGGCGTCCCCCTCACGGCCCCGCCACCGAGGAGCGGCCCACGACGGTTCCCGCGCGGTCGATGCAGACGACGTCGACGGCGACGGGGGCCCCGCGGAGGACGGCGAGGGCCTCGTCGCGGGCGCGGGCGGCCACGAGGTCGCCGAGGGGGACGCCGGCGGCCTCGCAGAGGCGGAGGGCCGCGAGGCCCGTGTTGGCGGTCGTGATGTCGGCCGCCAGGGCCTCGGACGCGCCGCCGGTGCGGGCGAGGCCGGCCAGGAACGGCTTGTCGACCTGGGACCGGGCGGAATGGAGGTCGAGGTGGCCGGCGGCCAGCTTGGAGAGCTTGGCGAAGCCGCCGCAGAGGGTGAGCCGGTCGACGGGATGGCGGCGGATGTACTTCAGGACGGCGCCCGCGAAGTCGCCCATGTCGAGGAGGGCGATCTCCGGCAGGTCGTAGAGCGTCGTCACGGTGCGCTCGGAGGTCGAGCCGGTGCAGCCGGCGACGTGCGTGAGGCCGCCGGCGCGGGCCACGTCCACGCCGCGGCGGATGGAGTCGATCCAGGCCGAGCAGGAGTACGGGACGACGACGCCGGTCGTGCCGAGGATCGACAGGCCGCCGAGGATGCCGATCCGGGGGTTCCAGGTGGAGCGGGCGATCTCGGCGCCGTTGTCGACGGAGACGGTGATCTCGACGTCGCCGGCCGCCCCGTGCCGGGCCGCGACCTCGGCGACGTGCTCGCGCATCAGCTGCCGGGGCACGGGATTGATCGCGGGTTCGCCGACCTCCAGGGGCAGGCCCGGCAGGGTGACGGTGCCGACGCCTTCGCCGGCCCGGAAGACCACGCCGGAGCCCGGCGGCAGCAGCCGTACCGTCGAGCGGATCACCGCCCCGTGGGTGACGTCCGGGTCGTCGCCGGCGTCCTTCACGACGGCGGCCATGGCGGAACCGGCCGTCAGGGACTCGGCGGCGAGCGCGAACGCCGGCGTCTGCCCCTTCGGCAGCGTGATCGTCACCGGGTCGGGGAAGTCCCCGGTCAGCAGGGCCGTGTACGCGGCGGTCGTCGCCGCCGTCGCACAGGCACCGGTCGTCCATCCCGGGCGGAGACCGGTGTGCTTGAGTTGGGCCTCACGCCCGCCGCCTGACGTCACGAAGGAACTCCTGTGCACGTACTCATTCTCGGCGGGACCACCGAGGCCCGCGCCCTGGCCGGGCTGCTGCACGGCCGCGTCCGGGTCACCAGCTCCCTCGCGGGGCGGGTGGCGAGCCCCCGGCTGCCGGTCGGCGAGGTCCGGATCGGCGGCTTCGGCGGGGTCGGCGGGCTCGTCGGCTGGATGCGGGAGCACGCCGTGGACGCGGTCATCGACGCCACCCATCCCTTCGCCGAGCGCATCAGCTTCAACGCGGCCGAGGCGGCCGCCACCGCCCATGTTCCCCTGCTCGCCCTCCGCCGCCCCGGCTGGGTCCCCGGGGACGGCGACGACTGGCGTTCGGTGGCCTCCCTCGACGAGGCGGCCCGGGCCCTGGACGGACTAGGCGACCGCGTCTTCCTGACCACCGGCCGCCTGGGCCTCGCGGCCTTCGCGGCCTGCCCCCAGTGGTTCCTGGTCCGCTCGGTCGACGCCCCCGACGCGCCGACGCCCGCCCGCACCGAGATCCTCCTCGACCGCGGCCCCTTCACCCTCGACGGCGAGCGGCGACTGATACGCCACCACCGCGTCGACGTCCTCGTCACGAAGGACAGCGGCGGCGCCGCGACCGCCCCCAAGCTGACGGCCGCCCGAGAGACGGGCATCCCGGTCGTGGTGGTCCGCCGCCCCCCGGTCCCCGACGGCGTCCCGACGGCGGCGACCCCGGAGGAGGCCGCCGCCTGGGTCGCTACTCGGTGACGGGCGTGCCGAGTTCGGTGACCTCGAACCAGTTCAGGCCCGGGTCGTCGACGCGGAGGGTGTTCTCCCAGTCGTCGACGGCGATCACGCCGTACATGACGGTCTCGCCGTCCGCGGGGCTGGTGTGGAGGAACGAGGTGGTGTCCTCGCCGAGGTACTGGAGGCGGTGGGCGAGCCAGATGTAGCCGCCGTCGCCGTCGTCGTACCGCTCGGCCTTGAAGACCTCGTACCGCTTGAGGTCGGGCTCCGTGCTCGCGTCCCACTCGACCAGCACGCCGTCCTCGCGCGCGGTCGCCCTGACGCCGGTGACGGGCGCCGGGGCGATCAGGTCGCCGTCGGTGGTGATCGAGGCCTCGGCGGAGAGCGGCGACTCGTTGCCGGCCGCGTCCACCGCCGAGACGGTGTACCGGTACGTCGTGCCGTGCCAGACGGCCTGCATGTCCTTGAACGCGGTGAAGGAGGACGTGTCGAGCAGGCTGCCGTTGCGGTAGACGCGGTAGGAGACCACGTCGGTGTCCGCCGGAGCGGTCCAGCGCAGCATGTGCTGCCGCACCGCGTTCGAGACGTCCTCCACCGTCAGGCCCGTCGGCGCCGCGGGCGCGTAGTCGCCGTGGGAGACGGAGACGGAGGTCCGCGGGGAGACGTTCCCGGCGGCGTCGACGGCGGAGACCCCGTACGTGTAGCCGGTCCGCTCGGCGACGCCGGTGTCCCGCCACGTCGTGCCGGTGACGCCGGTCGCGACCTGGGTGGCGGGGTCGGTGGTGCCGGTGCGCTGCCGGTGCACGGCGTACTTCACCGCGCCCGCGACCGGCTGCCACGCCAGGTCGACGCCGGTGACGGCGTCGGTCGCGGTGACGCCGGCCGGGGCGGCGGTCGGGGTCCTGTCGACCGACGCGACGGTCAGGTCGGTGCCGCCCCAGGACTCGTTTCCGGCCCGGTCGACGGCGCGGAGTTCGTACAGGTACGACTGGCCGGTCGGGGGCGGGTAGTTGACGTAGGAGGTGCCGGTGATCAGGGCGGTGGAGCTGCTGATCCTGGCCCAGGCGGTGGTGGGGAGGCGCCGGTAGAGGCGGTAGCCGGCGAGGTCCATCTCCTTGTTGGGCGCCCACTTCACGGTGGTCTTGTTCAGCGTGGGGTCGTAGGCGACGGACGCGCCGGTCGGCGGGAGGGGGCGGACCTTGTCGACGGTCGCCGAAGTGAGGGGCGCGTAGGTGAACTTGACGTTGGCGGCGCCGGTCCAGGTCGCGTAGTCGACGCGGATGGTGTGGCGGCCGGACGGGATCGTCAGGGAGACGGTCTTCTTCTGGGTGAGGGAGACGTTCTTCCAGAGGTCGATCCTGCGGACGCCGTCGAGGTGGACGCGGATGCCGTCCTGCGCCTCGGCTGCGAACTGGAACGGGCCGCCGGAGCCGAAGTCGCGGGTCACGGACCAGCGGACGGAGAAGTTGTCCGCGGGGAGGGTGACGCCGGCCGGGTCGCCCCAGCCGTAGTTCTCGGCGATGGCGCTGTCGCAGGCGGTCAGCTTCGGGGTGCCGGTGAGGGTGGTGTTGGCGAAGTACTGCGCCGTCCACACGGGGGAGGCGCAGATGACGGCCGCGGAGGCCGGGGCGGCGGTGAGCAGACCGCCGGATGCGGCGAGCGCGGCCGTCGTGGCCAGGGCGCTCAGCCGGGTACGAGTCATCACAGAGAGAGGGGCCCTTTCCGGACCTACGGGACACAGGTGATGGGGGGAGAACGGGCGGTGCGGGTGGGGCCGGACCACCGCCGGGATGGGACTCTACCTGCCGGTTTCCCGGCGCGACAGGGGGTTGTGGCGGGGGTCGTCGCCGGTGCGGGGGTGGGTTCGGGCGGGGGCATCGCAGGCGCGGGGCGGGTTACGGCGGGCGTTCGTCTCCGGCGCGACAGCGGCGGGGGGCGGGCGTTCAATGGAGAGGTGGGTACCGTCCGGTGGTTGGCGACGGCGGGGCTCGTGGCGCTGATGGGCGCCGCGCCGAGTCCCTCGCCGACACCCGCGCCCGAGCCTCCCCCGGCGCAGCCGCCGCCGCTGCTCGACCGGGCGGACGTGGACCGGGCGGTGGGCCGGCTGGACGCGGACGTCGCGGCGATGATGAAGCGGACCGGGGTGCCGGGGGTGTCGGTGGCGGTGGTGTACGAGGGGAAGGTGGTGCACCTCAAGGGGTACGGGGTGCGCGAGGTGGGGAAGACGGCGCGGGTGGACGCGGACACCGTGTTCCAACTGGCGTCGGTGTCGAAGCCGATCGCGTCGACGGTGGTGTCCGGCGCGGTGGGCGTGGAGGGCTGGCAGAAGCCGGTGGCACCGGAGTTGCCGGAGTTCAAGCTGAAGGACCCGTGGGTGACGTCGCACATGACGGTCGCGGACCTGTTCTCGCACCGGAGCGGGCTGCCGGACCACGCGGGGGACCTGCTGGAGGACCTGGGCTACGACCGGGAGTACGTCCTGGCGCACCTGCGGTACGAGCCGCTGACGCCGTTCCGGGCGAGTTACGCGTACACCAACTTCGGTCTCACGGGCGCGGCCGAGGCGGTGGCGGCGGAGAAGGGCGTGCCGTGGGAGAAGCTCGCCGAGGACACGCTGTACCGGCCGGCGGGGATGGACGACACCAGTTCCCGCTTCCGGGACTTCGTGGAGAACCCCGACCGGGCCGTGGGGCACGTGAAGGAGCCCGACGGGACGTGGAAGGCGCGGTACGTGCGGGACCCGGACGCCCAGTCGCCGGCCGGCGGGGTCAGTTCGTCCGCGCGGGACATGGCGGTGTGGCTGCGGCTCCAGCTGGGCGACGGGACGCTCGACGGGCGGAAGATCATCGACCCCGAGGCGCTGCAACTCACCCACCACCCCGAGTCGGTGTCCTCGCCGGCGCACGCCCCGGCGGCCCGGACCGGGTTCTACGGGCTCGGCTGGAACGTGTCGTACGACGACGAGGGCCGGCTGCGGCTGTCGCACACCGGGGCGTTCGCGGAGGGCGCGCACACCAACGTGACGATGCTGCCGGGCGAGGAGCTCGGGATCGTCGTCCTCACCAACGGGGCGCCGGTAGGCGTCGCCGACGCCGTCGCCCTGGACTTCTTCGACACCGCGCAGGACGGGAAGCCCAGCAGGGACTGGATGCCGCTGGTCGACGCGATCTACCAGCAGCAGGCCGACGAGGGCCGGTCCGACACCGACTACGCGCACCCGCCGTCCGATGCCGCCGCCGCGAAGCCCGCGAGCGCCTACACCGGCACGTACACCAGCGACTACTACGGCCGGATGACGGTGGCCGAGGCCGACGGCGGGCTGGTGCTGCGGCTGGGTCCCGAGCCCCAGACGTACCGTCTGACGCACTACTCCGGCGACACGTTCAGCTTCGCGACGCGCGGGGAGAACGCCGTCGGTCCGACCGGCGTCACGTTCTCCCCGGACGGCAGGTCCGTCCGCGTCGAGTACCTGGACCAGGAGAAGCTCGGCACCTTCACCCGGACCTCCTCCTCGTCCTCCCCGTCCTCGGCTCAGCCGTAGCGGCGCGGGGTCCAGGCGATGGTGCGGCCGTCGGCGCGTTCGACGGCGCGGGTCTGCGAGGAGCCGACGAGCAGCAGGGTCCGCATGTCGACCTCGGAAGGCTCCAGGGCCTTCAGGGTGACGACCCGGACGGACTGCTCGGGGCCGCCGACGTCGCGGGCGACGACGACCGGCGTCTCGGGGGAGCGCAGTTCGAGGAGGAGGTCGCGGGCGGCGGCCACCTGGTGCGTACGGGACTTGGAGCCCGGGTTGTAGAGGGCGACGACCAGGTCGGCGGAGGCGGCGGCGCGCAGCCGGGCCTCGATGACGTCCCACGGCTTGAGCCGGTCGGAGAGGGAGATGGTGGCGTAGTCGTGGCCGAGCGGGGCGCCCGCGGCGGCGGCGGCCGCGTTGGCGGCGGTCACCCCCGGGAGGACCCGTACGGGCACGTCGGCGTACTCCGCCTCGCAGGCGACCTCCAGGACGGCGGTGGCCATGGCGAAGACGCCGGGGTCGCCGCCGGAGACGACCGCGACCTTGCGGCCGCGCCGGGCCAGGTCGAGGGCGAACTCGGCGCGCTCGGACTCGACCTTGTTGTCGGAGCCGTGGCGGATCTGGCCGGGGCGGAGCACCGGCACCCGGTCGAGGTAGGTGGTGTAGCCGACGAGGACGTCGGCGTTGACGAGTGCGCCGCGCGACTCGGGGGTCAGCCAGGGCGCTCCCGCGGGGCCGGTGCCGACGACGACGACCTCGCCGCGTTCCCGTACGGGGGGCTGCTGGTCGACGCGGGAGGGCAGGACGGCGACCGAGAAGTACGGGACGGTGGCCGGGTCGACGTCCGTCAGGCGTTCGGTCCGCTCGCCCGCCATGAACGCCCGCTCCACGTAACGGGCGTCGTCGAGGCGTCCGGCGCGCTCCAGGGCACGCTTCACGGTGGGGAAGGTGCGGCCGAGCTTCATGACGACCGCCGAGTCGGTGCCGGCGAGGCGGGCCGTCAGCTCGTCCTCGGGCAGGGTGCCGGGGATGATCGTGAGGACCTCCTCCGCCTCGCACAGCGGCTCGCCGAGGCGGGCGGCGGCGGCGCTGACCGAGGTGACGCCGGGGATGACGGTGGTGTCGTAGCGGTCGGCGAGCCGCTTGTGCATGTGCTGGTACGAGCCGTAGAACAGCGGGTCGCCCTCGGCGAGGACGGCGACCGTGCGGCCGGCGTCGAGGTGGGCGGCGAGGCGGGCCGCGGCCTCCTCGTAGAAGTCGTCCAGGGCGCCCCGGTAGCCGCCGGGGTGGTCCGTGGTCTCCACGGTGAGCGGGTACACGAGCCGCTCCTCGACGTGGTCCTCGCGGATGTGCCCGGCGGCGATGGAGCGGGCGATGGAGCGGCCGTGACGGGCCGAGTGGTACGCGACGACGTCGGCGGAGGCGATGGCCTTCACCGCCGCGACCGTCATCAGGTCCGGGTCGCCGGGCCCGAGGCCGACGCCGTACAACTTGCCCTTCACCACTGTGTCCTCGGTGCCGCTCATGCCTGGATCTCCGCTTCGTGCGCGAGGGCGTTGATCGCGGCGGCCGTCATGGCGCTGCCGCCGCGCCGGCCCCGTACGACGAGGTAGTCGAGGCCGAGGTCGTTCTCGGCCAGCGCGTCCTTGGACTCGGCGGCGCCGATGAAGCCGACCGGTATGCCGAGGACGGCCGCGGGCCTGCCCGCGCCCTTCGCGACCATCTCCAGGAGGTGGAAGAGGGCGGTCGGCGCGTTGCCGATGGCGACGACGGAGCCTTCGAGGCGGTCCCGCCAGAGTTCGAGGGCGGCGGCGGAGCGGGTGGTGCCCAGTTCGGCGGCGAGGGCGGGCAGCGCCGGGTCGGAGAGCGCGCAGATCACCTCGTTGTCGGCGGGCAGCCGCTTGCGGGTGACGCCGCTGGCGACCATCTGCGCGTCGCAGAGGATCGGGGCGCCGGCGCGGAGCGCCTCGCGGGCCCGGGAGACGACCTGGGGCGAGTAGGCGATGTCGCGTACGAGGTCGGTCATGCCGCAGGCGTGGATCATCCGGACCGCCACCTGGGCGACGTCGGCGGGCAGGCCCGCCAGATCCGCCTCGGCGCGGATCGTGGCAAAGGACCGGCGGTAGATCTCCGCCCCGTCCTTCTCGTAGTCGAACATCGTGTTGCTCTCGCTCATCTCGTCGGATACGTGCGGGCGGTGGCGACCGCTTCGGTCAGGGAGGTACGGGGGGTGGCGCGGCCGTCCACCAGGTAGCCGTCGTCGCCGGTGGCGAGGACCTCGACCCAGTCGCCGTACGGGTGCCCGCAGCGCCGCGCGCACCCGGAGAAGTGCACGGGCAGCGGGCCGGCGGGCGCGGCGAGGGCGTCCGCCCGTACGTCGGCCAGGGACTTGGCGCAGCCGGGCCGCCCGGTGCACGCGGTGACCCCGGCGCCGGGCGCGTCGGGGCGGGTGATGAGCCCGCACGCGTCCAGCGCCCGCAGCCGGTCCGCGCGGTCCGCACCGGCGGCGTCGGCGTGGGGCTCGGTGGTGGGTGCGGCCGTGGCGACGGCTCCGCGCCAGGGCGTGAGCCGGATCTCGCCGGCGGGCAGCAGGGCCCGCAGCTGGGCGGAGGTCAGCCGGCCGAGCGGCGCGAGGACGTAGACCGCGCCGTCCCGGAGTGCGCCGGGCGCGGGCGGCGGGGACGAGGGCAGCAGCGGTACGGGTACGGGCTCGGCCGCGATGCCCGCGCGGGCCAGGGCGCCGGCCACGTCCGGGAGGTGCCCGGCGGGCAGCTCGCGGGGGCGCCAGGCCCCGTTGCCGGCGGCGTCGGCGGCGTCGAGGAACGCGAGGGCGGCGGTGAGGGCGGCGCGGACGGCGTCGGCGGCCGCGAGCCGGAAGACCTGCCGCTCCGCCGGGCCGCCGTCGAGCCACAGAGTGACGGACTCGTCCTCGGCTGCGACCAAGGTCACATCCCCGCCGAGTCCGGTCACGTCTCCGCGCCCGTCGTCCAGGACGAACAGGAACCGTCCCGAAAGGGACGCGGCCCGGGGCGCGGCGCACAGGGCGGCGTCGAGCCCGCGCGCCCACAACTGCACGTCCGCGTGGCCGAGTCCGTCGAGTCCGGCGGTCGGCGAGGCGACGATGTTGCGGATGCGCTCGTGGGTGGGCGAGGGCAGCAGGCCCGCGTCGGCGAGCAGCTCCGCGAGCGCGGCCCCGCAGTCGTCCGCGAGGCCGCGGAGCTCCGCGTTGCCGCGCGAGGTGATGCTGATCCGCCCGTCGCCGAGCGACTCCGCCGCCCGCGCCAGGACCTCGGCCTGACGGTGCGTCAATCGACCTGCGGGCAGGCGCAGTCGGGCCAGCCGGCCGTCGTCGGCCGCGTGCAGGCGCAGTGCCCCGGGGCAGGCGTCGCCACGGTCCCGTATGCGAGGTTCGCCCGGTTCGGTAGCCGGGGGTGGGGTGGGCGGCATGGCGGCGAGCATACCCACGGGGCACCGGCCGACCACCGGGTGTGATCCGGCCGACTCCCCGGCACGCCCCGCCCCGCCGACCTCACGATCTACTATGCACACGGCATGGGGTCGCAGGACCCCGGGGAGGAAGCCCGGTGAGAATCCGGCGCGGTCCCGCCACTGTGAACCCGTACCAGCGATGGCACGGGTGAGTCAGGAACTCCCTTCCCCGAGCTCTCGGCTTCGCGCGAGCAAGGGGAGGCCAACCCACACGAACCCGGGGCGCGGACAACCCCGAGGAAGGCCTGAGCTCGCCATGCTTCTGCTGCTGTCGCACTCCGACACCGACCTGCTCAGCGCCCGCGCGGCGAACGCCGGCTCCGCCGGCCCGGTGGAGTACCGCTTCGCCAACCCCGCCCGCCTCCCCCTCGCCGACCTCCACGGCCTCCTCGACGACGCCGAACTCGTCGTCGTCCGCCTCCTCGGCGGGCTCCGCTCCTGGCAGGAGGGCCTCGACGCCATCCGCGCCACCGGAAAGCCCGTCGTCGTCCTCAGCGGCGAACAGGCCCCCGACGCCCAGCTGATGGAGGCCTCCACCGTCCCCGTCGGCGTCGCCACCGAGGCCCACGCCTACCTGGCGCACGGCGGCCCGGCGAACCTGGAGCAGCTGGCCCGCTTCCTCTCCGACACCGTCCTGCTCACCGGCCACGGCTTCGAGGCCCCGGCCGCCGCCCCCACCTGGGGCCCGCTGGAGCGCACCCCGAAGCGCACCGACGGCCCGACCGTCGCCGTGCTCTACTACCGCGCCCACCACATGAGCGGGAACACCGCCTTCGTCGGCGCCCTCTGCGACGCCGTCGAGGACGCCGGCGCCCAGGCGCTGCCGCTGTACGTGGCCTCCCTGCGCGCCCCCGAGGCGGAACTCGTCGAGACCCTGCGGTCCGCCGACGCGATCATCACGACCGTCCTCGCCGCCGGCGGCACGAAGCCCGCCGAGGCACAGGCCGGCGGCGACGAGGAGGCCTGGGACGCGGGCGCGCTCGCCGCCCTCGACGTGCCGATCCTCCAGGCGCTGTGCCTCACCGGCTCGCGGTCCGCCTGGGAGGAGAACGACGAAGGCCTCTCGCCGCTGGACGCCGCCAGCCAGGTCGCCGTGCCCGAGTTCGACGGCCGGCTCATCACCGTCCCCTTCTCCTTCAAGGAGATCGACGAGGACGGCCTGCCCGCGTACGTCGCCGACGCCGAGCGCGCCGCCCGCGTCGCCGGCATCGCCGTCCGGCACGCCCGGCTCCGCCACATCCCGAACGCCGAGAAGAAGCTGGCGCTCGTCCTCTCCGCCTACCCCACCAAGCACTCCCGCATCGGCAACGCGGTCGGCCTCGACACCCCCGCCTCCGCCGTCGCGCTCCTCCGCCGCCTGATCGCGGAGGGCTACGACTTCGGCCCCGCCGAAGAGCTCCCCGGCCTGGTCTCCGGCGACGGCGACGAGCTCATCTACGCCCTCATCGAGGCCGGCGGCCACGACCAGGACTGGCTCACCGAGGAGCAGCTCGCCCGCAACCCGGTCCGCATCCCGGCCGCCGACTACAAGCGCTGGTACGCGACCCTGCCCGCCGAACTCCGCGAGCAGGTCGAGGAGCACTGGGGCCCGGCGCCCGGCGAGATGTTCCTCGACCGCTCCCGCAACCCGGAGGGCGACATCGTCCTCGCCGCCCTGCGGCGCGGGAACCTCCTGATCCTCATCCAGCCGCCGCGCGGCTTCGGCGAGAACCCGATCGCGATCTACCACGACCCCGACCTCCCGCCGTCCCACCACTACCTGGCCGCCTACCGCTGGATCGCCGCCCGCGCCGAGGACGGCGGCTTCGGCGCCGACGCCATGGTCCACCTGGGCAAGCACGGCAACCTGGAGTGGCTGCCCGGCAAGAACGCCGGCCTGTCCGCCGCCTGCGGCCCCGACGCGGCCCTCGGCGACATCCCGCTGATCTACCCGTTCCTCGTCAACGACCCGGGCGAGGGCACCCAGGCCAAGCGGCGCGTCCACGCCACGCTCGTCGACCACCTGGTGCCGCCGATGGCCCGCGCCGACTCCTACGGCGACATCGCCCGCCTGGAGCAGCTCCTCGACGAGTACGCGCAGATCTCCTCCATGGACCCGGCGAAGCTGCCCGCCATCCGCGCCCAGATCTGGACCCTGATCCAGGCCGCCAAGCTCGACCACGACCTCGGCCTCGAAGAGCGCCCGGAGGACGACGGCTTCGACGACTTCCTGCTGCACGTCGACGGCTGGCTCTGCGAGGTCAAGGACGCCCAGATCCGCGACGGCCTCCACGTCCTCGGCGGCGCCCCCGAAGGCGAGGCCCGCGTCAACCTGGTCCTCTCCATCCTCCGCGCCCGCCAGATCTGGGGCGGCACCCAGGCCCTGCCCGGCCTGCGCGAGGCCCTCGGCCTCGACGAGTCCGCCGCCACCCGCACCACCGCCGACGAGGCCGAGGCCAAGGCCCGCGAGCTGGTCGAGGCAATGGAGAGCGCCGGCTGGTCGGCCGACGCCGTCGAGACCGTCGCCGCCGCGTACGGCCCGGAGGTCCGGTCCGTCCTGCGCTTCGCCTGCGACCAGGTCGTCCCGCGGCTCGCCGCCACCACCGACGAGCTGACGCACGCCGTACACGCCCTGAACGGCGGCTTCGTCCCCGCCGGGCCGTCCGGCTCCCCGCTCCGCGGCCTCGTCAACGTCCTGCCGACCGGCCGGAACTTCTACTCGGTCGACCCGAAGGCCGTGCCGTCCCGGCTCGCCTGGGAGACCGGCCAGGCCCTGGCCGACTCCCTCCTGGAGCGCTACCGCACCGACAACGGCGAATGGCCGACCTCCGTCGGCCTCTCCCTGTGGGGCACGAGCGCCATGCGCACCGCAGGCGACGACGTCGCCGAGGCACTCGCCCTGCTGGGCGTCCGCCCGCTGTGGGACGAGGCCTCCCGCCGCGTCAACGGCCTGGAGCCCATCCCGCTCGCCGAGCTCGGCCGCCCGCGCATCGACGTCACCCTGCGCATCTCCGGCTTCTTCCGCGACGCGTTCCCGCACGTCATCGGCCTCCTCGACGACGCCGTCCGGCTCGTCGCCGGCCTGGAAGACGAGTCCGCCGAGGACAACCACGTCCGCGCCCACGCGCAGGCCGACCTCGCCGAGCACGGCGACGAGCGCCGCGCCACCACCCGCATCTTCGGCTCCCGCCCCGGCACGTACGGCGCGGGCATCCTCCAGCTGATCGACTCGCGCGACTGGCGCACCGACGCGGACCTCGCCGAGGTGTACACGGTGTGGGGCGGGTACGCGTACGGCCGCGGGCTCGAAGGCCGCCCGGCCCGTGCCGAGATGGAGACCGCGTACAAGCGGATCGCGGTCGCCGCCAAGAACACCGACACCCGCGAGCACGACATCGCCGACTCCGACGACTACTTCCAGTACCACGGCGGCATGGTCGCGACCGTCCGCGCGCTCAAGGGCACCGCCCCCGAGGCCTACATCGGCGACTCCACCCGCCCCGAGACCGTCCGCACCCGCACCCTCGTCGAGGAGACCTCCCGCGTCTTCCGCGCCCGCGTGGTCAACCCCCGCTGGATCGAGGCCATGCGCCGCCACGGCTACAAGGGCGCCTTCGAGCTCGCGGCCACCGTCGACTACCTCTTCGGATACGACGCCACGACCGGCGTCGTCGCCGACTGGATGTACGACAAGCTCACCCAGGAGTACGTCCTCGACCCCGCCAACCAGGCCTTCCTCAAGGAAGCCAACCCCTGGGCCCTCCACGGCATCGCCGAGCGCCTCCTCGAAGCCGAGTCCCGCGGCATGTGGGAGAAGCCCGACCCCGAGACGCTCGCGGCCCTCCGCCAGGTCTTCCTCGAAACCGAAGGCGACCTCGAAGAAAACGCCTGACCCCACCCCCGCCACCGCGCGAGCCCGCACCCACTGCCGTGTGGCCCTTCGCCCCCACCGCCGTGTGGGCCCGCGCCAGACTGGGCCCGTACCCGCCCGCCGTGTGGGCAGTCGTCCCGCTGGGCGGGACGGGGGGCACACGGGACGGCGCGCTTGGCGGCGCGTCCGCCCCTTGTGCCCGGGCCCGCACCGGTACGGCGTCGCACACCGGGTGCGGGTTCAGGCGCGGAAGCCTGGGCCCGGCACGGGGCGCCGTCCGTTGTGCCCACCCGTTCCGCCCCAGCGGAACGATCGCCCCCAACGGGGGGGCGGAGGCGCGGGGGTGGGCACCGCACCAGCGGAACGGTGGCCCACGGCGATGGGCGCGGGGGTGGGCACCGTCCAGCGGAACGAGGGCCCACAACGGGGTGGGCGGAGGCGCGGGGTGGGCCCGCCCCGGCGGAACGGTGGCCCACAACGGGCGGGGCACGGCCCACAACGCGGGGGCGAGGGCCACACGAGGGGCGGGCGCAGAACGCATCGCGCGGGGCTCAGCGCACCACGCGCGGCGCGGGCGCGAGGTGAAGGTGGGCGGCGGGGGCGGCGTCGCGGAGGCGCCGGTCGTGGGTGACGACGACGAGCGTGCCGCGATACACCGCGAGCGCCGCCTCGAGCTCCTCCACGAGCCCCGGCGCCAGATGGTTCGTGGGCTCGTCGAGGAGGAGCAGGTCGACGGGTGACGTCATCAGCCGTGCCGGTTCGAGCTTGCGGCGCCGGCCGGTCGAAAGCAGGCGGACGGGAGTCGGGAGGTCCCGTTCCGCGAAGAGCCCGAGGGCGAGCAGTTCGTCCTCGCGGCCTTCTCCGAAGGCCTCGCCCACCGTACGGGGGTCGAGGGGTGGGGTCGTGTCCTGGCGGAGCAGCCCGACCCGGGCGGGTACGGTCACCGTGCCCGCGTCCGGGGCGAGTTCGCCCGCCAGGACTCGGAGGAGGGTGGTCTTGCCGGCGCCGTTCGGGCCGGTGACCAGGAGGCGGGCGCCCGGGTCGAGGGGGAGGGCGTCGAGGTGGAGCCGTCCGTCGACCCGTATGCCGGTCAGGTCGACGCGGCCGCCTTCGCCGCCGAGGTCCGCGCGGAACCGGAGTGGTTCGGGCGGTGCGGGCACGGGGTGGTCGGTGAGCCGGGTGAGCCGCTCGCGGGCGGCGCGGATCCTGCTCATCGCGCCGTGCGCGCGTGACCGGGCGCGGAAGGCGCCCGCTCCGCTGAACGCGGCCGGGGCCTCGCGCGGGATCGCGGAGAAGCGGTCGATGTGCGTGTCGGCGAGGGACCGGTACCGGGCGGGTTCCTCCTTCCACTCCTCGTGCTCCCGTTGTCTGCGGGCGCGCTGACCGCCGGAGAGGGTGCCGAGTGGCCGTCGGCGGTCGAGCGGGCCGGGTTCGCCCGGCCGTCGCAGGATCGTCTCGACGCGCCGGCCGGCGTCGGCGCCGCCCCGGGCGTCGTAGGCGGCGAGCAGTTCGGCGTACGAGGCGAGAGCGTCTTCGCACTCGCCGGCGGCGGCCGACAGGGCTTTCTCCGCGGTGCGGATCGCGGCTTCCAGGATTCGGATGTCCGCGAGCGCGTGGTCGACGGCGTCGCCGACGGTCGTGTGCGGGGGGAGGTCGAGGGTCTGGGGGAGGTGGCCGATGCCACCGGGGGACTCGACGGTCACCGTGCCGTTGTCGGGGGCCTCCAGGCCGGCGAGGAGCCGCAGGAGGGTGGACTTTCCCGAGCCGTTGTCGCCGACGACGCCGAGGCGCTCGCCGGGGCGGACGGTGAGGGAGACGCGGTCGAGGACGGTCCGGCGTGGGGAGTGACGGTCGTCGTGCCGGCGGGTGACGTCGAGGAGCCGGGCATGGAACAAGGGCGACCGCCTGTCATGGGGGACACAGTGGCGAGACGTACCGTCTCGCCTGAATGACGGTACGGCATCCGGAGTGGTGCTGCAAGACGGTACGTCTCGTATTGCTGTGGAGGTTCAGGCGGAGGCTGTGCGCAGGACGAGCGCCGCCGCCGCGATGAGGGTGAGCACCGCCGCCGGCGCCAGCTCGAAGTCCTTCACGCGCAGGTGGGCGATGACGGCACCGGCGAAGTAGAGGACGAGGCCCACGGCAGCGGCCACGCCGAGCGGGGCGATGGCGAGCCCCGCGAGCAGGCCGAGAGCACCCGCCGCCTTCGCGGTGGCGAGCAGCGGGAGCCGGTTCTCCGGGAAGCCCACCTTGGTCATGTTGCCGACGACCTGCGGGTTCCTGGTGAAGGTCAGGAAGGCGGAGCCGGCGCAGGCGAGGGCGAGCAGGGTGGCGACGACGGCGTAGGCGACGAACATGGAGGTTCTCCAACGGTATGGGGACGAAAACCGTTGAAGACTAACAACGATTTCTTTCGCTCCACAATCACCTTGTTGTTACGGTGGACGACATGCCAGCTCATCCGACCGACCGCCTCGGCTTCCTCCTCTCCTTCCGTGGCGAGCTCACCGGCGCGCGCATCCGTGCGGCCCTGGGCGTCGCCGGGCTGCACCCGCGCAACGCGATGACCCTGATGCAGCTCGCCCCCGGGGCCACGAGTCAGCGCGAACTCGCCGTCGCGATGGAGCTCGACCCCAGCCAACTGGTGGCGATCCTGAACGAGTTGGAGTCCGCCGGTCTCGCCGAGCGCCGCCGTGACCCGGCCGACAGGCGCCGCCACATCGTCGAGATCACCTCGGCCGGCACGGCCGCCCTCGCACGCATCGACGAGGCCGTCGGCGAGGCCGAGCGCGAGCTCTTCGGCGGTCTCACCGACGCCGAACAGGCCCTTCTGCGCAGCCTGTTGGACCGCGTCGTCGTCGACCCCGCCGACCACGACTGCGGCGCCGAATAACGCCCGCAGGGCCCCCTCCCTCCGTCGGCCTCACAGGGCGAGGCGCACCTCGCCCCGTCATCTCCACCGCTCCCCCGAGACGCACCCGCGGGCCCGACGGTCCGCGTCGCGCCGACGCGGTGACCGTGGCCGGGCTGCCGAGGGAATCGCCCATGTCCACCGCGATGTCCACCGTGTCGTCGGCGGGGTCGGCGGGGTCGGCGGGGTCGGCGAGGTTGGCGAGGTTGGCGAGGTGCGCGGCCGGGCGGCCCGCGTCCCCGCGAGAGCCGGTACCCGACGCCTCTCCGCGTCGCTGAGCGGCACTTCGTCGAGCACCGCGGTCGGGCTGCCGGTCGGTCCGCCCCGCGCGGGGCCCGTACCGCCGTCCTCGCCGCCTCCCCCCTCGCGCACGCACGCCCGGACGATCGTACGGGCGGCCCGTCCATGTCCCCTCCTCCGCTCCGCACGTCACCGCGCGGCCGCCCGCAGCACTGTGCCAAGAGCGGCCGGGAGGACGGGAGTCGGCGAGGAGCTGATCGTCGCTCGCCCGCGCGGCCTTCACCGCCATGGGGCGACGCGGTGAACAGGCGGTCCGTCGGGCTCGCATCTCGAAGACCTTTCCCCTGACCCTCATTGTTCTAGTAGAGTGCAAACAATGGAGGTTTTCATGAACCGTGCCACACCTCGTCTCCGCGCGCTCGCCGCGCTCCCCTTCGTCCTCGTCCTCGCCGTCCACCTGCTCCTCTTCGCCCGCTGGCGGAACGAGCTGCCCGCCGCACTCGCCACGCACTACTCCCTCGGGGGCGGTGGCGAGGCCGACGGCTGGACGGGCCGGGCGGGTTACGTCCTGATCAGTACGGCCCTGATCGCCGGCCTCGGGGCCGCCTGGACCGCGCTCGTCCGGCGCCGGGCCCTGTGGGGCGCCTGGGCCACCGCGGGCTTCACCGGCGGACTGCTGGTCCAGCTCCTCCGCAACAACCTCGTCGACGAGTTCGAGGTCCAGGTCTCCGAGCCCGTCGTCGACCTCGCCGTCGCCGGAACGGCCGCCGTCGCCGCCGCGCTGGCGGGCTGGGCGCTGACCTCGCTCGTCCCGCAGGAGGAGCCGCCCGCCCGGTCCGGAGCCCCCGAAGGCCCACGCCTCGCGCTCGGCGCGAGCGAGGTCGCCGGCTGGTCCCGTTCCACCGGCTCCCGGACACTGACCGTCCTCGCGGTCCTCGCCCTGGCCGCCGCCCCGGTCGTCCTGCTCGTCCTCAGCCGGCCGGACGCGCTGTGGGGCCTGCTCGGCCTCGTCATCGGCGTCCCGGGGCTCGCGTTCGCCCGGGTCCGGGTCACCGTCGACCGGCACGGTCTCACCGTCCGCTCGGGTGTCTTCCCCAAGCCCCGCGTCCGGATCCCGCTGGACGAGATCGCCGGCGCGGACGCCCGGGACGTCCACGCCCTCGGGGAGTTCGGAGGCTGGGGCTACCGCGTCCGGGCCCACCGGACGGGCGTGGTGCTGCGCTCCGGCGAGGCCCTCGTCGTACGGCGCGACGGCGGACGGGAGTTCGCGGTGACCGTGCCCGACGCGGAGACCGCGGCCGCCCTCCTCAACACGCTCGCCGAACGGCATGGGAAGGTCTGACCGTGCTCTTCCGTGTCGACCCGGCCTCCTCCGTCCCCCTCGGCGACCAGATCGCCGCCTGCGTCCGGGGCGCCCTCGCCGACGGCTCCGCCGCCCCCGGCGAACGACTCCCGGCCGCCCGCGAGCTCGCCGACTCCCTCGGCGTCAACGTCCACACCGTCCTCCGCGGCTACCAGCGGCTCCGCGAGGAGGGCCTCATCGAGCTCCGCCGTGGCCGGGGCGCCCTCATCGTCCCCGGCGCCACCGCCCCCGACCGCGCCCGCCTGGTCTCCCGACTGCGCGAGGCGGCCGCGGAAGCCCGCGAACTGGGCCTCACCGAGGAGGAGTTCGTCGAGCTCGCCCGTACGAGCCTCGGGTAGCCCGGGGCGAGCCCGTACGAGCCCCGGAAAGTCCGGAGGGGGCCCCTATGGGTCTCGGGTAATCCCGTACGGGCATCGGGTAGCCCGGGGCGAGCCCGTACGAGCCCCGGAAAGTCCGGAGGGGGCCCCTATGGGTCTCGGGTAATCCCGTACGGGCATCGGGTACTCCGGGAAGGGCCCCGTCAGGGCAGCTCGCGTACCGGCGAGCCCGCCAGGAAGGCCTCGATGTCCTCGACGGCCTCGCCGAAGTAGAGGGCGTAGTTGGCCTCCGTCACGTAGCCGAGGTGGGGCAGGGCGAGGACGTTCGGCAGGGTGCGGAGCGGGTCGTCGGCCGGGAGGGGCTCGGTGTCGTAGACGTCGAGCCCGGCACCCGCGATCCACCCCTCGCGCAGCGCGCGGACGAGCGCCTCGCCGTCGACCAGGCCGGCCCTGGAGGTGTTGACGAGGTACGCGGAGGGGCGCATCGCGCGCAGCTCGGGCTCCCCGACCAGGCCGCGGCTGCGGTCGGAGAGGACCAGGTGGAGCGAGACGAAGTCGGCGGACGCGAACAGGCCGGCCTTGTCCTTCGCGAGCCGCACGCCGTGCTCGGCGGCCCGCTCCTCCGTCAGGTTCGGGCTCCACGCGACGACGTCCATGCCGAAGGCGCGGCCGATCGCGGCGACCCGGGCGCCGATCTTGCCGAGACCGACGACGCCGAGGACGCGCCCGGCGAGGTCCGTGCCGACGGTGGACTGCCAGGGACCGCCCTCGCGCAGGGCCTGCGCCTCGGTCCGTACGTGGCGGGCGAGGCCCAGCAGCAGGGCCCAGGTCAGTTCGGTGGGCGGCTCGGGGCTGCTGGCCGTGCCGCAGACCACGACCCCGCGGGCGCGGGCGGCGGCGACGTCGATCGAGGCGTTGCGCGGTCCGGACGTGACGAGGAGCCGGAGCCGGGGGAGACGGGCGAGGAGCTCCGCGTCGAACGGAGTCCTTTCCCGCATGATCACGACGATCTCGCAGTCCTCGACGGCGGCGACGACCGCGTCCCGGTCGGCGAGGTGCTCGCGGATCACCCGGACGTCGACGCGGTCGGCGAGCGGGCTCCAGTCGGCGGAGGCGAGGGCGACGCCCTGGTAGTCGTCGAGTACGGCACAGCGCAGCTTCATGACTCCATGATCGCTTACGCCCGGATGCCCCGCCCAGGGCGACAGACACCGGAGCGGAACGCAGAATTGCCCTGAAATGTCACTGAACGAGGAGTGGGTGTCATGGCCGCGGGTGACAGTGCCGACGAACTTGCCGCGCTCCGGGCCAGGGTGGCCGCGCTCGAATCCGAGAAGACCGTCGCCCGTCCGCCCCACCACCGCCTCCGTTCCTTCTTCTCCGCCCTGCTGATCGTCATCGGCTGCGTGCTCGTCCCGCTGGGCATCGTCGCCTCCTGGACCGCGGACATCGTCGGCGACACCGACCGCTACGTACAGACGGTCGAGCCGCTTGCCTCCGACCCCGACGTCCAGGCCGCCGTCGCGAACCGGGTGACGAGCGCGGTCATGGAGCACATCGACCTGCCCGCGCTCCTGGAGGGCATCGCGCCCGAGGAGCGACCCCTGGCGGAGAAGGCCCTCGGCAAGCTGGGCGGCTCCCTGGAGAGCGCGCTCAGCAGCTTCGTCCACGACCGGGCCCAGGACATCGTCGCCTCGTCGGCGTTCCGGACCATCTGGACCGACGCCAACCGGGCCATCCACACCTCGCTCGACCGGGCCCTGACCGGCAGCGACGAAGGCGCGGTGAAGATCGAGACGGACACGGTCACCATCGACCTGGCCCCGGTGATCGAGCGGGTCAAGGCCCGGCTCGTCGAGTCCGGTCTCGACGTCGCGGCCAAGATCCCCGAGATCCACACGGACTTCACCGTCGTCAGGTCCGACGACATCGGCAAGGTGAAGACGGCGTTCTCGCTGCTCCAGACGATGGGCGTGTGGCTGCCGGTCATCGCCGTCCTGCTCGTCGTCGCAGGCGTGCTGCTCGCCGTGAAGCGCCGCCGCACGCTCGTCGCCGCCGCCCTCGGCGTCGCCTTCGCGGCGATCGTCCTTGGCGTCGCCCTCACCGTCTTCCGCACGGTCTACCTGAACGCCCTGCCGGCCACCGTCTCCCCGGCCGCCGCGGGCTCCGTCTACGACACGCTGATCCGCTTCCTGCGCACCTCGGTCCGGGTGTTCGCGACCCTCGGCATCCTGATCGCCCTCGCCGCCTGGCTCTCCGGCCCGAGCCGCCCCGCCGTCCTCGTCAGGGGCTTCTGGCACTCCGGCATCAGTGCCACCCGGGGGTTCGCCGACCACGCGGGCATGCGGCTGGGCCCGGTGGGCCCGTTCGTCCGCCGCCACCGCGCCTGGATCACCTGGATCCTCGTCGCCGGGGCCGCCGCCGCGGTCGTCTTCTGGCCCTACCCCACCGGCGCGGTCGTCGTGGGCGTCGCCCTCGCCCTCCTCTTCGCCCTCGCGGTGGTCGCCTTCCTGGCGGAGAAGCCCGCCGAGCGTCCCCCCGTCGGCCCGCCCCCCGCCGAGCCGCCCCCCAAGGGCCCGCCCGCGGCCGGGGGAAGCACCCCCACCCCCCAGGTCTAGCCGGGGACCGGCGGCGGCCGGTCCTTGGGACCGGCCGCGTCTCCCATGGCCGCGTCCCCCACGGCCGCGTCCCCACGGCCGCCGGCGGTGAAGTCCTTCTCCGTCCGGGCCGGTACGAGTGCCGCGCCCGCGAGGAGGCCGACCGCGATCGTCGTGACGACGGTGACGAAGTCCGTCAGGTCACGGAAGCCGCGCAGGACGGCGCGCGGAAGCCGCGCACGACGGCGCCGGTCGTCAGGAAGCCGCCGCCGCGTTCGGCGGTGGCCGCGCTCCACAGGTCGCCCGGCACGAGGAAGAACAGCGCGGGAAGCGTGATCAGTACGTCAGGGCGACCGCCCGGCCGAGCCGGTAGACGTAGGGGGAAGCGGTGACCGTCGAGTTCAGGGCGCGCCCGCCCGCGGTCACCTGGACCACGGCCCCGTCCGCGACGAGGACGGTCTCGGCCCGCCCCCGGTATGTCCGGGCGAGCCCGTGGACCGTTCGGTCGACGCCCTCGACGCCCTCGACGCCCTCGACGCCCTCGACGTACTCGGCGCCCTCCTCGCTGAACCACAGCATGAACCGGGCGAGTTCGCGGAGGAAGGCGCGGAGGGCGTCGAGGCCAGAGCCGATCCCGAGCCCGACCCAGGCCCCGAGCCCGAGCCCGAGCCCGATCCCGAGCCCGGGCTCGGGGCCTGGGCCTGGGCCGGGCTCGGGCTCGATGCCGCTGGCGTGAGGGGTCAGGCCCCCCTCACCGGCGTACCGTGCTGTCGGTGTCCAGCACCTCCGCCTCGTCGTCGAACTCGTCGACCCGGTCCGGGCAGTAGACCTGGAGCACGATCCGCTCGGCCTGGACGGCCTTGGTGTCGGAGATGACGGGCCGCATGCCGGGGCCGGTCGCACCGTTCGACTGGTGGATCTTCCACAGGGCGGTCTTCAGGGCGTTGCCCGGCTCCTCGCAGACCTGGCCGCCGTCGGTGCCGAGCAGCCGCTCGACGGTGTCGGTGTCGGGGGAGGGGTAGCCGGCCTTGACCAGTTCCTCCTGGAGCCGGTTGGCCTTGGAGAGCGTCTCGTTGTTCGTCTTCACGCTCTCGTAGCGGATGAGTCCGGTGACGACGAGGCCGATGAGGATGACGATCGTGCCCCAGTAGATGACCTTGTGCTCCGAGGCGAAGCGGGTGGGACTCATGTCCGGTCTCCCTCGCTCTCCAGGGTGGCGCCGGCCGTCCGCCAGCCCGGCTTGCGGAACTTCAGGAACAGCCACGGGATCAGCAGGCCCAGCACGCCCAGACCGCAGGCGATGAAGAGGACGTACGAGAGGACGCTGCCGCCGGCGAACTGGGAGGGCGGCACGAAGCCGATCGCGAGCGCCGCGAGCGAGGCGAGCAGGCCCACCGTGCACACCAGGCCCAGGGCCGGCACCCGGTAGCCGCGGGGATGGTCGGGATGCGTCTTCCGGAGCCGCATCGCGGCGGCGAACATCAGCAGGTACACGATCAGGTACACCTGTGTGGTGATCGTCGAGAAGATCCAGTAGACGCTCGACACGTTCGGGATGAGCGCGTACATCAGGGCGATGGCCGAGGTCACCACGCCCTGGGTGACCAGGATGTTCTGCTGGACGCCGAACCTGTTGAGCTTCTGCAGGAACGGCGGCAGGTAGCCCTCGGCGCGCGAGATCTCCAGGAGGCCCTTGGACGGCCCCGCGAGCCAGGTCAGCATGCCGGCGAGCGAGGCGGAGATCAGCATGACGGCGGCGATCGGGGTCATCCACTGGACGCCGAAGTAGGCGAAGAAGGCGTCGAAGGCCTGCATGACGCCGGCGGTGAGGCTGAGCTGATCGGCCGGCACGACCCAGCTGATGGCCAGGGCGGGCAGGATGAAGATCAGCAGCACGAGGCCCATCGCCAGGAACATCGACTTCGGGTACTCCTTCGCCGGGTCCTTCAGCGAGGAGACGTGCACGGCGTTCATCTCCATGCCGGAGTACGACAGGAAGTTGTTGACGATCAGGACCAGGCTCGCCAGACCGGTCCACTGCGGCAGCAGGTGGTCGGCGTTCATCGGCGCGGCCGACGGGTTGCCCTGGCCGAGGAAGACCATGCCGAGGACGACGAGGATCGTGCCCGGCACGAGCGTGCCGATGATCAGCCCCCAACTGGACAGTCCCGCCAGGGCCTTGGTGCCCCGGGAGGACACCCAGACGCCGGTCCAGTACAGGACCATGATGACGATCGCCGTGTACACGCCGTTGGACGCCAGCGAGGGATCGATGACGTACGCGATGGTCGAGGCCACGAAGGCCAGCAGGCTCGGATAGTAGAAGATCGTCATCGCGAACTGGCACCACACCGCGAGGAATCCCAGCGGCTTCGACAGCCCCTCGGCGACCCAGCGGTACACGCCGCCGCTCCAGCCGGAGGCGAGCTCCGCCGAGACCAGCGCGGTCGGCAGCAGGAACACGATCGCCGGCACGAGATACAGGAACACACACGCCAGGCCGTAGACGGCCATCGTGGGCGCGGCCCGCAGGCTCGCCACCGACGCGGTCGTCATCAGGGCCAGCGTCACCCACGTCATCGTGGCGGGTGCGGCCGCCCGCGCCGCCGCCGCACGCGGTTTGGGCACTTCGGCCGAGGTGTCGAGACTGCTCATAGGCCCTCCCTGGGGATCGCGCGATTCCCCCACGCTCGGCCGCCCCCCCCACACCGGGCAACCGGAGGCGGCCGTACGAGTGAGGGCGAGGACACCTCCACAAGGGCCGTACGGGTGGTTGCGGGGGCCCATCGGGCCGTACGGGCGGTTGCGAGGGGTCCGTCGGGCCGTACGGGCGGTTGCGAGGGTCCGCCGGGCCGTACGGGCGGTTGCGAGGGTCCGCCGGGCCGTACGGGCGAAGGGAGGCGAGGCGGCCTTCCCCGCCTACGCGTGCGGTGAGGCGACCTTCCCCGCGCACGGGAGGTGGCTCTCCCCGCGTACGGGAGGTGGCTCTCCCCGCGCACGGGCGAAGGGGACTTGGGGGACCGCCCGGGTCAGGGCGTCCGTGTGAAGGAGCGCCGGTAGGAGCGCGGCGGCACGCCCCGGCGGCGGACGAACTGCGTACGGAGCACCGCCGCGCTGCCGAAGCCGACCGCGCGGGCTATCTCCTCGACCGGGAGGTCCGTGGTCTCCAGGAGCTCCTCGGCGCGGCTGAGGCGCAGCCCGAGCAGCCAGGCGTGCGGGGTCGTACCGGTCGAGGCGGCGAAGCGGCGGGCGAAGGACCGCCGGCTCATCAGCGCCCTGCGGGCCAGCTCCGCGACGGGCAGCGGCTCGTGGAGGTGCTCCCTGGCCCAGGCGAGCACCTCGGTGAGCCGTTCGTCCCGACTGTCCTCGGGGACGGGGGTCGCCAGGTACTGGGCCTGGCCGCCGTCGCGGTGGGACGGGAGCACCAGGTCCCGGGCGATGGCGTTGGCCGTGGTCGCGCCGTGCTCCCGCCGCAGCAGGTGCAGGCACAGGTCGAAGCCGGCGGCGGCGCCCGCACCGGTGACGATCCGGCCCTGGTCGACGTAGAGCGCGTCCGGCTCGACCGTGACGTCCGGGTGGCGCTCGGCGAGCAGCCCGGCGAACCGCCAGTGCGTCGTGGCCCGCCGCCCGTCGAGCAGCCCGGCCGCGGCGAGCGCGAACGCGCCGACGCAGTGCGCCGCGACCAGCGCGCCCCGCGTGTGCGCGGCGGCCAGCGCGTCGAGGACCGCGGGCGCCGGGGGCGTACGGAAGCCGGCCCACGGCAGGGCGATCACCAGGTCGGCGGCGGCCAGCCGGTCCAGGCCGTGCTCGACGACCAGCGGCAGCCCGACGTCCGTACGGACCCGCCCCGGCCGGTCCGTGCACAGCGCGAAGTCGAACAGCGGCAGGCCCTGGCCGCGCGCGTCGAACACCTCGGAGACGATGCCCGCCCCGAGCATGCCGACACCGGTCGGGGCGTAGGCGGCGACAGTCGTGAACGGCGGCATGCGGGGAGTGTGGCACGCGGGGCGGAAGGGGCCGGTCAGGGGCGGCGGCGGCCGGGGAGCGGGGCGGGCGTCGCGCGGCGCCGCTGGGGAGCGCGGCACCGGTCGGGGCGTCGGCACCGGTCGGGGACAACACCGGTCGGGGGACGGCCGGCCGGGAGGCCGCGCGGGTCGGCGCGCGGTGGCACGATTCGCGCGATCAGTGGCAGTGCGGCCACTCGTGAAGGGGCGTCCTCCGCAGAAGAATTGGGGCATGACGACGACGAAGAGCAGCGGCGGCGACGCCCTCCGCACCCGCACCGCGACCTACACGATCCTGACCACCGGCTACACCCTCTCCACCGGCCCCGGCGTCGCCGCCACCGTGTCCTACGTCCACGACGGCGACCGGCACGTCATCGTCGACCCCGGCATGGTGGCCGGCCGCGACCGGATCCTCGGCCCCCTCGCCGAACTCGGTCTCGGCCCGGAGGACATCACCGACGTGGTCCTCAGCCACCACCACCCCGACAACACCATGAACGTCGGCCTCTTCGGCCACGCCCGCGTCCACGACCACAAAGCGATCTACGAGAACGACCAGTGGACCGACCGCGACGCCGAGGGCCACGAACTCACCCCGTCCCTGCGCCTCATCCGCACGCCCGGTCACAGCGCCGAGGACATCACGCTCCTCGCCGGCACCGCCGAGGGCGTCGTCGCCTTCGTCGGCGACCTCTGGTGGCGCCCCAACGGCCCCGTCGAGGACCCGGTCGCCCCCGACCACGCGGTCCTGCGCGCCTCGCGCCTCCGCGTCCTCGCCGCCACCGACGTCATCGTCCCCGGCCACGGCCCGGCCTTCCCCGCCGACGACACGGCACCGCTCTAGGGGTGTCCTGGGGATGTCGGGCCCCGCTGCCCGATCGGGCCCGATCGACGGGACACCCCCTAGAATCGGCTTTCATGTCGAAGCCTGACGAGCTGCTCGTTGACATCGCCGCCACGGTGGAGTCCGGGCGGAGCAATCAGATGTCCCTCACCGTGGTCACGGGGGGTGCGGTCCTCACCGGTCGGCTGGCCCCGGAAGCCCTGTGGAGAGAACGGGTGTCGGAGGTCCTGACGGATTCGGCCCGACTGGGCGAGTTCTCCGGTGTCTTCAGCCCCACGGCGCCCAGGAAAGAGCCCCCCACCCACCTCCACTTCCACCTCGCCCGCATCCTCCAGGGCACCGTCGGCATCCCGGAGACCGGCGGCATGTACCGCGTCGCGATCGCGGACGTGAGCGCCTGGACCGTGGGCGACGTCAGCTACATCGACAACTGACCGACCGCCGCCCTTCCCCGTCCCCACCGGTCCCGCGCCCGCCCGCCCCCGTCCCACCGGTCCCGCGCCCGCCCGCCCCCGTCCCACCGGTTTCGCGCACGGCCGCCCTTGTGCCCCGTCAGGCCCTGCGCGATGATCTGGGCTTTCCATCGGACGGGGGCGATGTCGGTGACCTTGTCGATCACCTTGGCGGCACTGATCGGACTGGTGGGGTTCGCGATCTCCCTGGGCGTGTACGTCCACTCCGGTCCCCTCGTGAAGCGAGGGGTGCGCGTCCCGGCACGCTGCGTCGACGTGGGCCAGGTCGCGGCGGGTTCGATGCTCCTCCTGGAGTACACGCCGCCGGGCGGCCCCGCCCGTCAGTACACCGTCGGCCCCTACGTCTTCCCTCCCGTCCGGGTAGGCGGCCGCCTCGACGTCGTCTACGACCCGAAGCGCCCCCAGGAGGTCAGCCTCCCGGAGCGGCTTCCCCGGAGCACCCGCGGGCTCGTCGTCGCCATGGCCGTGTTCGGCGCGCTCCTCCTGGTCGGCGTGGTGCGCTTCGTGATCGCCGTACGCGGCTGAGGACGCCTCACTGCCGGGTGGGTGCCCGCCGGACGGCGTCCGGGTGCAGCCGCGACGGCCGCCCTCGGTCGTTCTCGGCCGCCACCGCCACCGCCACCGCCACCGCCACCGCCACCGCCACCGCCACCGCCCCCATGCGGGCCTTCACGGCTGGTGCGGGGATCCGTCTGCTGCGGCCGGCCGCTGCGACGGGCCCGTCACGGCCGGGGCCCGCCGGCCGCCCGGCGCTCCCGGCGGGGGCATCGGCACCGTGAGTGGTCCGCCGACCGGTGCCGACGCGGGGCGTGGTCGCCTCAAGCCTGCTCGGGAGGCGTGCCGGATTGGGCGGCGCGGCGGTACTCGGCGTTGATGCGCTGGGCCTCTTCGAGCTGGTCCTCGAGGATGATGATGCGGCAGGCGGCCTCGATCGGGGTGCCCTGGTCGACCAGCTCGCGGGCGCGGGCGGCGATGCGCAGCTGGTAGCGGGAGTAGCGGCGGTGGCCGCCCTCGGAACGCAGCGGGGTGATCAGGCGGGCTTCACCGATGGCACGGAGGAAGCCCTGCGTGGTGCCGAGCATCTCGGCGGCCCTGCCCATGGTGTAGGCGGGGTAGTCGTCGTCGTCGAGACGGCCGTACGAGTCGTCCGCTGTCATTTGCACCTCTCCGTGAAACGCATAGAGGGGCCCTGGTGCCGTACTGGCACCAGGGCCCTGAAGGAACTACTACACCACCTGCCGGCCTTGATGAAGCGCCGGGCGGGCAGGTGGTCGTGGTTCCCGGCGGGAGGGCGAAGCAATCGCGAAGGCGGGCGGCCTCTGCACCCGCTCTCCCCCTCGGCTGTCCTTCCCACCCGGTGGGACGACCTGTGGACGGGGCGGAGCGGGCCCGTAGGATCGGCTTCCATGTCGAAGATTGACGAGCTGCTCGTTGACGTCGCCACCCTGGTGGAGTCCGGGCAGAGCAACCAGATGTCCCTGACCGTCGTCACCGGGGGCGCCGTCATCACAGGCCGGCTGGCACCCGAAGCGGTGTGGCGGCAGCGGGTCTCGGAGGTCCTGGCGGACTCCGACCGGCTGGCCGAGTTCTCCGCCGTCTTCGCCACCGCGGTGGCGAAGGGCGGGCCGCCCACCCATCTGCACTTCCACCTGGCGCGGATCCTTCAGGGCACGATGGGGATCCCGGAGACGGGCGGGATGTACCGCGTCTCGATCGCGGACATCAGCGCCTGGACCATGGGCGAGGTCAGCTACTCCGATCACTGACCCCGTCTGCTTAGAGGATCCCCCCGTCGATACACGAGAGGCCCCGACCGGCGAGTGCCGGTCGGGGCCTCTCGGCTGCCCGGGTGTCAGCTCATGCCTGCCCGGGGACCACGGTCAGGCCGCCGAGTGCCACAGAGGCGTGCTGGACGGGGTCGAGGCCCTCGGTGGGCGCGCTGCTCTGCGGAAGGCTGCGGCAGGTGAAGCCGAGCTTGGTCATGGCGCGGACGACCTCGCCGGCTGTGAAGTCGCGGCGGTCCTGGCGGGTGATGACCTGGCCGACCTGCTTGACGGGGTAGGTACGGCGACCGATGATCACGGACTCGCCGACGACCTCCTCGGGCTTGACGCCCTTCATGGAGTCCAGGACGCCCTCCTTGGTGAGGTCGAAGGGAAAGCGGGCGATGACACAGCGCACGATGCCTCACAAGATAAGAGGAGAGGGGAGGTCCCACCGGAGCGGGCGGTTCACTTGAGCGCAGGACCGGTGCGGGGGTCCTGAGGGGGGCGGCTTCCGTATCGCGCGCCCGGTGATCGTCGGGGAAAGAGCGAACTCCCCCTGTACTGCGACGGGGTGCCTGCCGTATCCGCTCGACCGACTCGTACCGATGAATTCCGGCAGGGGGTCAAAGAAGTCGAGAATTACAGGAGCAGGCCCATGGGAAGCCAGGAGCGAGCGTTTCCGGTCCACCGCGGAATTGTTGGTGCAGGTGGGCGGGCGGAAGGGCGGCGGTGTTCCGGGTGCACACGGAAACCTGTGAAACGAAATGCATACAGCTGGGGCCCGCACCCCGAGGGATGCGGGCCCAGCTGCGTGTGACGCGTCAGCGACCGGCGGGAACGATGTTCTCGGCGGTCGGGCCCTTCTGGCCCTGCGCGATGTCGAAGGAGACCTTCTGCCCCTCCTGGAGCTCGCGGAAGCCCTGGGCGGCGATGTTCGAGTAGTGGGCGAACACGTCAGGGCCGCCACCGTCCTGCTCGATGAAGCCGAAACCCTTTTCCGCGTTGAACCACTTCACGGTGCCAGTAGCCATGTCATATCTCCTTCGGGCAGTGCAGCGGAATCCGCACTTTGCGGACGCCGTGTCGCCGCGATGATTCCCTGCCCGGAAAACGACCGGAATGCAAAACGCTTCCGCGCGGCATGCGGCCGGCGGGGCGCCTGAAGTCTTCGGGTACCAAAACTGCAACTGATTCGACAGTAGCATGCCGGTGTGGTCCGTGTGCGTTCCGCTTTTACTCCTGTGCGTCGCCGGTAAAAACTCTCCCTGTGGCACTGGTTGAAATCTCTGTCGGCGAACGCAGATATCCGTGCACTCGCAATGCGGTGTTTCGGCCACGGGCGCGGCGGAGGGTGGCCGGCGCGGGCGCGGGCCACCACCGGCCCGCGGGGCGAGGCGAGCTCGGTCTCCAGTGGAATCACCGTTCCGAACCCTGTGTCCACCGCTGCTCACCCACCCCTGCCGGCACGTTGCGGCACGGCCGCGTGCGGCGCCCTCACCGGTTCCGTGAGTGCCGGTGTCCGAGCAGCACCAGCGGCCGGCGCTCGGTGGCTCGCCGCATCCGCGACTCCCACGGCCCCGGTCCTCGGCAAGCAGCCAGGACCGGAACCGTGAGGGGTGACCGAACCGGCCAGGCGCGATGAGGTGGGCCTCTGGTCATCCCGTCTCGGGCTGGTTCCTAGCATGTGCACATGGTTGCCAGAGAAACTCCGCAGTCCGGTTCGGGACGGGATGCAGTGTCCCGAGACGGCGCCGAAGTCACCTGTCCTGCTTACGCGCCGACGGGAGAAGGACGAGAGCCCGCCGGCCATTCCTCCGGATCGCACCGGGACAAGGCCGCCGAGGGTTCCCGCCCGGTGGCCGATCTGGTGGAGCGGGCGGCCGATCTGGTGGAGCCGATCAAGCCGAGGCTGCGCGGCTGGCTCCATGCCGGCATGGTCCCCGCGTCGCTGGCCGCGGGCATTGTCCTCGTATGCCTGGCAGGGACACCGCAGGCCGTGCTCGCCTGCGCGGTGTACTGCGTCACGGCCTGGCTGCTGTTCGGGACGAGCGCCGTCTACCACCTCGGCACCTGGGGACCACTCGGCGAGGCCGTTCTGCGCCGCCTCGACCACGCCAACATCTTCCTGATCATCGCGGGCACGTGCACCCCGCTCGCCGTGCTCCTGCTCTCCCGCGACCAGTGGTCCTTCCTGTTGTGGATCGTGTGGACGGGCGCTCTGGTCGGCATCGCCTTCCGTGTCCTGTGGGTCGGAGCTCCCCGCTGGCTGTACACCCCCTGCTACCTGGCCCTGGGCTGGGCACCCGTGCGGTACCTGCCCGACTTCCTGCACAACGGCGGGGTGGCGGTGGTCTCCCTGATCGTGACCGGCGGGCTTCTCTACAGCGCGGGCGCGGTCGTCTACGCCCTCCAGCGCCCCAACCCCTCGCCCCGATGGTTCGGCTTCCACGAGGTCTTCCACGCCCTGACCGTCGCGGCCTTCACCGCCCACTACATCGCCATCTTCCTCGCCGCCTCCTGACCACGACGATGCCCTGTCGCCCGCCGCCCCCTCGTGAGCCCCGCGCGCGTTCACGCCGGCCGACATCGCACGCCTGCTCGCCCTGGACGACGACCCCGAGGTCATGGGTTTCGTCGACGACGGCCGCGCCACAGGCCGGGAGGCGATCGAGGCAAGAACTCCCCGCGGCTCCTGCGCGACCACCCGTGCTGGGAGGGCCCGCGGAGTTGCCGGGCTGCGCGGGAGAAGCGCACCGGCACCTTCCTGGGCTGGTTCGGGTTCCGGCCGCTGGAGGAGGACAGCCCTGCCGTGGTCGAACTCGGCTGCCGGCCGAACCGGGCGGCACGGGGGCGAGGACAGTCCTGCCGTGGTCGACCTCGGCTGCCGGCCGAACCGGGCGGCACGGGGGCGAGGACAGCCCTGCCGTGGTCGACCTCGGCTGCCGGCCGAACCGGGCGGCACGGGGGCGCGGTCACGCCGTCGAGGGACCCCGGGCCCTGGTCCGCAAGGGGTTCACGGACCTGGAGGTCGAGCGGGTCAGCGCCGACACCATGGACCTCGCGTGGGCGTTTTCTCGTGAGTGGTCCTCCGCCAAGAGCTCGGGCTGCACCCGTAGGTCGATGCCGACGCGGGCGCAGCCACCTCAAGCCGAGGCGGGTGGGGTGTCGGATTCGGCGGCGCGGCGGTATTCGGCGTTCATGCGCTGGGCCTCTTCGAGCTGGTCCTCGAGGACGATGATGCGGCAGGCGGCCTCGATCGGGGTGCCCTGGTCGACGAGTTCGCGGGCGCGGGCGGCGATGCGCAGTTGGTAGCGGGAGTAGCGGCGGTGGCCGCCTTCCGAGCGCAGCGGGATGATCAGGCGGTGTTCGCCGATGGCGCGGAGGAATCCTTGTGTGGTGCCGAGCATCTCGGCGGCCCTGCCCATGGTGTAGGCGGGGTAGTCGTCGTCGTCGAGACGGCCGTACGAGTCGTCTGCTGTCATTTGCACCTCTCCGGGAAACGCATGGAGGGGCCCTGGTGCCGTACCGGCACCAGGGCCCCGAAGGAACTACTACACCATCTGCCGGCCCTGATACTGCGCCGGCGTTCTGTGTCCGCGGACCCGACCTGACGTCTGTCGGGGGCGCGGGGATCGCGGTTGCTTGACCGGAGACCACCTCACTATCGATGTCCTGCGGTACCCGGGCTCGAGACTTCCGCCCGGGCGATCCTGATGGCGCGGGTTCCTCCGTTCTTCCTCGGTGATCAACTGCTTACTGCGGGGAACTGCGTACTGCGGGTACTGCATGGTGATGCGTACTGCTCGGTGGCCTGTGACAGCGCCACTCTTCGGCAGCCAGCCCCGTTGCCCGTCCTGCGTCTGCTCTGGCTTGGAACCCCACTGCCGAACTTCCCGGTGCGCGCGTCCGCAGCCGACGCCTTCACCAGGGGTACCGCTCACTGACTTCACTGCTGGGTACTGCTCACTGCACTCGCGGGTACCGCACTTGCCATGACAGCGGTCCCGCTGCGGCGGCCCCTGATCACTGCGGGCCACCCGGTCCGGCCGCCAGTCCCGTCGCCGTCCTGCAACAACCCTGGCTTCGAGACTCCACCGCCGCACCGTCCTGCGAACTGCAACTACCTGTACTGCTGGTACCGCTTGCCCGGCAGTTCATCTCTGCCGGGCCCTTCTGTCTCTTTGGGCTACGAGAGAAACCATAGCCATGTCATAGCTGAATGTCTACTCCGGCCGACATAGATTTTCGCGTGTCCGGTGGGCAGGTAATCGACCTCGAACAGTGATGCGAACATTCGCGGAACGGTCACCGCCGGGTCGACCACCCCACATCCGGGAACACGCCACGGACAAGTGGGGCCGGTGCTGACACGCACGAACCAGGGGGCCTGCTGGACACGATGCGCGTCGACGTCGCGTCCGACCGCCCTGCGGGTTCCGTTGCTTCGGCCCCCGACTCGGCGGCCGTGGAGAAATCTGCCCACCGACACGCGAGAGGGCCCGACCGGCGGATGCCGGTCGGGCCCTCTTGGTCGTTCGGGTGTGTCAGCTCACGTCCGCCCGTGGGTCACGGTCAGGCCGCTGCCGGGGTGCCGAGCATCGCGGAGGCGTGCTGGAACGGGTCGGGGGTGCGGGTGGGCGCGGTGTTCTGGGGGAGGCTGCGGCAGGTGAAGCCGAGCTTGGTCATGGCGCGGACGACCTCGCCGGCTGTGAAGTCGCGGCGGTCCTGGCGGGTGATGACCTGGCCGACCTGCTTGACGGGGTAGGTGCGGCGACCGATGACCACGGACTCGCCGGCGACCTCCTCGGGCTTGACGCCCTTCATGGAGTCCAGGACGCCGCTCTTGGTGAGGTCGAAGGGGAAGCGGGCGATGACACAGCGCACGATGCCTCACAGGGAGAGGAAGGGGATGGTTCCGCCGTGGTGAGGCGGTTCACGCGAGGACGAGGGCGGGCGCGAGGGCGCCCGGAGTGTCGTCCTGTTCGCCCACGCCGGACGAGGCGACGACCCGGGGGCGTACGGCCCGCCCGATCGTCACGGCGGCGACCGAGGTGAGCGGGCCGCCGTCGCCGCAGAGGTCGCGCAGCTGGAGCCGGTCCGTGTAGGTGGGGCTGTCGCGGACGGTGGTGAGCTGGGCCCGGGTGACCAGGCCGGTGCACTGGTCATCGCTGTCGCAGACGAGGAGGTGCGTGGTGTGGGCCCCGGCCATGACGGCCAGGGCCACCTCCACGGTCATGTCGTCGCAGACCAGCGGCCCGGCCGTGTCCACGGCCTCGGCCGCCGTCAGGTGCGCGGGGGCCTGGTGCGTCGACCGGGGCTGCATCTGGACCAGTGTCATGACGTGCCTCCTGCAGAGATGGGTCAGCTTCCGGATCACGTACGGCTCAGGCCGCCACGTCGCCGGCGGAACGCCGTCCGCCGGCGCGCCTCGCCGCCGAGGCTGCCCCGCGCCGACCGCGGGAGGCCGAGCCGCGTTTGCGCTGTTCGGCCGGCGGCGCGGTGATCGTCACGGGGATGCCGGAAGGGGTCCGGGCGCCCGTGATCCGGCGCAGCGACTCCTCGCCGGAGCGCACCTGGGTGGTCTGGGGCACGATGCCGGCGGCCGTCATGAGGCGGGTCATGTCGCGGCGCTGGTTGGACGTCACGAGGGTGACGACGCTGCCGGACTCGCCGGCTCGCGCGGTACGGCCGCCACGGTGGAGGTAGTCCTTGTGGTCGGTCGGCGGGTCCACGTTGACCACGAGGTCGAGGTTGTCGACGTGGATGCCGCGGGCCGCGACGTTCGTGGCGACCAGGACGGTGACGTGCCCGGTCTTGAACTGGGCGAGGGTGCGGGTGCGCTGCGGCTGCGACTTCCCGCCGTGCAGGGCGGCGGCCCGGACACCGCAGTGGAGGAGGTCCTCGGTGAGGCGGTCCACGGCGTGCTTGGTGTCCAGGAACATGATCACCCGGCCGTCGCGCGCCGCGATCTCGGTCGTCAGCCGCTGCTTGTCAGCGCCGTGCACGTGCAGGACGTGGTGCTCCATCGTGGTGACCGCGCCCTGTGAGGGGTCCACGGAGTGGACGACGGGGTCGGTGAGGTAGCGGCGGACCAGGAGGTCGACGTTGCGGTCCAGGGTCGCGGAGAACAGCATGCGCTGGCCCTCGGGGCGGACCTGGTTCAGGAGCGCGGTGACCTGGGGCATGAAGCCCATGTCGGCCATCTGGTCGGCCTCGTCGAGGACGGTGATCGCGACCTGGTTCAGCCGGCAGTCACCGCGGTCGATGAGGTCCTTGAGGCGGCCGGGGGTGGCCACGACGACTTCGACGCCGCTTCGCAGTGCGTTCGCCTGCCGGCCGATCGGCATTCCGCCGACGACGGTGGCCAGGTGCAGTTTCACGGCGCGGGCGTAGGGCGTGAGCGCCTCGGTGACCTGCTGGGCGAGTTCCCGGGTGGGGACGAGGACCAGGGCCAGCGGCTGACGGGGCTCGGCGCGTTGTCCGGCGGTGCGGGCCAGCAGGGCCAGGCCGAAGGCGAGGGTCTTGCCGGAGCCGGTCCGGCCGCGGCCCAGGACGTCGCGGCCCGCCAGGGAGTTCGGCAGGGTCGCGCCTTGGATGGGGAACGGGACGGACACGCCCTCTGCGGTGAGCGCGGCCAGGATGCGCCGGTCCAGGGCCAGGTCGGCGAAGGTCTCGACGGCGGGCAGCGCCGGAGTGATCGTCTTCGGGAGGGCGAACTCCCCCTGCGCGGCGGCGGGACGCCCGCCGTATCCGCCCGACCGTCCCGGACCTCCCGGTCGGCTCGCGGCGGACGAACGGGGGCGACCGCCCCGGCCCGCTCCGGCGGAGGAGTCGTACGCGTGGCCGCCGTTGCGGCGGGTGCGGGCGGAACGGCCGTTCGTGCGTGTGGGGTTCATACAGAACCTTCCTTGATACGGCGCGTATCGAGGACCCGGCAGCGGATGAACAGCGCTGGGAATCACAGGCACGGGCCGAATGAAATGCGAAAGCAGGCAGCCTGGCTCAGGACAAAGGAATTGTCGGCACAAGCGGGCGAGCGAAAGAAAAGCGAAATGAATTGCGAGAGGCGCAGGTGTGCGTGAAAACCCTGCAAAATGCATGCAGCTGGGGCCCGCACCCCGAGGGATGCGGGCCCCAGCTACGTATTACGCGTCAGCGTCAGGCGGAAACGATGTTCTCGGCCGTCGGGCCCTTCTGGCCCTGCGCGATGTCGAAGGAGACCTTCTGGCCCTCCTGGAGCTCGCGGAAGCCCTGGGCGGCGATGTTCGAGAAGTGGGCGAACACGTCAGGGCCGCCACCGTCCTGCTCGATGAAGCCGAAACCCTTTTCCGCGTTGAACCACTTCACGGTGCCAGTCGTCATGTCATGTCTCCTTGGGGCAGTACGACGGAATCCGTACCGTACGGACGCCGTGTCGCCGCGATGATGCCCTGCCCGGAAAATGACCGGAAATACAAAGCGCTTCCGTACGGCACGCGGCCGGCGGGAGGCGCTTGAAGTTTTTGGGTACCAAAACTGCAACTGAGATCGACAGTAGCACGTCGCCACGGCTCGTGTGCGTCGAATATTTCCCCCTGTGTGTCGCCGACAAAAACTCTCTCCGCGATGACCGTCAAAATCTCAGGCCGCGAACACAGGTATTCATTCCCCCGAATGTGGCGTTCAGGAAGCGAGGCGGTCGACCAGCTGCGGTGCCGGCGCTCGCCGTCCCTCCTGCGGGGATCGCGCTGTCGGCCGGTCCACCGGCCGTGCCGGTCAACGCCCGCGGACTCCCCGTGCGCCTGGAGTCCTGCCTGGCCGAGTCCCTCGACCGCACCACGGGCCGGCGCCCGGACGGTGGACGCGCCCGGACGGTGGACGCGGCCCGGGGGTGTCAGGAGTTGCGCGGGACGACCAGGCCGGATTCGTAGGCGAAGACCACGAGTTGGGCTCGGTCGCGGGCGTGGAGTTTGGTCATCGCCCGGTTGATGTGGGTCTTCGCGGTCAGCGGGCTGATGACCATGCGATCGGCGATCTCGTCGTTGGACAGGCCCCGCGCGACGAGGGCGACGGCCTCGCGTTCGCGGCCGGTCAGCCCTTCGAGCCCGGCCTCGGCACCGGGGCCGAGCGGCTGGGACACGTACCTGTCGATCAGCTTGCGGGTGATCGAGGGTGCGAGCAGGGCGTCGCCGCGTGCGGCCACGCGGACGGCATGCAAGAAGTCGTCCGGGACGATGTCCTTGACGAGGAATCCCGCGGCGCCGGCACGCAGCGCGTCGAAGACGTACGCGTCCATGCCGTAGTTGGTCAGGATGACGACGCGCACCCCCGCCAGGGCCGGGTCCGCGGCGATGCGCCGGGTCGCCTCGATGCCGTCGACGACCGGCATCTGGATGTCGATGAGCGCGATGTCGGGCAGGTGTTCCCTGGCGAGCTCCAGGCCCTCCTTGCCGTCGGCGGCCTCGGCCACCACCTCGATGTCGTCCTCGAGGCCGAGGAGTGCGCGGAATCCGCTGCGGATGAGCGGCTGGTCGTCGACCAGCAGGACTCGGATCACGACGTTCGCTCCACGGGGAGTTCGGCCCGGACGGTGAAGCCGCCCTCGCCGCGCGGTTCGGCGCGCAGGAGGCCGCCGAGGGCGGTGACGCGTTCGCGCATGCCGAGCAGCCCGACGCCGGGCACGGGGGCGGTGTCCGGCGTGGCCTTGCCGTCGTCGTCGATGCGCAGCGCGAGGGCGTCGGGCCGGTAGTCGATCCGGACCGATGCCGTGGTGGCGGCGGCGTGCCGGACGACGTTGGTCAACGACTCCTGGACGATCCGGTAGGCGGTCCGGCCCACCGCGGCCGGCACGTCGTGCCGCCGCCCCTCGATCGTCAGCGTCGCCTCCAGGCCGGTCCGGCCGGCCCGCTCCACCAGTTCCGGTACGTCGGCGAGCCCGCGTGGCGGGGCCGTGTCGTCGTCGCGCAGCGCCTCCAGGGTCGCGCGCAGCTCCCGGCTCGCCTCACGTCCGGCCTCCTGGATCGCCAGCAGCGCCTCCGGCACGTTCTCGCCGCGTCTGCGGGCCACGTGGACGGCGACCTCGGACTGCACCTTGATGACGGAGATCTGGTGGGTGAGCGAGTCGTGCAGTTCCCGGGCGATGTGCAGCCGTTCCTCGTCGGCGCGGCGCCGCGCGGTCTCCTCGCGGGTGCGCTCGGCCTCCTCCGCCCGCTGCTCCGCCTGCCGCACGGCCTCCCCCGCGGCGAAGGAGGCGATGAGCCAGGCGAGTTCCAGGGTGCCGCGGGCCTGCACCGACACCTCGCCCACGGGCCCGTCGCGGAAGACCAGGGCGGTGAGCTGCAGAGCCACCAGCAGGGTCGCGGACGCCGTCACCACCAGGGCGCGGTGCCCGGCCCGCACCGCGCCGTACACCGCGACCAGGTACGCGACGGTGAGCACGTCGAACCCGGCCGCCTGGTAGCCCACCGCGCACAGCCCGGTGACGGCCAGGACGACGACCGGAGCCCTGCGGCGCGCGGCCAGCGCCAGGCCGCCGACCGCCAGCAGCGCGTAGCCGAGCAGGTCGGGCCCCGTGCCGGGGTGCTCCCCGGACCACCCGTCGCCCAGCATCAGCGCCGCCACGCCCACGGCGATCGCCCAGTCCCCGACACCAGCCGGCACACCGAACCGTCGTTTGCCCATGCGCGCACCCTAGCCAGATGCCGCCGCGGGCGAGTCCCGCTCGTGGACGACCGACCGCCTACCGCGCCCGCGGTACTCGCGCGGTTCCTGCCGCGCCCGCGGTAGCCGCGTACGCCACCGGCGACAGCGCGAAGTGCGTCCCTACGCGGGACGACCGGCCGCAGGCCCGGCGCAGAGGAGCGGCGACCTCCAGAGGCAGGAGTCGTACGAGGAGAAGGCGCACCTCATGTCCGCCCGTCACGCCCTTGCCGCACCCGCGGCCGTGCACGCTCCGGTCCAGCCGCTCGCCACCGATGCCCCTGACCTGACCCCACGGCGGCTCGTGGGCACCTCGGCCGCACCGCCGGCGCCGGCCGGCGTGGTCGTCGTCGCGATGTCCGTGGTGCTGCTGTGCACGGCCTGACCCGTGGGAACGCTCGTCGACGGCCGTGATCGGGCTGGCTGGCCGAGCCCCCTGTTGACTTCTGTCAACCGTCCTTACCGGCACGTGGTGGCACGGACATCCGCATGCCGTGAGGAGAAGGGCCGGTCAAGACCCGTCTCCTGGATCGTGCCGAGTGCGGGACACGGCTGGGCGCCCTGCGTCCCGGTGCTGCGCCTTTCCGTGGGGCCGTTCTTCTCCGTCGCAGGTACACGCGCCCTGCCGGGATGGTTGGCGAGAACGTGGGCAGGCGCCCCGATGAAACGGTCCGACCCATCGATCGACCGAGGAGGAGCCTTGAGTGACTTCCAGGATGTGAGCCGTCAGCAGGAAGACACCAAGACGGCAGTAGCACACACCGTTCAGGACAAGGCCGGCGAGGGCGCCGCCCTCGTCGGCGCCAAGGCCGCCGAGGTGGGCGGTACGGCCAAGGAACAGACGGCCAACGTCGTCGGCGAGGCCACTGCGCAGGCCCGGGACCTCGTCGGGGAGCTGCGCACCCAGCTGACAGGACAGGCCGAGACCCAGACACAGCGCCTGGCGGAGAACGTGCGTCGGCTCTCGCAGGAGCTGCGCGAGCTGGGCGACGGCGGCAAGCCGGACTCGACCGTGGCGAGCATGGCCCGGCAGGTGGCCGACAACGGCCAGAAGATGGCGGCCCATGTGGAACAGCGGGGCCCGGACGGGCTGATCAGCGACCTGCAGGATTTCGCGCGCCGCCGCCCGGGGGTCTTTCTGGCGGGCGCCGCACTGGCCGGCTTCGTCGTCGCGCGCGCCGGAAAGGGCATCAGCGCGGCCGCCTCCTCGGACACCGGCTCGGGCGACAGCGGTGCCACGACGGCGACCGGCCCCTCCGGTGAACCCGGCACCGCCGGGCTTCCCACTCCCGGCCGTAGCGGCATCCCGGAAGGCTACGAGGACCCGCTCGACACCTACGGCCAGTCCCAGCCTCCGCACGTGACTCCCGCCCCGCCGTCCTATCCGCCTGCGGGTTCGCCGTCGTACGGAGGAGCGTGACCATGGCTCTCTCCTTCCAAGAGCGGCCCGCTCCGCCCGCTCCAGAAGCGTCCTCGGCGCCTTCCGAACCGTCGATCGGTGACCTGATCGGCGAGATCGGCCAGGACCTGTCCCAGCTGGTCCGGGACGAGATCGAGCTGGCGAAGGCCGAGATCAAACAGGAATCCACCAAGGCCGGCAAGGCGGTCGGAATGCTGGGCGGCGCCGGCTACGCCGGACATCTGGTGCTGCTGCTCGGCAGCCTGACCGTCGTGTTCGCCCTGGCCAACGTGATGGACCTCGCCTGGGCGGCGCTGATCGTCACCGCCGTGTGGGCGGCTGTGGGCGCGGTTCTGTACTTCATGGGCCGCAAGCGTCTGCGCACCGTCAATCTGAAGCCCGAACAGACCATGGAGACCCTGAAGGAGGACGCCCGATGGGCACGACACCCGACGAGCTGAGGAACGACGTGGAATACCGGCGGGCTCATCTGGCGCGCAACGTGGACCTCCTGGCGGACAGGATGACCCCTCGCAAGGTCGCCCGCCGCAAGGTGAGTTCGATGCGTCACCAGGTGAGTGGGGTAAAGGAGCGTGTGATGGGCACGGCACAGGATGCGGCGCACGGAACGGCGGGGAGCCTCGGCCAGGCCGCGGACGGCATCACGGAAACGGCGAGGGAAGCCGGCGGCAACGTGCGAGAGGCCGTCCAGCAGGCGCCGTCGCAGATCAAGCGGCAGACCGAGGGCAGCCCGCTGGCCGCAGGGCTGATCGCCTTCGGTGCCGGCATGCTCGCCTCCGCCCTCCTGCCGACCACCGAGGCCGAGGAGCGCGCGGGGCAGCGGCTGCGGGAGCACTCCGAGGAGCTGCTGGAACCGGTCAAGCAGACGGCCGTCCACGCTGCCCAGGAGGTCAAGGAAGGGCTCCGGGAGCCGGCCGCCCAAGCCATGGAATCGGTGAAGTCCACTGCGCAGGAAGCCGTCTCCACCACGACGGACCATGCGCAGAGCGCCGGCGAGGAAACCGCCGACGAGTTGCGTCGGGTCGGCCGGGACACCGCCGAGGAGGTGCGCGGCGCCGCCGGCACGCAGAAGCCTCCCGCACAGTGAAGCGGTCGCCAGGGCAGGTGCGTGAGGGCCGGTGGAGTCGTCCTCCGGGGCCCTCCACGCCTGGCCGACGCCGTGCACAGTCCTCGCGGCGCACGCCGTTTCGGCGTCGGCAGCCCGCTCGTGGCGGCGAAACGGCGTGATGCGCGCATCGCTTACCACCGGTCACAGAAGGGGCGTCTCCCGCAAAGGGGGACGCCCCTGCGCGCAGGCAGTGCCCGTGGCGCGCCGAAGACCTTCTGGGCAGGGCGCTCCTGCGGGTCGGGGCACATGAAGGGCGCGGCGAAAACTGACAGGCCCGGAAAACGACGAAGCCCCAGGTCGCTGACCTGGGGCTTCGTGTGAAGAGCGGGTGACGGGAATCGAACCCGCGCCATAAGCCTGGGCATCACCGGAGCCGACGCCGATCACAAGGTGTCCGACCTCGGGAAACACCCCTCCTTGCGGCTCCTTTCGGTGGTCCGTCGATACCCGTGCCGACCGCTGTTCACCGCTCCGAAGGGCACGGATGGGGCATGGTGCCGAGCGGCCTCGGCTGCAGGGCCGAGATGTCTTCTTCATGGACGCGATCGTGCTGGGCATCATCGGCGCGGTCGCCGAAGGACTGGTCTGTCTGCTGATCATCGGCCGCGTCGTGTTCGCCGCGGCCGATCGTCTGCGCTCCACCTGCCCGTGCCGCAGATCACGGAGGGCGGAACCTCATCTTCGCCGTTTCAGGGCATGCGCCAGGCGGGGGAGCTCCTCGTGGAGGAGACGGCCGGTCAACGCGCCGCCGAAGAAGACGACGCCGACCCCGACGAGCCAGGACTGGATGACCAGGACGGTTCCGATCGGGCCGTAGGTGACGGCGCTCGACGCGATCAGCGGTGAGAAGACGAGCCGGGAGAAGACTCGCAGGCCGAGCAGCCCGGCCATGGTGGTCACCGCACCGGGGAGCAGGGCGGGCCAGGGGACCCGGCCGCCGAGCAGCATCCGCTGGGACCACCAGAAGAACAGGACGCCGCTCAGCGTGGTGATCACCTCGCGGGCCGGTGCCGCGCGCCACAGTGGCGTGACGGCGGACAGGAAGAGGAATCCGATGAGGACGGCGAGCCACACCACGTGCCGCCACCTGGCCCACCAGCGGGCCGGAGGAAGATCCCACACCTTCTCGTAGCCGCTCTGCACCGTCGCCCCGAACGACGCCCCGAACACGGCGAGCACCGCGAGGCCGAACGCCGTCGTGGTCCGCAGGGTCTGGCCCGGCAGAGCGAACAACCGCTCGATGTCCTCCCTGGCGGCCGTCGATACGCCCAGCCCGTCCCCCAGCCACTGCGCGAATCCCCGCCCGCTCGCCGGATCCGCGGCGGATACGACGATCAGCAGGGGTACGAGTGTGAGGAACCCGAGCGCCGCGAAGCCCAGCGAACGCTGCCACAGGTCGAGATCGCGCACCCGGATCCAACGGCGTCCGGCCCGCACACGTCGGGAGGTGCGGCGCAACCGTCCGAACGGAGACGAACGGCCCACGCCGCCGGACGAGTTCCTCTTGCTAGGGCGCACCGGGACGTGCCCCCGGGCCCGCGGCCCCGGTCGGCTGTTCCGCCGGAGTCCCGTGCTCGGCGGCCTTGCGCCAGCAGGCTTCGCAGAACGAGGAGAGGCCGAACAGCAGGAGGCCCACAGCGGCGGCGATCAGCAGGGCAGGCCCTGCGGGCGTGGCGGCGAACGAGCGCAAGGTCTCGTCCAGGCCCATGGCCCGGTCGGGGTCGTACCGCAAGGCGGCCGGCAGGACGGACAGGCCGGCCTCCTGGCCGCTGTCGCTGCCGAGGCCGATCCGCACGGCCAGAATCCCCACCAGCACGTAGATCGCTCCCCGGGCGCAGAGCCCGACCCTGGACGCGACCTCCACCGCACGACTGTCGGCCACCCGGCGCCCCCGCGACTTGGGCCGAGCCGGACTGTCCTGACTGCGCTCCATATCTGGCACCTCCATGTGCCGGGCCCCACTGGACAGCGCGACTGAACAGCGCACCGTCGGCCGGGACGGGAGTGGCGGGTCAGAGCACGTTTACAAGTGTCCTCGAAGCCCTCCTGCGGGGCGACGGCTACGTGGCCCGCTTCGCTCTCCTGCGGACCGTCGGCATCATTCCGGGCGGCGAGGCGCGCCCCCTCACCGGTTCCGTGAGGACCGATGGCCCGCGCAACACCGACAGCGCTCGGTGGTCCGCAAGCCGCCCAAGCCCGCAGTGCCGGCCTTTCCTCGGGACCGCACCGGGGCGGGGCGGCCGAGGGTTCCCGCCCGGTGGCCGATCTGGTGGAGCGGGCGGCCGACCTGGTGGAGCCGATCAAGCCGAGGCTGCGCGGCCGGCTCCATGCCGGCATGGTCCCCGCGTCGCTGGCCGCGGGCATTGTCCTCGTATGCCTGGCAGGGACACCGCAGGCCGTGCTCGCCTGCGCGGTGTACCGCGTCACGGCCTGGCTGCTGTTCGGGACGAGCGCCGTCTACCACCTCGGCACCTGGGGACCAGGGGGTGGTGGTCTTCCTGATCGTGACCGGCGGGCTTCTCTACAGCGCGGGCGCGGTCGTCTACGCCCTCCAGCGCCCCAACCCCTCGCCCCGATGGTTCGGCTTCCACGAGGTCTTCCACGCCCTGACCGTCGCGGCCTTCACCGCCCACTCCATCGCCGTCTTCCTCGCCGCTCACTGAGCGGTCGAGGCGCGGGCCGCCTCGCCCACTCGCCGGCCGTCCGGAGGTCCGCGCGAGGTCGGCCCCTGCCGTCAGAGCGCGGGGGGCCTGCCTCGGCGCGAGCGCAGTACCGAGCGCACCGGTAGGTACGGCACGGCGACGACGAGAAGCAGCACCCCGGTGGAGAGCAGGTGCGGCATTCCGTCCACGACGGCGCCGATGACGATCAGGGCCATGGCGCTGCCGAGAAGAATCAGGAGGAGGAGCATCGCACTGCGCCTCCCTGTGGCAGGGCGGCCGGCGAAGCCCGAATACGGGGACTGCGGCGGCTCGGAGTCGAGTCGCCTACCAGTAATGACGGCGTCCGCCGACCGCGTGACCGAGCGCCCCGAGGATCCACAGGATCACCCCGATCACGACCAGGATGATTCCGATCGTCCACAAGATGGAAATGCCGGCCACGAACCCGATGACGAGCAGGATGACCCCGAGAATGATCATGGTGACCTCCAGCCTCGCAGGTACCTTGATTCCAGCCTAGGCGCAACCCGTCGGGGTGGCCTGTCGGGTCGTCAGGCTGGTCGTGCCGCTTCCAGCGGGCAGGAACAGAAGCCGTCCGACCGGCAAGCCGATCAGGTGTGACGGGACGGCCGCGGCGACCGGGAGTCGGCGGGTGGGATTCCGGCCCCGGACGCGGCGGGGAATTCTCAGTCGACCCGATGGGCGCGGTGACGGACCTCCCGGAGGTCGACCTCCGACGGGAGACGGTCCAGGCCCGCCGAGTCCCGCGCGTGTGCGAGCGCGTCCCGGTCGAGCCGGTCCAGGATCCGCTCCGGTTCCGCGTGCGGCTCCAGCCACAGCCGCACTCGCGCGACAGGGGCGGTACGCCGGCCCCCCAGGCGCACCCGAGCCCGCGCGACTCCGTCCGTGGCTCGCGCCTCTTCCTCGGTCACGTCCTCCAGGGCGCGACCGTCGAGCCGGGCCGCCGTACCGTCCCGGCTGTCGACGAGGACCTGGTGCAGCCGGTCTCTGCGCAGCAGGGTCCAGAGCCACCACAGCAGCAGCACCAGCAGCGCGGCGAGCACAGCGATGACGGTCGGCCACCACCATCCTTCCGCCCGCCACCGCAGACGTCCCTCGTCGCCCAGGACGACATCGGCCGGGCCGCGGAAGGGCCACCAGCCCGGCACGTCGAAACCCCATCGGCGCTGCAGGTCCAGGCCGCCCAGGAGCACGCCGCCGCCCAGAGCGAACAACCCGAGGCCGAGCAGCCCCAGCAGCACCCGGTTCACTGTCTTGATCATCGGGATCGGCGTCAGCCTTTCTTGGGGCGTCGGACATGGACGGTCAGCGAGGGGCGCCGGGCGAGACCCAGGGTCGCCACGGCTTCGCCCAGCGCGGCATCGAGGTCGGCACGGACCTCGTCGAGATCGCGGAAATGCACCTGCGCCCGAGCTTTGATCTTCCGGCGACCGACATCGACCCGAGCCGACTCCACACCGGACACCCGTACGGCCCTGTCACGCAGGATCAGGGCGACCGCTCGGCGATCGAGTCCGGCGCGGACCTCGCCTGTTCCTCGGGTGCCGGGGGGCTGCCGCATGGGAAGCAGTCCGCGCAGTCCCGGTGTCACCGCCAGCAGGACGAGGCACAGGCCGAGGGCCATCGCCACCGCGGCCCCGACGATCACCCAGCCGTCGTCCAGCGGCCGCGTGGCCAGCTCGTCCGCGAGCCGGCGTCGCCAGCCCGTCCCGGGCCGACCCGCCCGCACCGAGACCACGTCGTACAGGAGCAGCCCGACGGCTGCGAGGGACAGCAGAGCCACCATGACCGCAGGAACCCGCCGCGCGGACCAGAAACGACGCGACGATGCACGGCCTGTCGGTATCGCGCCGGTGTCCGGGCGCCTTGCGGAGGAATCCGTCTTCGCGGGCTCCGGGGTGAGGTCGCTGCCGCCGGGCAGCTGCCGCCCCGTGTGCGCGCTCATCTCACCCTCTCCCGTCCTGTCCGCCGGGAGTGGGCCGAGTGCAGCCTTTCGACGGCCACCACGAGGTCGGACACCTCCACACCGGCCCATGCCGTGACTCGTTCGGTGACCTCTCGGCGCACTGCCGCGCACTGCGCCCCGATGTCCGACGGATAGCCCAGTTCCACGGCGATGCGCATCCGCACCTGCCCGAACACCGGGCGGCTCCCGGCAGGACCGCCTGCCCTCTCCGGGCCGTTCCTCTCCGGCGCCCTCCGCACCACCGCCGTCACGTGCGGTGTGCGGTGGCCAGGGGGCACGTGACCGGACGGCTCGGTGAAACGAATCAGCGCCTCGCGCGCCACCCGGGCGGCGATCTTCGCGACGACCCGGTCGGCGACCGAGGCCGCACCCCGCTCCCGGCGGGGCACGGCCGGGAGCCCATCGGCTTCCCCGGTCACTGCCGCCAGTCTCTCGGTGCCCGGCGCTGGTCGTCCCGAATACGTTGCCGATCGTCCCGGCGGCGGACGAAGTCACCAAGTTCGAGATCGCCTTCCGTCAGACTCCCGACCACGAGTCCGACAACACCCAGCACCAGCACCAGCAAGAAGGCCCAGAAGCCACCGAAGTACGCGGCGAAACCCAGCGCCGTTCCGGCGGCCAGACCCACCCCGGATCTGCTCATCACACGCTCCTTCACCCGGTGGCCGACTCCGTCCGGCTACCGGATCCGCTGCCGCTCCTGTCCCTCGTCCTCCTCGTCCTCCTCCTCGGGCAGCTTCACATCACCGACCGTGATGTTGACTTCCACGACTTCCCGACCCGCCATCCGCTCCACCGCGGAGATCACGTTCTCCCGCACCGCCCCGGCCACGTCCGTGATCGAGACGCCGTAGTCGACGACGAGCTCCAGATCGATGGCCGTCTGCACCTCTCCGACCTCGACGCTGACCCCGCGAGTGACGGACTTGCCACTACCGGCGCCAGGCATCCGCTCCCGCATGGACCCCATCGAGCGCGCGAACCCGCTGCCCAGGGCGTAGACACCCCGCACGTCCCGTGCCGCCATCCCGGCGATCTTCTCCACCACCACGTCGGCGATGGATGTCCGGCCACGAGAACCGGGCGCGCCGCCGTATTTTGCGCCGGTGTGCTCAGTCATCAGGCACTCCTCCCTCGAGAAGTCAGCCGTGCACCCCTTATACGAATTATATTCGCCATAGACCGTTTTATTCGGTCGTCGTGAGTCGAGGGAGAGGGTGGCAGAGGTGAAGACCGAGGCGTTGATGCAGTCGGTACGCGGTCGGCTCACCCTGGTCCGGCTGCTGCCGCTCGGAGGGCCGGACGACGGCACGTGGATCACCGAACAGGCTGCCGTCCGGGCTCTCTGGCGCAGGGCCGCCGGGGTTCCCGGCATTCGACTGGAGAGCATGCGCATCGGACCGGTCCCGCACGAACCCGTGCTCGAACCGGCCGTTCGCCCGCCTGCCGGCGCGCTCCCGCCCGGCCCGCTCAGGATCGAGGCGGCCTTCACCGGGTCCGTGACACGGCCCGTACCTCAAGCCGCCGAACAGTTGAGGACGACCCTGCTCAAGGCGGCCGACGAAGAGCTCGGCCTGAGTACTGCGACAGTCGATCTGCGCGTCACGGACCTCCACGAAGGCCCGGAGTCATACGGAGGACCGCGGACCGCGGAGAACGTCATGACGCCCCCGTCCCGGAATGCGCCCACGCGAAGCGCGGCCCCCGCGACCGAAACAGCACCTCTGCGGGGTCCGACCGGAGAGCTGGCCGACGTCGCGTCGGCCGTGCCGGGCGTCGCCCGCCTCACCGCCCCCCTGGGCGGCCACCCCGTCAGGGTGACGCACCAGGACGATCCGCCCGCCCGACACGTTCAGGTCCAGCTCGCGGTCGTACCCGGCCGCCATCCCCTGGAAGTCGCCCGGGCCGTCCGGGACGCCGTGACCGTCGCGGCCACGAGTGACGTCCGGGTCCGGACCACCGCTGCCGTCCTCATCACCGGAACCGCGGGGTAGCCGCAGCGGCGGTGAAGGTCTTCAGGCGGGCGGCCTGCGGGTGCGGTCGGCTTCACGGTGCGCCGGACAGTGGCGTACGCGGCAGGGAGGGAACGCGCACGGACCGCGACAGCGGATGGGGACACGGAGACGCGGCTGGGGAGTCGCAGGAGCCCCGCGGCGGGGCTTGTGCCGGGTCATCGGCTGGGCCATGAGCGCGTTCCGGGGGCACTCGGTCGGCGCGCGCGAAGCAGCAGTGCGCCTGGAGTTCGGTGCCCCCGGTTCCGCCGGCGGGGTGAGGTCAGGCGGGGGTGATGTTCTCCGCCTGGGGGCCCTTCTGGCCCTGGGTGACGTCGAACGTCACGCTCTGGCCCTCCTGGAGCTCACGGAAGCCCGAGGAGTTGATCGCCGAGTAGTGGGCGAAGACGTCCGGGCCGCCGCCGTCCTGGGCGATGAAGCCGAAGCCCTTCTCCGCGTTGAACCACTTCACAGTTCCGCTAGCCATGTCTGATGCCTTCCAGTCGATGAACGCCTCCCGCACCCTGCGGAAGGCGGAGGTGATCGCCCTGGTTCCTGCGGCACAGCACAGCAAAAAGCCCACGCCTGGAGCGTGGGCAAAGGGAACTTCCGAACCACGACAGCTAACGGGGACGGTACACGTCCGCACACGCCGTCACCACAGGAAACGCCTACATCCGTGCGCGGGGCCCGCCGGTGTCCGACGGGCACGCATCGGCTCAGGCTGCTGCCGACGGCCCGGCCGTCTCGGCGGCGCGGCGGTATTCGGCGTTGATGCGCTGGGCCTCTTCGAGCTGGTCCTCGAGGACGATGATGCGGCAGGCGGCCTCGATGGGGGTGCCCTGGTCGACGAGTTCGCGGGCGCGGGCGGCGATGCGCAGCTGGTAGCGGGAGTAGCGGCGGTGGCCGCCCTCGGAGCGCAGCGGGATGATCAGGCGGTGTTCGCCCAGGGCTCGCAGGAAGGCGGGGGTGGTGCCGGTCATCTCGGCGGCCCTGCCCATGGTGTAGGCGGGGTAGTCGTCGTCGTCGAGACGGCCGTAGGAGTCGTCTGCCGTCATCTGCACCTCTCTCTGAAACGCGTGGAGGGGCCCTGGTGCCGTACTGGCACCAGGGCCCCGAAGGAACTTCTACACCACGTGCCGGCCCTGATACCGCGCCGGCCTTCTGTGTCCGCGTACCCGACGGGGATGCTGTCGGGCGTGCGGGGATCGCGGTTGCTTGACCGGAGACCACCTCGCTATCGATGTCCTGCGGTACCCGGGCTCGAGACTTTCGCCCGGGCGATCCCGATGGTGCTTCGTTCCTCCGTTCTTCCCTCTGGATCAATCACTTGCCAAGCGGGAACTGCGTACTGCTGTCACTGCGAACTGCTTGTACTGCTGGTGGCCTGTGACAGCGCCACTCTTCGGCAGCCAGCCCCGTTGCCCGTCCTGCGTCTGCTCTGGCTTGGAACCCCACTGCCGAACTTCCCGGTGC